>JBDRHN010000088.1:0-19161 GCA_043816765.1 bacterium | reverse complement strand
TATCACATTCTTAGCTAGAATTACAGTAAAAAAAGTGGATAACCCGCATCAAAAATATTCATAATTTTTATCTAAATTTTCTGATTTTTATTAAATTGTCAAAGGGCTTTTTAGACAGCCTGTCCGGTCGGAATGACATTGTTCGCCATAAATGGCAAAAAACTATCAACTTTAAAAACCCAACTCCCCTTCTTTAGAAAAACTAAAAAACCCATCCTTTCCCACCACGACATGATCCAAAATCTCAATCCCCAAAATTTTCCCAGCTTTAATCAATTGCGTGGTTAATTCTTTGTCAGCAACCGACGGTTCTGGATCGCCGGAAGGATGATTGTGAACCAAGATAACACCAGCGCTGGAAAATTCAATGGCGGGACCAAAAACTTCTCTAGGGTGAACAATGCTCGCGTCCAAAGTCCCAACAGAAACGACCTCATCATGAATTAGTTTATTACGCGTATTCAGACACAGGGAGTGAAAATTCTCCTTTTTCAATCCCGCCATTTCCGAACCCAAATATTTATAAACATCTTCAGGCCCCCGCAAAGTCGGCATCCTCGCCGTGTCTTCAGCAAAAAAACGCCTTCCAATTTCAAAACAAGAAATCAGCTGGCAAGCCTTCACTTTCGGAATACTAAGCTCATTCATCAAACGTTCAACACTGCGAATTTTAGTAATAGCCTTAGAACCGTATTCAGATAAAATCCTGTTCGCCAGCTCCAGCACTCCCTCGTTTTTATATCCAGTCCCCAAAATCACCGCCAGCAGTTCAGCGTTAGACAAAACATCCGACCCCATCTCAATCAACTTCTCTCGCGGCTGTTCATTCGCGGGCAAATTTTTAATTGTATATTTTACTTTCTCCTCCATATTTTTAATGATGGTATTATAACATCTTGGAAAATTTCGGGCAAACAAAAAAGGCGGAAGACGGACTCCCGCGCGGCATCGCGATTGCTAAATTTTATTTAAAAATTCTCTCTTCTCAATTTCCATTTTTATAATTCTTTGTTTTAAACTTTCAATTTCGGCATCTTCCTTTTGCAACTTTACAACGATTCTCTTTTGTTCCGACAATGGCGGAAGAGGTATTTTAATTTTCTTCAAAATACTTTGATTGATATTTTTTTGCGCTATCCCTCTGCCCAAACTCTTGATGTATTCTTTCTTGTTTTTCAAAACATAATAAAGATATTCATTATCAATTTTTGCGCTATCAACAATCAGCCCAGCGATTGCCTGATTTGTAGCAGCCTCTTTTTGTAAAATTACTACCTCCCCTAATGTCGCAAAAATTGATATTAAAACTGTTCCCTTGGGAAGTTTCTTTGCATTGCTATCCTCAATGGCTTCATTAGTAATCTTTTCCTTTGTATCGGTGATGTATTTTTGTTTCATGTCTCCAATATTAACCCAAAGATTATTTCCATTTCTAAAATATTCAACCTTGTTTCTTGGCGGCGTCCCGCCTGATTTTATTTCTTTGCATACGTTCGCAACTTCTGCTAAAGAATAATCCGATTTAACTTTTTGCCTCTTAATATAATCATCAATATTCAAACTATAAATATTTGACTTAATATCATTAAAATCCACCCAAAAACTATTTTCAAATTCTGGCTTATCCGCCCATTTGCCCATTAAATCAGGTATATCATTTTTTTTTGCTGGTCTGCGATTAGTATTTAGTTCAAATCCGTCATTATTTAAACGATAAAACCAAACTTTTTTTGTTTGAGTCTTGCCATCAAAAATAAAAATCGCTGTTTTTACATTGGCATATGGCAAGAAAACGCCGCACGGCAACGAAATAACTGCGGTTAGATTTGTATTTTCTAAAATCCATTGCCTTGTCTTTTCATAAAGTTTTCTAAAGATTAAACCCTCTGGAACGATGACCGCCGCCTTCCCATTTTTTGCCAAAGCATTAAGTATATTTTGAATAAAAATACTATCGCCATTATTTGACGGTACTGGATACAAATTTCCGTAATCTGTTTTTTGATTGTATGGAATATTAGAAAGGATATAATCAAATCCCGTTTCTTTCAGTTTTTCAATTTTTTTTATTTTTTCTTTATCTTGCTCGTCGTCCGCAAATTTTTCCCAGAAAATATTTTTTGCCGTATCGTCTTGAATTATATTATTGTGTCCATCGCCCGTGATAATCATATTCATTTTGGCGATTTTATAAGTTTCAGTAAGTTCTACCCCAAAGAGAGTATAATTTTTTAAAGCTGCCATTAAATTTTCGTCTCTTTCGTTTATGCCCTTGCGTATGTGTCTAAACGTTTCTATGAGAAAACCGCCTGTACCGCAAAACGGGTCAAGGATTTTACTGCCAAATTTCGGGTTGACTAAATAAACCATTAACTTAACAATATGGCGAGGCGTAAAATATTCTCCAAGATCATTGCGAGAAGCGATGCTCTTGATAAAATATTCAAAAGCATCGCCTTTTATTTCGCTTTCAGTGTTAATAAGTTTTAATTTAGAAAGTTTATTTACAATTTCTTTTACAATTTTCGGATTTTTAATTTTTAATTTTTCCTGAAAAATATCATCGCTATGATTATATTCCTTTGCTAATCCATCCCTTAAAACCGTGTTGTTAATGTAATTTAATAACGTTTCTTCGTCTTCAATATTTTCAAAACTCTCCCAGCAGAGTGATTTTTTCAATAATCGTTTTACGCCTCTTTTCTCTCTATCATTTTCTATCTCGCTAACAATTTTTATAAATAAAAAATTTGAAAAAGCGGTAAATCTTTCAATTCCTTTTTGCAAACCTTCTTTTCTTAAAAGATTGTCCGCCCATTCAAAAATTTTAATAAGTTCCTCGCGTGTATATTTAACTTCTTCCGTTACTTCTTCAATGTTTGCGCCTTCTTTTAAAAACCGCAATAATTTTGCTTCTGAAATAAGCTCGTGAAGCGGCGCGTTATCTATCGTTAGTTCTTTGCCGTTCTTTATGCTGAAAGTTTTCACAAAACCCCCATCAATAGCAAAAACAATATCAACACCCAATGGTTCGGCGTATCTTTCAATGCCCTGCTTCAACGCTTTTTCTATTGGCTGACCTTTTCTTTTTGCCTCAATAATAGCGATTGGATTATCTGTTCCTGATTTATATAAAACAAAATCTGGTTTTTTCCCTTTAAATTGTTTATTCTGTTCTTTTGTTTTTGCTCTTTCTGTAAAAACATTGCAAGCAAAAGAATCCTCGTCAATATTCCAGCCGAGTTCCGTGAGCCAACTATCAATCGTTTTGCGGGTGGCGCTTTCTAATGATTTTGTTAATTTATTCATATGTAAATAATATCACATTTTATATGTTTTTCAAAACAAGCGAGGATTCTGGCGCTATCATCCTCCTCCCCCCTTCATCAGCCTCTCCGCTTTTTTTATAATCAGATGAATCTCGTCAGACAAGCTGTCAACATAATCGCACATTCCGGGCTCTAAATATTTACAAACATCACACTCATCCCCGCTGTTGATAATCAACAAGGTGGGAATTTTCGCCTTCTTTAAATAAGCCGCAATCTTTTTGCACAAGCTCTTTCTGATATCCATATCAAACACCACCAAAGCAGGGCGATATATTTTTAAATAACCGCAAATAACCTCCGGTTTCGCGATTGCTTTTACCCTATAGCCGTAATAGTTAAACAACATTTTGTGCAACAACAGCAACATTTTATCTTTCACCAGCAATAATATTTTACCATCCTCTTCGTTGGAAAAAAAAGACACGACTCCGCAATTATCAATTTCCCCGCAATTATATTTTGTCATATTGTAAATAATTTATATATATAAATATTTTACAACATTTCAAAATAAAAATCCACCATGCAAGCGGTGGATAACTTTCAAAAGCGAAAATGCTAATCCGCCAGCTGGCGGATTAGCATTTTCGCTTTTTATACGCTCCATACTTCTTGTCTTTGCCCATCTCATCTTTAATCAGCCTGCGGAGAAAATCAGACCTTGTTTGCGCGCTGCTATATGGAATCCAACTTAGATAATCTTCAATATCTTTGCTGATAAAAAAATTAAATCTTTCCAGCGGGCCTGTTTCCAAATTAACAAAAAACCTTTCCAAAACTTCTTCTAAATTGCCATTAACATAACCCCTCATCGTTAAATATTTCAACATATTCTTTTCCAATGGAAAATCAAAATCTTTCGGCTTGCGGCAATGGTATTCATACAACAACAAAACGGGTTTATTTTTCATCAAAGCATAAAAAACTTTTTTATAAATCATATCGTCTTTTTTACACATCTCTAAAATAACCACGTCAAAACCATCAACTTTTACGGCTTTATCCTGCGCTGTATTTGCCAATTCAAATTTAACCTCATACTCGCGCTCTTTGAGCCAATCAATTATCGTTAAATGCGCTTTTAAAATTTTCTTTCTATTTGTTGAAAAATATATTTTCATACGTTATTAGTCAAAAGTCTATAAAGTCCTTAAAGTCATAAAGTCTTTATAGCCTACATTTAAAACTTAAAAATACTTTCAACTTTACAGTCTTTCCAACACTTTCCTAATATCAATTCCAGCAGGGCAAACCTTGACGCAACGTAGACAGCTTACGCATCCCGGCACCGAATATTTTTCAGGGATAGTAACAAATTTATGATAATACCAATAAAATATTCTTTTGGAAATCGTATCTAAAAATTTATGATCCCCGGCTATTTGGGAAAACTCAGGATAAAAACAAGAACTCCATTGCCTGATTTTTTTGCCGCCTTTCAACCCTTTTATATCATAAAAATCAAAACAATAGCAAGTCGGACACACCATGCTGCATTTGCCGCAAGCATAGCATTTTTCTCCAAGTTCTTTCCAGATAGGATTATTTGCTGAATTTTTCACTTTTTCAGCGAGCATCAACATACGCGGGTCTTTCCCCTCTTCCCGGATTTGGCCGGCAAATTGCGCATGCTCAAAATCTTTTATTCCGCAAATGTCTAATACTTTTTGCCCCATTCGCGAACCGGTAAACACGCGGTATTTGTTCTCACTCTGCTTTTCAAAAAAAATATCAAAATGCAAATGTTCCAAAATATTCTCTTCAAAATTTTCCGAAAATATTTGATACTCTCTTTTGTTTAAAGCGACGTTGCTGACGCCGATCAGTAAATTTTTTAAACGTTTTTGTTGATAATAAGAATCGCGCTTAAAAATCAGATCATACATTCCAAGCGCTCGCAAATCAAGTATATTTAATCCCAAAATAGCGACAGGCCTTTCTGTGAAGACAGGAATCTCTTTTAATTCCGCGCCGCTATATTCAAACAACTCTTCGGTCGGCTTAAAAAAATGCCTCTTAAATGAATAAATCGGAATTTTCCCCGACCAGTCAATATCTTCTGCCTTGTCAATCGGGCGAATAAAAACTTCATCGGAATTTTTATCCCGCACCGGTCCCATAACATTATATCCGACTTTTAGGGTTTTAATAAAATTTAAAAATTGTTTATGGGTGATCATAAAACGAAATTTATTTTGTTTGAAAGATTATCTCACTCCCCCGCGGGAGTCCCTGTGCGGAGACCCGCGCGGGGCGTAAAACTTTAAACTTTTAACTTCCTAAAGCACATACCTCCCCACCTGCTGATCGGAAATAATCATCCCATCGTCAAGGGTGATAACGCGCTTATGTAAATTATTCACAATTTCGCGATTGTGAGTAACCAAAATAACAGTCGTGCCAAACTGATTGATTTTTAAAAGCAGATCAATAATCTCTTGGGTGTTGATAGAATCAAGATTGCCGGTCGGTTCGTCGGCAAGCAGAATTTTGGGGCGATGGACAAGAGAACGCGCAATCGTAACCCTCTGCTGTTCTCCGCCGGAAATCTGATTCGGATACCTGTCGGCCTTATTGCTCAAACCGACGATTTTGATCACTTGGGGAACAATTTTTTTAATATGCGAAATCGACTCGCCGCAAACCTGCAAAGCAAAAGCGACATTCTCCTCAACGGTCTTCCTTGGAAGCAATTTAAAATCTTGAAAAATCACGCCAATCTGCCTGCGCAAAAGCGGCGCCTCATAATTGCTGATATTCGTGATGTCCCATCCGCCTACAATAATCTGCCCGCTTGAAGCCTTTTCTTGCGCCAAAAGAAGTTTTACTAAAGTAGTTTTTCCTGTTCCGCTTTGCCCGACAATAGACAAAAACTCGCCTGGTCTGATATTCAAATTAATATCGCGCAAAGCGTAAGTCTCTGGATAATATATTTTATTAACTTTTTTAAGTTTAATCATAGAAAATGTAAAATTTGTCGGCAGGCTCGGCGACGCGCCGAGCCTGCCGACAAATTTTTTTACTCGTTGACTGGTTCCACCGCGACATTTATCGTCCCCAGCCCCTTCCACGCTAATTTTTTAAAAGCGCTAACATCCAAATCAATAATTCTGCCAGTCCGCTTTTCCGGACCGTAATCATTCACAATAACAATCACAGTCTTATCATTTTCTAAATTTTTCACCCTGAGTTTTGTCCCCTTTGGATACTGCTGCGATGCCGCGAAATCGCCATTTCTATATTTAAAATATTTAAACAGCGCCTGATTATACCAGCTCGCCGCGCCAGTTCCCGCGATATCAATCTGGTCAAAAACAGCTAATCTCACATAAGTAAAATACAGCTTGGTTCGCGCGTTCTTTTTTGTCCAGTCTATTGTCGCGGGCAACATTTTCCACTTTTGAGAAATCCCATCAAAATAAAATATTTTTTTATGGTTAACTGTCTCTTTTCCAAAAGCGATCTCTATAACCAAAGGAACATTGTTTGAATAAGCCTCCTTTTTCGTAAAATCATATTCATAAATATCGCTGTTTAACCGCCAGCCGTCAGGCTCATTGCGCTGGACTTCAATGCCCGATTCATTCTCTGTTTTTGTAATATTTTTTAAATTCACTCTTGACGATTCTCTAAGCGCGCCTGGGAAAATGCCAATTTTAAACGAACCCTCAAAAGCTTCAACTGTATAACCGGATTTAATAGTATTTTCGTCAATTTTTAGAGAATAATTATTCAGACTGCAAAAACCCGCGTCAGCCCGAGTAATAGACGGGATTATTAGGGCTGTAAATATGATTATTATTAAAATTCTTTTTTTGAACATAAAAGACTAGATACTCCTTGCTTTTTAAGAAAAAATATATATAATAAACACATAATTAAAAAATTCTGCGAGTGTAGTATAATGGCAGTACATGACCTTCCCAAGGTTAAAGCGTGGGTTCGATTCCCTTCACTCGCTCAAATAATTTATGATTTCAGATTTATGATTTAAAAAAAATCTTAAATCTGAAATCATAAATCTTAAATTACTCCGCCGAGATAGCTCAGCTGGCAGAGCACCGCATTCGTAACGCGTAGGTCGTGGGTTCAAATCCCATTCTCGGCTCACATCATTATATTCCCCCCTTTCGCAAGGGGGGGGTTGGGGGGATAACAAAAACTTTATTCAATCAAAACATAAATATTCATCCCTTGTTTTAGCTCTTCAATTTTTTTATCAAACAATTCTTTTGATTCTTCGCCAGAAATATCCGGAAACATCTTATCCGATAATTTAGAAATCAACAAATAATTTTGTATTACTTTATTGCCAAAATCTTCCTCGCTCCAGCCGTATAAATTTTTAAGCATTCCTTCAAAACTCTCTTCTGACCGCGACTTCTCTTTAATTTTATTAATTTCATCGTCAATTTCTTTTTGGCTTACGGATATTTTGTATTCGTCAGCCAAATTTTTTATTATTTCTTGCCTTATTAAAAGATTCGCGATTTCTTTTCTTATCTGCTTTCTATGCGGAATCTCTTGTATAACCCCGATTCTCTTTTGCCGCGTTAAAAACAGATCAACTGTGTCAACCTCTTTTAAATAATTATTATAACTAATAAATTTTCCATTGATTATAATAGCTGGAAAAGAAATAATCTTGCTGATTTTCCTCGCAGGCAAACTTTCGGTTTTGGGGATATAAAAAACAAAAGCCGCAAACAGCAAACAACCCAATATTATGCCGAAAAAAAATAAAATAAAAATATTTTTAGCTGTCGTTGTCTTCTTTATCTTGCCAATCGGTTTTGCGGCGGACGCATCCTTGCGAATCATTGGCTTTGGCGCGGAAATCTTTTTTAGTTCAACAGATTTTTTATTCGCATTAATAACTTTTTTCTTTTTATTAACAGTTTTTTTGGGTTTAATTTTATCAATCGCCGGCGAATTTTCATGGTTTTCTCCAATCTCGGGCGGCACAAGCGGTCTTTCGTTCCTTTTTATTTCATTCAAAACATCATTGCGCATTTTTACAATTTTATCTGACTGTTTTTTAATTTGTTTTTTTGATAAAACCATATATTTAATATTTAAAAACCAAAAAAATAATCACGCCATTTTTCCTGATTGCTTTTTTGACACGGCTCTGCCGGATGATAAATTTTAGAAAGATTATTGGCTGTTTCGGCGTCTTTTGACCTATTATTATTTATAATAACTATTTGCTCTCCGTCTTTTTTTAATCCTAACTTAGTCCTTGCTTCTTCTTCTAAAAAATCATTGCTGTTTAAATAAGATAAAAGTTCATTAAGCTCTTTGCCGTTTGATAAAAGCCTGTCAATCTCGGCTTGCAGTTGCTCTGTTTCTTTATTGATCTGATTCTTTCGCGCTATTCTTTTGCTTGTTCCAATAGAAAAAATAATTATAAAAAATACGCCTGCAAAAATAATAATCTGGGAATAAAAAATTCTTTGCCAAAAACTTTTTGGTTTTTTTCCTCTTCTGTCGCGCATAAATATATTATAACATAAAATACAAAAATACACAGCTTCGCTTTAAAACATAAAAACAAATTAAAATTCAAGATTGTTTTCGTGTTTTATTGTTTTTGTGTTTTCTGTGTTTTTGTATTTTAAATATTAATCAAAATTATAATTTATCACTTCATGGATTGGTTCACTCTTCCCCTCCTTATAAAAACAAACTTCGCAATCTCAATGCTCAAAACTATGCCAATGTTAAGCGCTATTATAACTATCCAATCAAACAAAGTAAGCGGGACGGTTTGCAAAAATCTTTGTAAAAAAGGAATATAAATAGCAATCACTTGCAGAAAAAAACCGATAAAAACAGCGCCGATTAAATATTTATTAGCAAAAAATTCTTTGTTCCAAATAGAATGCTTTAAACTCCTGCAACTAAAAACATAAAAAAGGGACTCAACGCTAAGGTTGGTAAACACAATTGTTCGCACTTCCATAAGCGATTCTCTGTGGTTGAACAACCATAAAAAAAGAAAAAAATTAGCCACTCCCGTAATAATGCTGATAAAAAAAATTAAAAATTTTCTCTCAAAATCCAAAATCGGCTTTTCGCGCTCTTGAGGCTTCTCTTTTAAAATATTCGGATCCCCCGGCTCAAAAGTCAAAGCTAAACTCGGCAAACTGTCGTCAATCAGATTAACCCACAAAATTTGAGAAGCCAAAATAGGAAGCGGAGCGCCAGACATAAGCGCTAAAATAATTAAAAGCATTTCAGTAAAAACATTAGACAGAAGATATAAAAGAATCTTTTTAATATTTTCATAAATTATCCTCCCCTGCTCTATAGCGTCAACAATGGTTTTAAAATTATTATCCAAAAGAACCATATCCGCAGTCTCTTTTGCCACATCTGTCCCCGAACCCAAAGCCACACCAATATCAGCCGCCTTCAGCGCCGGCGCGTCATTAATGCCGTCCCCTGTCATCGCGACCACTTCATGTTGCGCTTGAAGCGCCTTTACTATTCGTATCTTGTCACTTGGAGTAACTCGCGCGTAAACGGAAATATTTTTAATAATTTTTTGAAAATCGCGTTCATCAATTTCTTGCAACTCCTCGCCTGTTAAAATATTTTCATTTTCGCACTGCATCCCAAGCTCTTTTGCGATTGCTTTCGCGGTAAGCTTGTGGTCGCCGGTAATCATAACGGGGGTGATGCCAGCGCTTCTGCAGACCTTTATAGTCTCTTTTGCTTCTTGGCGCAACGGATCTTTAATTCCGACAAATCCCACGAACACATAATCATCGTTGATATTTTTTATCTCTTTTATTTTTTTAATTTTTGAATCAACGTCTCTATAACCCAAAGCCAATATCCGCAAACCTTGTTCGCTCAATTTTTCAAATTGTTGCTTTATTTTTTTACGTTTAATATCGTCAAAATATTCAACCCTGTCGTCCAAATCAATTTTTGAACACATTTCAAAAATCCGTTCAGGCGCGCCTTTGATATAAAGATGATTTTTAGCATCGCTAAACTTGTGCAAAGTTATCATATATTTTATCTCTGAGGTAAAAGGAATTTCATCAAGCCGCGGATACTCTTTTTTTAAATCATTTTGTTTTAACCCTATCTGCATGCCGGCAAGAAGCAAAGCTTTTTCAGTCGGGGTTCCAAAAATCACCCAATCACTCGCAGAATCATCAGGATTTTCAATATGCGCGTCATTGCTAAGAAGTCCAATTTTTAATAACTTAATCGGGCTATAATTATAATCTTTAATTTTTGAAGAAAGTTTGATTTCATCAAGGTCATGATTATAAGTAACAATCTTGCTTACACGCATATCGCCTATTGTCAAAGTTCCCGTTTTATCAGTGCAAATATATGTCGTGCTGCCTAAAGTTTCAGCCGCAACCAACTTGCGGACCAAAGCCTTTTTCTTTAATATTCGCTCCATCCCGATAGCCAAAATAGCCGTAACAGCTATTAAAAATCCTTCGGGTATCGCTGAAACCGCCACCGCGACCGCTGTTAAAAACATCTCTTTTGTGTCTTTGCCAAATAAAACCCCCAGAACAAATAATAAAAAAGTGACAAACAAAACAACAACGCCCAAAAATTTGCTGAATTTGTCCAGCTTGTTTTGAAGCGGAGTCCTCTCGTCAACCGTGTCTTTTATCAGCAAAGCAATCTTGCCCATTTCCGTATCAACAGCAGTCGCGCAAACAATAGCTTCAGCCCGCCCTGATGTAATAACCGCGCCGGTGAAAATCATATTTTTCCTGTCAGCCAAAACTGTTTCTTTAGAAAGCGGGGTTGTAATTTTTTTAATAGGATAAGACTCGCCGGTCAAAGCCGCTTCATTCGCGGCAAGATCATTTTGATTTATTATTCTGCAGTCAGCAGGAATCTTATCGCCCGCATGGCAAACCAACAAATCTCCGATAACCAAACCTTCTGATAAAATTTCTTCCTCTTTGCCACCGCGGATAACAATACTAAACTGCTTTACGTTGCGCCTCAATGTTTCAAGCGCTGTTTCAGCCTTAGTCTCCTGAAAATATCCGATGATAACATTTATAACAACGGCAAGCAAAATCACAGCCATGTCAGTTTTCTCATCGAGAAAAAAAGATATTATAGCGGCGGCCAAAAGGACATAAACCAAAACGCTTTTGAATTGGCTAAAAAATATTTTGGTTCTGCTAAATTTTTTCCCGCGAGGTAAAATATTTTTCCCATATTTATTATAACGAAAATCAGCCTCCACTTTGCTAAGACCATGCTTTGCAGTGTTGAGTTTTTTGATAGTTTCGTCGGTTGTAAGAGAGTGAAATGCAGTCATAAAATCAGAAAAATCTGTAAAATTTTAAGGCAATTGCCATTCCGACCGAAACGGAGATTTTGAATATTAAATTTTATGTCGAAGACTAAAATTTAATATTCAAAATCGGAGTGAAGCGGAGGAATCCTTTGCTAAATCTACAAACTTGAAATTTAATAAAAATTTTTTTAAATATTTTTAATATTAAAACAAAATATACTTTCGTCCTAAAAGGGATTCCTCCGCTCCGCAAAAATTAAAATAATAAATTTTATGTCTGCGACAAAAATTTATTATTTTAATTTTTGCTCCGGTCGGAATGACAATCGCTATGATAAAAAATTCCACAAACTACAAATTTTCCTTCGCCTTTGCCACAGCTTCCAACATCTCTTTCTGTCCCAAGTCGCAATTTTTAACAATCGCGATCAAATCGCCGTGATATTTTCCGCGGTAAATTATTAAACTTACATTTCTCACGCCGCCAAGTCTTTCAAAGACTTTCTCGGCTGATTTTATCGTTTCTATGTTTTCATAATTATTCACCATCTGCAAAATAGTCCTAGCCTCAGCCTCGCTCCATGGATTTTTCAAACGTTCAAGAATAAAATTAACTTTTTTAAAATCAAACTTTCCGTTGGTTTTTAAATCATTAATTCCAAAATCAAACAAAAATTTAAGCAAATTTAAATTAAAAAGAGGCAAAGCTTTGCTAAAAGGGTCTATTTGCAAATCTAAAATCATCTCTAATACTAACCGCATATTTTTTTTAATAGGGGGGAGTTCTAAATTTTGCAAAAGATCATTAATGACTCTCTGCTCTCTATTGTGAATACAGCTGGCCGCGACGTCTCCGCTTAATCTATTTTCTTCAAATTTGAAAATAAAATCCTCAATAATTCTCCCCTCTTCGTCAATAATAACCAAAATATCAATATTTCCATTGCATCCCAAATCAACCGCCTGCAAATAATACGTTCCCGCGGCATCTTTCTCTTTCAGTTTCACTACCGAAGTTAATCTATATTTATTATTAAAAAACAGACTAACCCGCTCGTCGCGAAGCCATGGGAAAAGCAGACCTTCCTGCTTGGTTATATTTACCAAATCGCAGGAAAGCCATCTTGGGTTTTGTAAATAAATGTCTATTGCGTCTTTTATCATATCTGTAGTATAGCAAATTACTTTGAAATGCGAAACAACGGCTGGTTCCGAGTTGTTCTGAAAGAACACTCGGAACCATATTGCACTAACAATATTGTTATAAAATTCATGCTGTAAGTGCATTATGGTTCCCAGCACAGCTGGGAACCAGCGGGTAGGACATTTCTATTTTGCTGTACTAGGACATTATCATATTGCTATGACAAATGATTTTATTAGTTATGAAATTTTATCAAAATATGATATAATACAACCAATTTGAAACCATAAAAATAACATGATTAAAAAAAGTTTAAAAACTTCTAAAATCGCCTCTTTGTCTGATCTAATGGGGGGGTCTTCTTGTCAAAACGAATCCC
The DNA here is from genome assembly GCA_043816765.1 of bacterium. Classification (GTDB taxonomy): domain Bacteria; phylum Patescibacteriota; class Patescibacteriia; order JBDRHN01; family JBDRHN01; genus JBDRHN01. The sequence continues at coordinate 6,010 of JBDRHN010000088.1, read as the reverse complement.
CGACAGAACTTTTAGAGAATAAAATTCAGGAGATTAATATTAAACAAAATGAAAAAATCGTCGCGGCGCAGGCGGAAAGTTTGGGATTTCCTTATGTTGATTTAAAAAATTTTCCTATTTCGCCTGAAGCGCTCAGCTCCATTGAAAAAAATGAATCAGAAAATTTAGGAGCGCTCTGTTTTTATAAAACAGACAAAGATATTCGTTTTGGGACGACTAATCCGCAAAATGAGGAAATAACAGAATTGGTTAGAGAGACAGAAAAAAAATTTCCAAGGGTTAATATCGCTGTTTTTATGATTTCCGCTTACAGTTTTACTAGGGCGTTTAAATTATACGACGCCCTGCCAAAAGTTTTAAAAGTTATAAATGGCGTGCAGATAACGGCGGAAGACATGAAAGAGTTTGGCGGGGATTCTTTTAAAAATTTTCCCGACTTGCAGGAGAGAATGCGGAATGTTTCAATGACAAAGATTATTAATATGATTATCGCGGCATCTTTATCAATGCGTTCTTCTGACATTCACATTGAAGCTGAAGAAAAAAATATTCTTATTCGTTATCGCATAGACGGAATTTTACATGAAGTTGCAAATATTCCAATGGACGTTTGGACCAAAATTATCGCTAGAGTAAAAATTTTATCAGGTTTAAAAATCAATGTTACTAACAGACCTCAAGATGGCCGGTTTAGTATTTTTTGGGAAAATGATAAGGTTGATGTGCGTGTTTCCACCATACCGACGGCTTATGGCGAGAGTGTTGTAATGCGTTTATTAAAATCTTCAGCAACAAGTCTTGGTTTTGAAGATCTCGGAATTGAAGGAAAAGCTTATGAGGATTTAAAACGAGAAATTAAAAGACCGAATGGAATGATTATGGCAACAGGACCAACTGGTTCTGGTAAAACTACAACCCTGTATGCTGTTTTAAATAAGTTGAACAATTCGGAGACAAAAATTATCACTTTAGAAGATCCCATTGAGTATAAATTAAAAGGGATTAATCAGAGCCAGATTGCAAATGAAAGGGGTTTGTCAAAAGAAGTCGGCGATTCAAGGCAGGGATATAGCTTCGCGGATGGGTTACGCTCTATATTGCGCCAGGATCCTGATGTTATTATGGTCGGAGAAATTCGCGACTTAGAAACCGCCGAAACAGCTATTAACGCGGCTTTGACCGGTCATTTGGTTATATCCACTATTCACACAAATAGCGCCACTGCCGCTATTCCCCGTTTTTTGGCGATGGGCGTAAAAGCTTTTTTATTAGCCCCCGCGCTTAATGCTGTTATCGGTCAACGTCTTTGCCGATGTATTTGTCCAAACTGCAAAGAGGAAACCGTATTAGAGCTGGGAGAATTAGAAAAAATAAAAAATATTCTAAGCGGCATACCAAAAGATTCGGCTGAAGGAATTGATTTAAAAAATTTAAAATTTTATAAAGGAAAAGGATGTGATACGTGCCAAGGGCTGGGATACAAAGGGCGCATCGGCATATATGAAATTTTTATTATGAACGAAAATATTGAAAAAGTTATCTTGTCTGGAAAAGTTTCTGAATATGAAATGAATGAAATCGCGGCCAAGCAGGGAATGGTTACAATGGTTCAGGACGGAATTCTTAAGGCGGCAAGGGGGATGACGACGGTTGAGGAGGTGTTTAGGGTGAGCGAATAGTTAATTTTTAATTTCAAATTTTTAATTTTTAAACAATTTCCAATGAATTAATTTTAAATTTTCAAACCATTAAATCAAACAGAATTTTCTGAGCCGTTTTGAAATTAAATCATTGAAAAATTTAAAAATTATTTAAAAATTTAAAATTAGAAATTAAAAATTAAAATGAGAGGGGGTGATATTTATGATAACAAACAATGCGGCAACTTCCAGCGTTATGAGAGCCACTTATACTTTGTGGGATAAGTTGATGTGGCTTATTCCAAGTTTGTTGGTCGCTATTTTTGTGGTTTTAATAGGATGGATGATTGCTTCAATATTGGGTTCTGCCGTGGAAAAAATTTTAAATAAACTGCAGATTAACAAAGCCGCGGATAGTTTGGGAATAAGCAAGGGGTTGTCGGAACTTAGTTTGGGTAGCAACATTAGCAAGTTTGCGGGCTTGACAGTAAAATGGTTTATTGCTATTGCATTTTTTTTAGCGGCATCAGATATTTTGCAACTAACGCAGGTAACTGACTTTTTAAACAAAGTCTTACTTTACATCCCCAATATTATTGCCGCCATTTTGATTTTAGCGGCCGGAGTTTTATTGGCCAATGTTGTAAGCAAGGTAATTCACAAAAGCGCTAAAGTTTCAGGTTTTGTTTCCCCTGATCTTTTGAGCAAGATTGCTAAGTGGTCAATTTTGATTTTTGCAATGTTGGCATCTTTGGTTCAACTTGGTGTCGCGAAAAATTTGATTGAAACATTATTTACAGGTTTTGTAGTAATGTTGGCTTTGGCCGGCGGTTTGGCCTTTGGTTTGGGAGGAAAAGAAAAGGCGAAAGACGTTTTGGACAAGATTATTAAATAATCTTAAAAAAGATTTTGATCAAAATTTTTAAAAACAGGCTTGCGAGATTGCGAGTCTGTTTTTTGAAACTGTTTATTTTTATTTAAAAAATTGATATCAAAAAAGGCGATAGTAGATTTTCTAAACGAAATTATTAAATATTTTTAAAATTTTATCACAATTTTGTTTTGCTTCTTTTTTGCAATCATTTAAAGTAAGCAGTTTTATTTTTTGCTCCATTTTTTGAATTACCTTATCTTTCGCTTCGTTAAAAGGAATTTTTCTAATACCTAATTCGTGCAACCAAATCAAACTGCCTTCAACTGTGGCAAACTTAAAGCATTCGGCATTTTTCATTATTTCTGCGACTTTGGATTTTGTCGAGATTTTATTGTGATGCGCCTCTATTGAATTTATAATTATTTTTTGATCTTCTTTGTTTACATTCCATTTTTCAAGAAAGGGTTTAGCAAAATCAGCGCTAAGTTTCGGATGGTTTTTTTGTATGTCACCGTTCCAAATTGGACTAAAAATTATATGGGCAAGATACAAGGAGGTTAAAACCAATCTTTCTTCAACATTGTGCTTTTTGGAAAGTTCTTTGCCTTTTTTAATTGCCAATTCAGTCAAAAGCCATGACGGAGATTTGTTCTCTTCTGTTTGTTTTTTCATTAGCTCTTTGGAGAGTTGAACAATATTCATATTAATTAATATTTATTTTTTTTAATTTTAAAAAATCGTAAATCGCCGCGGCGGTAAAGATGAGTTGCAGGATTATAAAAATTAAATCGCCGATATGGATGCTGTAAATTTCCAGACAGATCCCCCCGATTATATATAAAACATCCTGCCTTTTTCTTTGTTTTGAAATGATGCCTGTTGAAATTATTATCAGCCCAAGCGCGCCGATTAGTTTAAAGATGTTCATAGGGTTTTGCGTGGACGCTCGGTGTCTCGCGAGACGCCGAGCGTCCGATTAACTTAATAACATTATACCACAAAAACCTTAAAATGCTTCTTGTTGCAAATATAAAGTTGTGTTAAAATACTAAACATGAATAAAAAATGGAAAGTCGCCAATTTAATTACGGAAGATTTTAAAAACTGTTTTCCGCAGCTTAATGTTTTGGTTTTGCAGCTTTTGTTTAATCGCGGGCTAAAAACGCAGAAAGAGATTGATGAATTTTTAAATCCTGATTATAGCTCGGATTTGCATGATCCGTTTTTATTTAAGGACATGGAAAAAGCGGTCGCGCGTATTTTTAAAGCTATAAAAAATGGTGAAAATATTGTTGTTTTCGGCGATTATGACGCTGACGGAGTTACGGGTTCAGCTGTTTTAATTAAGGCTTTGGAGTTTTTGGGGGCGAAAAATGTGAGAGTATTTATTCCTCACCGCGAAAAAGAAGGTTATGGTTTGAACAAAAACAGTATTAAAGATTTGCACGAAGAGGGTTGCAGTTTTATGGTAACGACCGATTGCGGGATTAGTAATTTTGAAGAGGTAAAATTTGCCAAAGAGCTCGGGATGGATGTTGTTATTACAGACCATCATCACGCGCCAAAAGAATTGCCGGATGCGGTTGCTTTGATAAATCCAAAAGTTCCGGGCAGTAAATATCCTTTTGACCAGTTGGCCGGTGTGGGTGTTGCTTTTAAACTGGTTCAGGCTTTACTTGCTAGGGAAACAGATAAAACCCTCTCCCCAACCCCCTCCGTGGGGGGGGGAGTAGAGACAGGTTTCAAACCTGTCTCTACGGATTATTGCAAAAAGAAAGAGGCTTTTGAAAAATGGCTTTTGGATCTTGTCGCCATCGGCACTATTGCCGATTGCTGTCCCTTGGTTGGCGAGAACAGAACTTTAGTTAAATACGGTTTAGTTGTTTTAAATAAGACGCAAAGGGTTGGACTAAAGCGTTTGATTGAGGATGCGGGTTTTGAGTTTGAAGGGAAAAGAAAATTGACAACTTATAATATCGGTTTTCAGATCGGTCCGAGAATTAATGCCGCTGGCAGAATGGATCATGCCACATCAGCTTTTGAGCTTTTGGTAGAGGATGACTTGGAGCAGGCGGCAAAATTTTCCGCTAACCTGAATGAGACAAACAGACAAAGACAGATGGAAACTGAGAATATTTTCAGAGAGGCGAGAAAACAAGCAATGGAGCAACAAGATGATGATTTAATAGTTACTTGCGGCAAAGATTGGACTGTTGGAGTTGTCGGGCTTGTGGCGAGCAGATTGGTGCAAGAATTTAACAGGCCGGCTTTGGTGATGGGGGAATCTGACGACGGAGTGATTACGGGTTCTGCACGGAGCATCCCGCAGTTTAACATGATTGAAGCGCTTGAAAAAATTCCTGAATTTTTGGTTCGTTTTGGCGGACACAGTCAAGCCGCGGGGTTTACTTTGAAAAATAAAGATGTTCTGAGTGAATTTCAGGCGAGATTAAAAAAGTTAGCAAAAGAAAATTTAAAAGAAGTAGATCTTAGCCCTGTTTTAGAGATTGACGCGGAAGCAAAATTGACTGACATAGATTGGGAACTTTTTGAAAGCATTGAGCAACTTGAACCGTTTGGAGAGGCAAACTCTGAGCCGTTATTTTTAATTAAAAAAGTTGAAGTTATTGAAATACGGGGAGTCGGGCAAGATGAAAAACATTTACGGCTGAGAGTAAAACAGGATAATAAATTTTTTACCATCATTGGTTTTTCTTTCGGAAATACAAATAATGGAACGGAAAATTGGTGTGAGAAATTGAATATAGGGGATGTTGTTGACTTGGTTGCTTGTGTGAGTGTTAATGAATGGAATGGGAATAGGGAGTTGCAGTTGAAACTTGTTGATATTGCGATAAGTATTTAGTATCTAGTATTTTGTATTTAGTATTTTGTTAAAATACTAGATACTAAATACCAAATACAAAATACTATGATATTTTCTCTATACACCGACGGCGGCGCTCGTGGCAATCCCGGTCCTGCCGGGATTGGGGCGGTTATTAAAGACGGCGGTAAAGTTGTTAAAAAAATTAAAAAATATATTGGCGAGGCTACCAACAATCAGGCTGAGTATGAGGCTTTGATTTTTGGTCTTTCGGAATTAAGAAAAATGGGGGGGAAAGATTTGGATATTAATTGTTTTTTAGACAGTGAGCTTGTGGTTAAGCAGTTGAATCTTGAGTACAAGGTTAAAAATAAAGATTTGGCGCCTTTGTTTGTTAAGGTTTGGAATTTGGCGCAGGGTTTTAAAAAATGTAAATTTACTCATATTTATCGGGAGCAGAATAAGGAGGCGGATAGGTTGGTTAATGAGGCGTTGGATGAGAGAATGTAATTGACGAGTTCACCGAAGTTATATATAATCAAATTAGATAATTCATTGCAGAGGAATGTAAGTATTGGTTCGGGTAGGTGCGGCGCCGTCGCCCCCCCCACCCCCACCAAAAACCCCGTATGCGTAATTAACCAAAAAAACACAAAGATAAGAGGGAAT
>JBDRHN010000087.1:0-5077 GCA_043816765.1 bacterium | reverse complement strand
ATTACCCAAAGACTTACTCATCTTTTTTCCATCAATTGTAAAAAAACCATGGACGCTGATAGACTTCGGCAAATCTAAATCTAAAGCCAAAAGTATCGCTGGCCAAATTACCGCGTGAAACTTTATAATATCTTTAGCCATCAAATGAACGTCAGCCGGCCACAACTTTTTGCCTCTTTCACTATCAATATCTATCGCCGAAAGATAATTCATCAAAGCCTCAATCCAAACATAAATTTTCTGATCCGCGTCCCAAGGAATCGGCAACCCCCATTTCACACTCGGTCTTGAAATCGCCACATCATCCAAACCTTGATCAATAAAACTCAAAACCTCATTTTTTCTTTCCTGCGGAAAAACATAAATCTCATCACTTTCAATTTTTTCCCTCAAAACTTTCCCGTAATCGCTCAATCGAAAAAACCAATTTTTCTCTCTAATCACTTCCGGCTCTTTTTGATGATCCGGACATTTTCCGTTGTCTAATTCTTTTTCAGTAATATATTTCTCGCACCCAACGCAATAAAGCCCCTCATATTCCCCTTCATAAATTACAACGTTTCCAAGAGGTGTTCTTGCGTCTCGCAACCTTTCAAACAAAACTTTCACAATTTTTTTATGCCTTTCTTCGGTGGTGCGAATAAAATCGTTATTTGTAATATTGAGAACGTCCCAAGCCATCTGAAACTTAGCCGAATTCTCATCGCAAAACTCCAAAGGACTTTTGCCATTTTTCTCAGCCGAACGAGCAACCTTGTCGCCATGCTCATCGGTCCCCGTCAAAAAGAAAACATCTTCTCCTTTCAAACGATGATACCGAGCCAAAACATCCGCCGCAATAGTAGTATAAGCATGCCCGATGTGCGGCTTGTCGTTGACGTAATAGATTGGCGTTGTTATGTAGAATTTTTTCATAAATATAAATTGAGTTTAAATAACGCACTGGCTCGTAGGTGTCCGACACCCCCTTGGGTGTCCGGACACCTTTTACAACACGCGCCAACCAAAGTTTAATAGGCTCGGCTTTTGGGCTTGGAACTGATTGAATAAGCCGCAAAAGCGTTTCCACATCCGCTACATCGGTGTTATAAAATTTTCCATCGGCAGACTGCATTTTTCCGCTCCGCGGGAGTCTCTCCGCAGAGGACTCCCGCGCGTTTAAGGCAAACAAAACAAGTTTATTTCGTTCCCGCGTCGGATGAATTTAAAATGCTGCCATTATATTCCTTGTTCCCTCGCAAAAAATTATTACCAGTCACATTTCTACATGGGGACAATTTGTCCCTAAGTAATTTCCAAGTTCAACCGCTGGTTCTGAGTTGTCCGAAGGATACTCAGAACCATATTGCACTTATAATATTATTGAATTATTCGGATTATTGTGTTTATGCTGTTAGCGCAATGTTAGATAAAATTTTCCATCTGCCGCCTCAAATTTCAGTTGACGACAATTTGACACCGACTCATTTCCTTCCATATTTTTTTAATTGATAAACTACAAACTCTCAAACCCCCTCAAACTTTCATTCCTGCCAGCCTTATCATAAAATTCTTCAATCTTTTCCTTCATCCAATCAAACGAATTGTAATTTTTAAATACTTTATATTTATCTTTACTTTTGTAAATATATTCCAACTCCTTTGCCCAGTCAATATATCGGGATCTGCCAATAATGCCATAACTCCTTTGAATATAAGTTACCAGCTTTTCATTTAAAATCTTTAGCGAATTCAATCCCCACAAAGAATAACATTGTAATAAAAGTTCGTAATCAGACAAAATTAAAAGCTTTTCGTTAAAATGCAAACTGGAATTTTTTTTGTGAACAAAACCGTTGCTATCAAAAAAAGCGTTAGATCTTTCTTCCAAAAAATCATCATCCGTTGCGCCTATTTTCGGTTGGGTAAATTCTTTACCCGTTTTAACTAAAACATTATCTTTATATACATCGCGTCTTTGATTTCTAATCGGCAATATCATTTTAACATCGGAATTCTGACTGATATAATTATTTATTTTTTCAACATAATCATCTGCCAATTTATTATCATCATCCAAGTAACTAATATAATCGCCCGATGCTAATTTTAATCCTAAATTTCTTGCACAGCATACTCCCTTATGCATAATTTCTTTATAAACAATATTCAAATCATTAAAATGTTTTTCAACTATTTTCTTAGTGTCTTTATTTTTTCCGTCATTAATTACAACCCATTCAAAATTTGTATCTGATTGTTTTAACAAGCTGTCAAGACAATTCTCTCTTAGAAGTTCCGGTCTGTCGTAAGTTGCTGTTATGATTGATAACATAATATATTTATTAATCTCCCCCGCGCCCCAACAACCGCTTAATATCTTCGCTTGTGAACTCTTTTTTATAATCAATCAACTTTGGGTGCTTGATATTTCTTAATTCCTCATCATAAGTCGCCATTATTTTCCTGACCCTCTTTTTATAAGCATCCCAGTTTCGCGTTGAAGAAAATTGATTAAAAATTCCTGCAAATTCCTCTCTGCTTAAATGCTTACCTTTATTTTTATATTTTTTCTCAAGCTCTCCCGCCAAGCCGGTTTCAAAACTGCCCACAATAAATAAAATTTCCTCATACATCGTATTTCTTGTTAAATCCTTTTTGGCTAAATTTAACAATTTCCTGTATTCTTTCGCTCTTTCCGCGAATAAAAATTTATACAACATATCTGTATAAGTCCCATAAAGCTTGTCTGATACGCATTTCTTTATGCTGTCCGTAAAATCTTTTCTATAATCCTTTGTCTCTTCTCTTGTTTCTTTAAAATCTTTAGAAAGCTGATTAATAAATTTCGGATTTTCCAAAGCCGCTTGCATAACTTGTTTAAACTGCTCCTCTGTTCTAATAAAATATTTTCTTACCTTTTTGCCTAATTCATTATTTTCAAGCATTGCAACTTCCTTTGCCATATCTATTGTCAAAACATATTCTATGCTTCTTACATCCCCGCCGCGTTTTGATTTTTGATTTGCCAAATTTGGCAAATCAAAATTTTCGGCTTGTTTAAGCTCTCTATGAGGTGCTACTTTAAAAAAATCAACCTAATTTTACCTCTCCTCCTGTCGCGTCAATAAAACCGTATGTTTTTTCTTCCTGCTTGTTTTCTTGTTTATCAACAATGTTGTTGTCATTGCTTTTAACATTAGAATGCAATGTTTGACGCGGCATTGAAATTCTACTTGCGTTTTCGCTCCGCCGCAGTCTCTCCGCAGAGGACTGCGGCGGAATGTTTAGCGGTAATCCACTGCGAGCAATCTTGCTATCTTTTTGTGAAAACGATTGTCTTGCGACAACAACATTATTGATTGGTTGTCTCAACATATCAACACCATTTCCAGAAACAATATTTTTATTTGGGACTGGATACACTTCTTTGTTTGCAGGCAATCGTTTGTCAATATTATTTGATCCCTGAAAAATCGCTTCTTTGCCTTGTTTTCGCAAAACACCCACTATCTTCTTTCCATCATCTTTATCTGCACGAGAAAAATTACTGCCTTTAGCTTGTACTAATTTTCTTAATTCTTTCTCAACAGCATTTTCATCCTCCCTGCTTAAATAAACCCCACTCCCCGCCACCTTATTTTTAATACGATCAGATATTGCACTATAAATCTGTTCTATATTTTTATTTCCATGCGAAAGAAGGTTTTTTGTTGTGGTGTGTTTTCCCAATCTTACTATTTTTTTTAATTGCCCTTTAAGCCCCGAATCTGTCGGACCCGATCCCATTGTTTTGTTCCATTGACCCTCAGTATACAAACGACCCTGACCAATTTTATTAAGATCAATTTTATCAAAAACGCTTTTTGGTTGATTGTTTAATATAGACATATTTTAGAAGCACGGAGTTAAACGCCCCATGCGTTGTTTAACTCCTTTAGCCCGCATAAATTAATCCTAACGGCGTATTGGCTAAATTTCAACTTAATCTCATTCCTCTTAAAATCCCCCTTAATCCCCCTTTGCGAAAGGGGGAAATTCATTCCCGCTTTTTGTTTTAAATAAAAATGTCCCGCGCGTTCACAAACCGCTTTTTCTCATTATCTACTGATTTTTGAATTACCTTGATATTTATTATTTCATTCATATTTTTTTCTGCGTTATTCCGCGTTATCTTCCACGCCTTTCCGCGCCAAACGCCACCACCGCAAACTCCCCTTTAACATTATTCACATCACTCTCCAGCACCTCCAAAACCTCATCAACACTCCCCCGGTAAACAGACTCAAACATCTTAGTAAGCTCACGACAAATCACAAGTTGCAACTTATCACTACCATCCAATTCCTGCAACTGTTTTAGCATTTTTAAAATACGATGGCAAGACTCATAAAACACAACCACGTCCTCGGAATTAATAACCTCTTTCAAAAAAGTCTCCCTCCCCTTTTTATGAGGCAAAAAACCCAAAAATAAAAAACGATTAAGAGGAAAACCGCAAATACTTAAAGCGGAAATACAAGCGCTTGCCCCGGGAATCGGAATAATCTTAACCTTGTCAGACAACTTATCAACAGCCTCTTTTACCAAAATCCCGCCCGGATCAGAAATCGCCGGCGTCCCAGCGTCAGTTACAACCGCTATGTCTTTTCCGTTTTTTAATAAATTCAATAAATAATCAATCTTTGCAAGCTTACTATGCTGATGATAACTAACAGTCGACGTTGAAATATTATAATGATTCAAAATCTTTTTTGTTTGTCGCGTATCCTCGCAAGCAATCAAATCAACCTGTTTCAAAATTTCAATCGCGCGCAAGGTAATGTCTTCAAGATTTCCGATGGGAGTGGCGACGATGTATAAATTGGACATAACTTGTATCTAGTATTTAGTATCTTGTATTTGGTATTTTATTCTTTTTAATCCGTTAATTAATTTATTAACTGCCACTGTTTGATTGGCTATTTTTTGAAAATCATCTTCTTTTAAATAGCCGACTCGCGAGCAATTAACAGTTGATTTTGCAATTCAGTCAAAGAACCTTGAGCCATTGCATAAAATTGAACTTTATCTTTATTTGTTTTTCTGCTAAATCCTT
>JBDRHN010000086.1:0-3684 GCA_043816765.1 bacterium | reverse complement strand
CGGACATCACCGGATCAAAGGTCGCTAGACACCTCCCCGATGCTTATCGCAGTCACGCCACGTCCTTCATCGCCTTTTTATGCCAAGGCATCCTCCATACGCCCTTATTAACCTACTCATCCCGTACATAAGTACGAGTTTGTTTCTTCTACTTACAAATTTTTATACCTGTGTACTCTGCATAGCTTTATGCGACGCAGAGTTGTTGATTAAACGTATTTATTTTTCAATGTGCTTTTATCAATCACTGAACTAAAGTATTTTACAAACAAAAAACCGCTTGGAAGCGGTGGAATCTGACAAAAACTGGCACACACGAACTACACGGTTCCGCCTCCTTGTTTTTTATATGTTTTTACTCTATTCATGATGTGCCTCTACTATATCAAATACTTATCAACAATGCAAGCCCCCTAAAATTAAAAACGACATAGGGGCTTGATGCCTCCTATGTCGTCGTCTTATTGGAATTAATCAAAGATAATAATTTCTCTTTTCCGAATTGCCTTTTTATATGCTTGTAAAATTCGGCTGATGGGATTTTAAAAATTTTTGATATCAATCTTAATCTTGCAACAAATGAAGATTCTTGTTTCTTGCGAAATAATTCTAACTGGCATGGGATGTTGTCAAAATCTTCCAGGAATTTTATCAATAATTCTTGCGGACAAAGAATGTAGCAGGCAATTTCATCGCAAATAAGTTCTTCTTTTTCATTTCGAAAAATCACAGAACTTTCTCTAAATGGCCTTTGTCTGGGTATTTCATACTCATTATAGTCGTATGTATGAAGAATATGGCCAATTTCGTGGCCAACTGTAAACCGTTTTTGAACAGAGGAATCAAAATGATTTACGTAGATAAAAAATCCCCATCGAACGGGAGAAGTAATCCCTCTTCTTTTTTCGTTCCAAAAATCTTCAATAAGTTCTATGTAGTTATCAATCAATTTGGCAAGCAGATTAATCAACAAATTAAGATCTATAGGCAATCCGCCTCCGCTTTTATAATAGAGAGCCAAAAGTTTATCAATTTGCTGATGTGTTTCAGAATCAATCCCCTGTAAAAGCATTAGTCACCTCCCCTAAAATGTAAAAGTGCTACGTGCCTATTCTATATCACATCTTGAAATTACCTGTCCAATGCGCTTTCCGTATAAACATTGCGGGGATTCCAGAGGAGCCAGCCGGCGGTGAGGCCGGAATCATAGACCGCCTGTTTTTGTTTGCGGACCATTTCACCGTCGTACATAGCGCCGATATTGAAATCTTGAAGCCACGGCCGTAATTTTTTTAAATCTTTATCGCCAAGCTGGGCTTTTCCGCTTTCAATCGTTTTCAAAACAACTTCATAAGGATAATCGGCTGGATTTTCAAAACCAAAATTGCCCGGTAAATAATGCGACGGATAAATCATCGGGCAAATATAATCAAAATAATCATAAAGTTCCTTGAAAACTTGCCCGATTTTAAGGTCGTCTGTTCTCAACATGCTGTAAGCGAAAACATCGACAGAAAGTTTTATGCCCGAATCGTAGTTTTTTAATTCGGAAGTTAAATATTGCGAAAATTCATTTATAACTTGGCTCTTTATTACTGTTCTGTCTTCAGGCGGGAAATTGACATCTTCATCTTTAACAAAGGCCGGATAGCGGATATAGTCAAAATTTATTTCATCAAAACCCGCATCAATCGCCTCCTTGGCTATGGAAACATTAAAATCCCACACCTCTCTATTTTCTGGATTAAGCCAATACCATCCCTTTTTGTCTTGCCAAAACGTTCCGTCGCTTTTCTTAAAATACCAATCCGAATGGCTGGCTATTTGCGAATTGTCCTGAAAAACAACCATTCTGGCGATGGCGTAAATGTTTTTTTGGTGAAGTTCACCTATTAAATTTTTTATGTAATCGCCTAAATAAACGCCACTATCTTTGACATCAATAACCAATGTATTGATTTCCGTTTCGTCGGCGATGCGGATTAAATTGTTGATACTTTTTGCGCGCGCCGTCCAAACGGTTGAATAAATACCTTTTTGAGGGAATATATCCAGATGTTTATTCTGAATTTTTTCACTTTGAGGACTTCTTAAAATATTGGAAACATTAAACGCACCAAAAACAAAAACCAAAGCTACAAAAGTGGCAACATATAATTTCATACGACTATATTATCATAAATTGATTGCTCTTAACATTTAGATATCAAGAACTCTTTAAAAATACTTCCATAATTGGAATTATGGAAGTATTTTTATTATACAAACAAAAACTGCCTTGCAGCAGTTTGTTTATTAAATATCTAGCACATCTCTATAATTTTTCCACGTTAGTCTTCTATTATTTCTGATGTTTTGATTATACGGACAATCATAAATAATATGTTCCCATTCGGCTTTTTCGGCGTCCTTTATACTTGGCTTATCATCAATTAAAAAATGTCCTCGTATAATCGTTTTATCTTTAGAAAGAATTATGCGCCTAGTAAAGCTTCTATCGAAATATTTCTCCACCCATTGATATTTTTCCAATACACAATTTTCATACCGAGATAAAGGCGATGTACAAATTCGCACATCGTGGCCGAGTTCGAGCATAATATTTATGGCCTCTATACTTCCCTTGACCGGCTGAAGATTCAGATAAAATTCAGGCTCGCAATAAATAGCTTCTACCTTATCGCGCAAATCTTCAGGATAGTCGTCGCTAACATGAAAATTTTTTTGTTTATGAATCGGCACGAAAAACTCTTTTGGAAATCGAGTGCGCCATTTTTTAAGGAACCCTCTCTGAAAATCGGCCAAAGGTCCATCCTGGTCAATAAGAATTATCATTTCATCCCCCTTTGTTTATTCAACTATGAATGCCACACTGAAAACATATACTACTACTTAAATTAAAACTTTTCAAATTTAACAAGATAGTCTTACTTCCATAATTCCAATTATGGAAGTATCTTTTATTTTGATTTTTCGTCCAAAAAAAGATTAAATAACAAAAAATGCAACGGGTATTTCTTTCTTAACCAGTCAAATGAAAGTGGCGAAGACGGTATTTTATTAACACCTCTCTTATCGAGTGTCTCGTTAAACTCTTTAATTGCTTTCTCGTATCCTCCAAGACCGCTTACCAGCCAATCATGGATTTTAGCAATATTGCCATCGCCTACCTTCAAACGAACTTTAATCTCGTCATAGGTTAATCCTTCTAAAAGATATTTAGCAATCATAATTCTGCGCGACAACATAATGGATTCGCTTTCGCTTAGTAAATCTTTAAAAAAATTTTTCACTTCATCCCTTGATTTTAAGGTCGCAATACTCGTCCACAGCAAATCTAAGTATTTCATTCTATCAGTATTGGTTATCCTTCTTGGATTAACTTTAACCATAAATTTATTATACTTCCATAATTGGAATTATGGAAGTATTTTTTACAAAATAGAATTAACAATCTAAAAATTCTTTACTAAAAAATTCAAAATCCGCCGTTTCAATTCCGGTTCGGTATTAAGCATCCGCGTAGCGTGTCCGGCTTGTTCGTATTTGATAATTTCTTTATTATTCGCCTTTGAAATTTCAAAAAGTTTTTCCGCCGATTCAAAAGCATAAGTATCGTCATAGCTGGCCACCAGTAATAAATTTTGGCGGTAATTGCGCGCGGCGATTTCCGTTTTTATCCCG
>JBDRHN010000085.1:0-5424 GCA_043816765.1 bacterium | reverse complement strand
GTGACGAAATTTTCAGATTTTGAGGCAAATTTTTCAAACAATTTTTGAGGTTTAGCCCAAGCTAAGCTGAAAAAATTTTTGGAAAATTTGACCAAAATATGAAAATTGCAGTAGGAACTAATTACGCGACAAGTCTATTATCTTTTCTGGTATTTTCAAAATTCATAAATAATAACTCCTTGTTGTTCTAATTCAAATTTTATTTTTTTATCAATTTTGCCAATCGCAGAAACCGCGAAATATTCTTTTCTATCGCCGTTTCCCCATTTTACAGCTTTAGATTTTTCTTTTAAATTTTTAATGGCATCCTTATTTATTCTTTTTGCCGATAACTTGCATTCTATAAACATAATCTTTTTTTGTTCTTTATTAAAAATAACCAAATCAATTTCATTTCCTTTTTTATCCCAATAATTCCCCGCTCCGTCAATTGAAAATAAAAATCTATTATTTTTATCCTCATTCAAAATAAAATCATAAACTAATTCCTCAAAAACAAATCCTTGCAAATTACCAATGTCTTTTTTAATAAAATCAAGGACTTTATTATATTTTTCTATTTCAATAAGCGACTTAAACCGAAATATGTATCTGAACCAAAAAATTAAAAAATGATCATTCAAATAATAACGATTATTCTTAGAAGGATTTGAAAATATTGAAGATTTTATCTTGATAAACTTATATTTGTCAGCTAATGTATTTAAGTAGCGCGATATCGCCGTAATGGGAACGCCCGCCTTATCCGCTATTTCCGATGATTTCGTATTTCCCGAAGCGATTACCTGCAAAATTGAAAAATATGTTTGGTAATCTTTGCCGAATTCTTGGCTTAATAAATCAAAACCTTCTTCCTTTAAAACGCCGTCTCCCGCAAAAAACATTTCCTCTATTATTTTTAAAAATTGTTTCTCTTTAAACTGTTCTCTATTTTCCAGTTCCGCGTAATATTTTGGGATTCCTCCGAAAACAGTATAAAAATTTAAAAAATCATCAAATTTTTTTATATTATAATCGCCTAAAAGATTTTGAATTACCCGCGGCGCGAAAGGCTCCAAATAAATTTTATGATTGACTCTTCCAAATAACGGCTCCTTGCTTCCGCGAAATATTTTTTCCATCAATGTTATCACGGAACCGACCAATATTAAATTAAGCTTCGCCTCCTTATAATTCAAATCCCAAATTTTCTGCAAAGTTGAAAACGCGCTTGGGTCAACAAATTTAAAATTCTGAAATTCATCAAAGACCGCTATCATTTTTTCTTTTTTGCTCATCTCAAAAATAAATTCAAAAAAACTGTTCCAATCTTTAAAAGGATTTGTTAAAAAAGGATATTTCTGCTTTAAAATTCCTGTAAATTCTTCCAACAAAGGCTGATTCTTTTTCTTTTCAACAAAAAAATAAAAAGAGTTCGGTTTTTTTTGCAAGAAATGCCTGATCAGTTCAGTTTTCCCCACTCTTCTTCTCCCGATAATTGTTGTCATTTGCGCCTGATTTTCCGACATTTTTTCAATTTTTTCTAAAAGTTCTAATTCCTTTTCTCTATTATAAAACTTCATAAATTATTATACATCAACTTATTATACATCAGTGTATAATGAGTTTTTAATTTTGTCAAATTTCATGCTGTTAAACGTCTGCGTCTGTTTGGCATGTTCGGTTATTTTACTAATCTAAATTTGCCAAGTCTAGAAATATCTGATATTTCTATAATTGTCAAATATAAAATTATCTTTTAATCTTTAAGGTATTTTTCCTTCGCCTTTTGGATTGAAGCCGTTTTTAACCTCGTCGCCGTCGCTGTATCCGTCGCCGTCGGTATCGGGAAACAAATGATGCGTCTTGTATATATTTATCTCGTCTAAATCGGTCAACCCATCGCCATCGGTGTCTTGAGATTTGTCAATTATATTTTTAAAACAATATTGATTTAATTTTTCGTTTTTAATATTGCCGCACAATTCTCTGTTATATTCTAAATAAGCTTTTTCATAATCAAAAACTTCTTCGCAAATCGCTTGCGTTTCTTTCTCAAGCAAATCAGCGCATTCCTGTTTTTCTTTGTATATAATAAAAAATTGATGTAAAGATGCTTTTTGTATTAAAAAATATTTATTCTTAGCCAACCAACCCTATGATGTAGATCTAATATTATGGCTAGGCAATTTTGGCAAATCCCCCTCTCCGTTTGGGTTAAAACCATTTTGCGCTTCTTGAGAATCATTGTAGCCGTCTCCATCCGTATCGCTCTTTAGGGGATCGGTTTGATAAATAACTATTTCTTGATAATCCAATAAACCATCGCCATCGCTGTCTCTTTGGTTTAAATCTGTGCCGAACTTTTCTTCCTCAACATCTGGCAGTCCGTCGCCGTCAGTATCTTTATCTTCGGAATTATCCTCTTTTACTAAGGGATTTCTTTCTAAAATCACCTCCGCGCCATCCAAAAGTCCGTCTCCGTCAGTGTCTCTTTTTTCTGGATCTGTTCCTAATTTTTCTTCTTCGCCATCAGTCAACCCATCGCGGTCGCTGTCTCTGCCGCTTTTAATTTTTTCTTGAATGTCTAAAATGTATTGCTCTTCGCTGTCAATAATTCCGTTTCCATCAGTATCTTTTTTCAATGGATCGGTTTGATAAATCATAATTTCCGCCCAATCGGATAAATAGTCATCGTCAGTGTCTTGATTTTTTGGATCGGTTCCTATTTTCTCTTCCTCTTCATTGACTAATCCGTCGGCGTCAATGTCAAAACCTGATATTTGATAATCTTTCTTTTGGGAATCGCGACTCAAAAAATCTTCCGCGCTGTCAGGCAAACCATCACCATCTGAATCTTTCATCATTAGTATCGGAACAACAACCGACAAGCTTCCGATCTTGTGATCAAACATTTCTTTGGCAAAATATGGATTAGTATGTTCTTTCGGCTGAACAGCTTGTTTGCTCGCATTATTGGTTGTATTTTTTTCCGCATCTTGCGTTATATTGTTTGCGCCTGACTCAATAAGGCTTGTTTGCTGTGAATTTCTTTTCCGGCTATGCCAAAAAATACCTCCCGCCAACAAACAGACTGCTAAAATGATAATTATAATTAAATATTGTTTTTTTATTTTTAACATAAATTAGGCGCTAACGCGCGCATTTTGCAGAGACGCATTGCAATGCGTCTCTACGGACATGCAAATATTGAAATTCCTCTGCAATAAATTATTGAGTAAAATCTATTTGAATATCTTTTAAAATCGGCGTAGTTATACTAGATGGAGAATCAAATTCAATTTGAACTTCAAGCCAACGTCTGGGAGAAACTTCACTAATGTTGATCACTTGATCTGCGTATGTTCCCGCGGTTCCATTCGTAGCGGTAACCCCCCAATCGGTAGAAGCTAAATCGGTTTTCGTGTTCGCGCTTTTCACTTTAAAAGTGATTGAAGTATCTCCTGTTGGTATGGTGTTTCCCCAAAAAGTTGGCGAATTCTCCCCGCTCCAAGTAATTGTCGTCCAAGTTGGCGCAAATAACATACCATCAAAATACAGTGTCCAGACTCCTTTTGTGGCGCCTACTATGTTTAAAAGGGAGAAACCCGCCATATCGCTGTAAGAATAAAATGCTCCGGTTGGAGATGTCATCACATTATACTCAGCTACTTTTTTAATGCAATTTATTGCTGGCGAGACGCAAACTGGTATTTGTTTAAAACGATTGATATCTATGGTGGGATTAACGACACCGTTGACAATAGTATCAGCGCCGCTAAAATTGATTGCCCAAACTGTTCCATCGTTGGTTGATGTAATGCCAATAGGTGTTGCGCCGCTAACAGATGTTACTCCCAAAGAAACTCCATCTTTATCAAACAATCCAACGGCATTCTGCTGGTCAAAGGTCGTCCAAATATTCATCTCGCCAACATTGTCAGGATCTGGCGCTATCGCCATACCCCTTTGTGTATTATACCCAACAGGAGTTTGGTGATCTTCTGAAATTAAACTGATATCTCCAAAGGCATCAACTGATTTAGTAATTTCATAAACTTTCTGACTTCCCCATCCAGCTACCCATGCGTGGTTATTGTTATCAACAGCGATGCCATATGTATTTGCTAAATCTACGCTAGCAGATTTGCTGGGATTAGCAAGGTTGATTACATAGCCCTTTTGTGGGGCATTATTATAAGCTGATATCCAAACATAACCGTCCTTGTCCAGCGCCATTCCATAAATTTTTACTCCAGTATCTATTGTATCGTCAGTTTTTATCACATACCCAGTCCCATTATCAACTAAATGAAAAATTCTTGTTGTATCACGACAACCGACCCAGATGCTATTATTTTTATCAACAACAACACCCCTTGCTCCGCATTTAACATCAATATCAAATGTATCTTTTATCTGCCCATTATTTGGATTAATTCTTATTACATCAGTTTCCACAGTGTCAGTATAGAGTCTGCAACCAATCCAAACATAGCCATCAAAATCAATAGTTGTTCTTGATGGGCTGAGACAAACAGAGCTTACATCTATTGTGCGAACGACTGTCCCTGCAGATTCCGGCGCTCCATTCTCTGTTCCTGCGGAAATTTGATAAATTATACTATTATTTGCGTCAGCCAGCCATAAATATTTAGTTCCATAAGATGTGCTGAGTTTTAGTTCATCATCGGTGGTACTCAAACTATCTATTGTACACCTGCCGTCAGCCGTGCAAGCGTCAAAACTGCCCGCGAGATCATAGCGCGGAACTATTATTAGATTAAATTTTTGCGTTGCTGAGGAGACTGCGGAGTTTGGAATTTTGGGATCTTTATAGTCTGCTTGTATAGTAATTTTGTAAAAACCAGCTTGAGCGTTTGAGATAAATTTATTAGGACCATTGCTAATGATCTTTGGATTAGTCGTATCAGAATTATCAATTACCAAATCAGCCGGCGCCCCTGAAATAGTATAATCCAAAGAAGCAGAGGCGGGTGGAATTAAGTTTGTGGTTATTGTGTAATCAAAAACATCTTGCTCGGCTACCAAATAATCTTTTGGCGGTGTGGATGTAATAGAAAAAACAGACCATTTGCAATCGGTCGGTTCGCAACCATCCATTGACACGACATTGTTAATATCAACAAGACCATCATCGCATTCCTCTCCGGGTTCAACTGTGCCATTTCCGCAACGTTTGTCGCTCACTTTAATATTAAAATTTTCCGAGTGCGAAATAGCTGAATTTAGATCGCTTGTAGCTGTTACGGTTATTGAAAAAACATCATACATTACAGCGCTTTCATTGACAGAAATATTAATTTCCCCGCTCTTTTCATCAATTGCATACTTAATATCGGCGCATCTCCCGTGGCCAGAAACAAAACCGCAGGCGATGCTCCATTTAATTTTGTTTACTTTCTTTGGGTTTGTTTGAGCGAA
>JBDRHN010000084.1:0-5786 GCA_043816765.1 bacterium | reverse complement strand
AAAAATCATTCAAAAAAAATTTTATTTTTATATATTAATAATTATATCATAATAAAAATAGAAAGTAAAAAACTTTTGCCAATCCAACATTTCTCCACAACATATACCAAATCTTTGCACTAATACTCCCTTGCTAAAACATAATTTTTCAAGTAAAGTGAATATAAATCGTGGAGGTTGAGCCTCCAATTTGGAGACTCAACCTCCACGATTTCCTACTTTTAATTATGGACAACAATAACACCGCAAACAAAATCCCACCGCAAAACATTGAAGCTGAACAATCATTTCTAGGCAGTCTTTTAATAGACAAAGACGCAATTATTAAAATTGCCGACATTATTCGTCCTGAAAATTTTTATAAAGAAAAACATAGAATAATCTTTGAAGCTATTTTGGAATTGTATGAAAAACGAGAACCGCTAGACTTGCTAAGCCTTACAAATCGCCTGCAAGAAAAAAAACAGCTTGAAGAAATCGGAGGCAGAAGTTATTTAATGAACTTAGTCAGTTCAATTACAAGCGCCAGCAGCATAGTTTCTTACGCTAATATTATCAATAAAAAAGCGACCCTCCGCAGATTAATTCAGGCCGCCGGAGAAATTGAAAAACTCGGATACGAAGAAACAGAAGACACAGAATCAACGCTTGATAACGCCGAACACACGCTTTTTGCCATCTCGCAAAAACATTTGCGCCAAAATTTTGTCTCTATCAAAGACACACTGTTTGAAACTTTTGACCGTATTGACGAACTCCACAAAGAAAAAGGCAAACTGCGCGGAATACCGACAGGCTTTAATAATTTAGACAACACACTAGCGGGATTGCAAAAATCAGATTTAATAATTTTAGCCGCTCGTCCGTCAGTGGGAAAAACCACACTAGCTATGGATATCGCAAGAAACGCGGCTTTAAAACATAAAATTCCGGTCGGTATTTTCAGTCTTGAAATGTCAAAAGAACAGCTTGTTGACAGAATGCTTGCAACACAAGCCAATATTGACCTTTGGAAAATGCGCACCGGAAGACTTTCGGACAAAGGCGAATATGATGACTTTCAAAGAATCAACGAGGCCATGGCAAATCTGTCCGAGGCGCCTATTTATATTGATGATACTGCGATGGTAAATATTATGGAAATAAGAACAAAGGCAAGACGGCTGCAATCAGAACACGGGCTTGGGTTAATTGTGATTGACTATCTTCAGTTGATGGAAGGGAGAACCAATTCTGAAAATAGAGTGCAGGTTATTGCTGAAATCACTCGCGCGCTAAAAGGCATAGCGCGCGAACTGAATATTCCTGTTTTGGCCATTTCACAGCTTTCCCGTCTTGTAGAATCCCGCACCCCCGCCATCCCGCGTTTGTCAGACCTGCGCGAATCCGGAAGCATTGAGCAGGATGCGGATGTTGTTATGTTTATTTATCGTAAATCCAAAGATAACAATCAAGGTTGTCCGGAAGAAGAAAGACATATTGCCGAGGTTCACATAGCAAAACACAGAAACGGCCCCACAGGCGTTGTGCGTCTTTTCTTTGATGAAGAAAAAGTAACGTTTAAAAATATGGCTTCGGGGGCGATGACGGCGACGGAGTATAGCTAGAAAATTTTTAATTTTAAATTTTAAAACAATTTTTAATGATTTAATTTTCAATTTTCGGCTGGTTTTAGTTGCCCCGCAGGGCACTCGGAACCATATTGCACGAACAATCTTTTAACTTCCGCGTTGTCACCCAGCGGAACGGAGGAATCCCTTTTAATCTATTATTTTATTTCTTTTTATAGTAGAATGACGTTGCTATGCAAATCTACAAAACACAAGCGCGAAAATTCCATGGCTCGCATTTTCATATAGTACGCAGACAGGCTTTCGATCTATATGCTGAAATAAAAAAGAACCTCCGACTAAGTGTGGTATGGAAACCACGGCCGAAAACCTTTTTGTTGATTATAAGATACCATAATATATGCGATTATGTCAAGAAAACTTGTGGATAAATAATCTTACTTTTTTACGCTCCGCCGTCTCTCCGCGGGGACTGCGGCGCGGGGACGAAATGCTTTAAAAAAAATTGGGAATAATATTAATAAGCATTTCAATTTTTATAAGGAAAAAATTACTGAAATAAAAAATTAAAGCGGTTCCGCGCCCCGCGGGAGTCTCTCCGCAGAGGACTCCCGCGCGTTTGAATCAAACAAAACAAGTCTATTTCATCCCGGCGCCGCAGTCCCCGCTGGGAGACGAAACATCTAGAATGTCAAAATAAAAATGGCGTTTAAAAATTGGAAATTAACTCATTTGAAAATTGTTTAAAAATTTAAAATTAAAAATTAAAAATTTTGAGTTATAAAACATTAAGATTCTTCTAGAATAAAATATATAATAAATTTAAAAAATAATTTACTAACAAACAAACCTATGTTCAACAAACTAAAACAATTCAAAGACCTGCGCGACACCGCAAAAGAGCTAAAAAATTCTTTGGCGGAAGAAATTATAGAAGGCTCCGGAGGGTGGGGGAAAATAAAAATAAAAATTGACGGCAATCAAGACATAAAATCAGTAGAAATTGATCCAGAATACCTAAGCCCCGACAAAAAAGAAAAGCTTCAAAACGACATAAAAGACGCCTTCAACGACGGCATTAAAAAAATCCAAAAAGTAATGGCGGAAAAAATGAAAAACAGCGACTTGGATTTGTCAAAGTTTGGATTATAAAATTTGACAAAACCGTAAAAACGACTTATTATATCAATAAATTAGGCGCTAACGCGCGCATTTTGCAGAGACGCATTGCAATGCGTCTCTACGGACATGCAAATATTGAAATTCCTCTGCAATAAATTAAGCCTAACAGCGCATTTTCACGGGTAGGTGCGGACGACGTCGCCCGCACCTACCCGTGAAAATGCATTTACAATTTTATGAGTGTATCAACAAAAAAACAAACTTCATCGCAAAAAAAAAGAAGAGCATCGCATTTCGCGCTTAAAAAAATCAATCTAAGTACTTGCTCAAAATGTAAAAAACCGACTCTGCCTCATCGCGCGTGCAAATTTTGCGGAACTTACAAAGGCAAAGAAGCAATCAAAATCAGACCTGATAAAGAAGAAAGAAAAATATTAAAAAAAGCGAAAGGCAAAGAAAAGATCAAAAAACAAGAAAACAAAAAAACAAAAAAACAAAAAAACCAGCCAAGTTAAAAGTTTGTCAGCTTTACAACTTTATGAACTTCATAACTTTAAACTAAATTCCTATGTCAAATCGCCATCTTTCCAGAACACTTGCTCTGCAAGCTCTTTATGAGTGGGATTTTCATGGAAAAAAAGATGAACAAATTCCAGATATTATTAATTATGACAAACAAGAATTCGCTCCAGAATTTGATGACCATGGTTTTGTCAATGATTTAGTCAAAGGAATAATAAACAATTTGGAAAAACTTGATAATTACATAACAAAAAACGCGCCCGACTGGCCCATAGATCAAATCACAACCGTTGATCGCAATGTCTTGCGAATAGGTTTATATGAACTGCTTTTCAATGAAAAAATACCTGGAAAAGTTGCAATCAATGAAGCCATTGAACTGGCTAAAACTTTTGGCGGAGAATCAAGCGGAAAATTCGTAAACGGAGTGCTTGGAGCGA
This sequence comes from bacterium, assembly GCA_043816765.1. GTDB lineage: Bacteria > Patescibacteriota > Patescibacteriia > JBDRHN01 > JBDRHN01 > JBDRHN01. The sequence goes on along the minus strand of JBDRHN010000084.1, from coordinate 2,131 downwards.
TTTATAAAAAAAATAGAGAGGAAATTGAAAAAAACAAAATACAAACGACGCAAAAAGAAACACCCGCTCAAAAATAAATTAGACATTGGCACGCATTGCGTAAAAAAGGCAGGTTTGTGGAAACCAAACGTCCACGTTGGACGTTTGGTTTCCACAAACCGTTCAATATTGAAATTCCTCTGCATTAAATTAAAAAATAATAAAAGTTTATCAAGTATATAAAATTCATAAAGTCAAAAAAATAGCGACTTTATAGACTTTATGGACTTTACAGACTTTTGACTAATAAGCTATGAAAAACATAGAAGAATTGGAATCTATAATAAAAGTAGAATTCAAAAATAAAGATCTGCTTACGCAAGCGATGATCCATAGATCATTTTTAAACGAACACCCGACTTTTCACTTAGGACACAATGAACGAATGGAATTTTTGGGAGACGCCGTGCTGGAACTCGTCGTAACAGAATATTTATATAATAATTATAAAAATCCCGAGGGCGAACTGACAAACTGGAGAGCCAGTTTGGTCAATGGAGCAATGCTGGCAACCGCGTCAAAAGAATTAGAAATAGAAGAATTCCTTTTTTTAAGCAAGGGCGAAACCCAAGACAGAAACAGCAAAGCAAGAAATTATATTTTGGCGAACGCGTTTGAGGCCTTGGTCGGCGCGATTTATCTTGACCAAGGTTGGGATGCTTCAAAAAAATTTATTTCCAGAATATTGATAACAAAACTCTCATATATAATTGAAAACGAGCTTTACACGGACGCTAAAAGCAAATTTCAGGAAATTGCTCAAGAAAAAGAGAATATAACGCCGTCTTACAAAGTGCTCTCTGAAACAGGACCTGATCATGCTAAAATTTTTGAAGTTGCTGTCTGTTTGAACAAAGAGGTTGTGGCCAGCGCCAAAGGGACAAGCAAACAAGAGGCGCAAACAAAAGCCGCCGAAGAAGGATTGAAGGCAAGGGGTTGGATCTAAAATAAAAAATGGCAGGTTTGGCGACGTCGCCAAACCTGCCATTTTTTATTTCTTTATTTCTTTAGCATCGGATTAATCTCATACTTAGGTTTTACCAGCCTGAATTTTTTAATTTTTTTAAAACTTTTAAACGCGAGCGATAATTGGTCTGGATTTTCTATTCCAACGGCGGGAATATTCAAGCTGTAAGCCAAAGCATTCGCAACAGAAATTCCAATCCGCAAAGAGGTCATCTCTTTTGATTTATTAACAGCAATAATGCCATTCAAATCTTTTAAAACAATCTTATTTTTAACTAAAATTTTATCAATCTCTTTCAACAACCTGTCTTTAATTTGAAACTGATATTCGCAAGAAAAACCAGCCTTATTTATTTCTTTAAAGCCGCTTCCAACAATAGAAATTTCAACATTTTCGCGACTGGCGATATTGATATATAAATACATATAAATTAACTATTATTCATCTTATCAATCACAATCATATTTTTTCCCTCCAAAATATCATACAAAAATTTATCCGTAACGTCTTTTCTGTATTGAAATTCATCCTTAGACATTATAGTATAATTTATCTCATGTCCAAAATCAGATTCAAATTTTTGAATTAATTTTGAGAGTTCGTTTCTGTTTATTTTGCCAACAATTAACATATCTGTCCCCCGAGGCATTTTATCGCCGATAAAAATTCCATCCAACGTCAAAAAATCAATCTCGCCCAATTTAGTTAATTTGTTCAAAAAACCTTGGCGAATTAAAATCTGACTTTTAACAAATAAAGCCTTCAATTCGGAATAAAGAATAAAATCTTTATTCACTGTATAATATTTTTTTACATGTTCGTTTCTTGACCCGCTTTCTGCTCTTTTGTCAATTTTAATAATTCCAACTTTGTTTAAATTGGCTAATTCTCTGCGAATGGAATTAATCTGCAGTTTTAATTTACGGGTTAATTCGCGCACAAAAAAAGATTTATCAGGATTTTTCAAAAACAAAGAAAGCAACTTTACTCTAGTTTTTGAACCAAATATGTGTTCGAGCATATTCTTATTGGTTAAGGTTCGTATGAAATGAGAGCACCCATTCTAGACCTTTGTTTATTAAATTGGTAGACTAACAACATAAATTGTTAATCTATCAATCATAT
>JBDRHN010000083.1:0-3023 GCA_043816765.1 bacterium | reverse complement strand
TTAATTTCGTCCGCGCGTTTTGAACTTCGGTAAGAACATACGCATTCCCAGTGTCTGCGGAAAATGTGGAAGTAATTCCTGACGCTTCTCCTTGCGTGTTTACGTTTTCGCACGAAACCGAATTGCTGTAAATGTATGGCGCGCTCGGAGCTGGAGGGGCTAAACTGGGATGCGGATTGTTGTTGCCACCAGTGCTAGAATCGTTGTGGGCTACTGAAACATTGCCGCCATTACTATCTACAAAGGAATTGTAGTCTTGGGCAGGAATTCCTCCGCCAACGCCAAAATCTCCGCTGTCAGATAGAAACTCGCTGGTGTAATTAAAACTAAATCCTGAAACTTCCTGTCCTGCGCCATAATAGACAAACAACTCTGGCGTGATATTGACCACATCGCTAAAATCCATTTTATAGCCCAAAGCTTTATACACATCTCCATTTGCAATATGGCAAAACTTGCCGCCTTCAAAAAGATAAATCCGCGTGCTATCAATATCGGCAGACATACACGACGTCGGTCCGACTTTCGGGACGACGCGATACGCGATCATTTTTCCGGTTGCGACGTTGTTCTCGGAGGGAATGACCTCGTCTCTTATGGTGTAGCTGGACTTTTCTTCAGGCGGAAGTTCAATAACATGACTCCAGTCTGGTGTCATGGTGCAACCGAATCTGTATCCCAAAAGAGGATAGGCTTTGTCGTTGAGAATTGGGAAGAATTGACCATTTGAGTCTCCCGAAAAAACATAAACTGTTGAAAAGCAGCTGAATTGCACGACTGCGCTATGCGACGGGGGATTTGTCAACCAAAGATAATCGTTGCTACTATAGGGGTCAACTGGGACGCCATTGTGCCTTACTTCAAAGTGGAGGTGGTAAGCTGATCTGTATGAATTATCATCCTGCAACCAAGGACCTCCCGTATTTCCAGAATAACCAATAATCTGACCACGGTAAACCTGAACAGCTTCAGCTCCCGCAACAATACCTGTGGCAAAACCACTTAAATGCGCGTAAATCGTAACCAATCCATCGCCATGGTCAATTTCGATATGATTGCCAAGTGATGGGGATTTCTCGGGACAAGGAAAAGCGGTAGCAAGACCATCGGCAGCCGCAAAAATCGGAGTTCCATTCTGCATTCCCCAATCATTTCCAGTATGCCCCGGGTAACAACCAAAGCAAGAAGTTCTATCAAAATTTCCCTCAAAAGGCAAATTCAAAAATCTTTTAGCGTATACCCCATTAACACAAAACAGAGACATAAAAATGCAAACGGCTAAACTCAAAAACATTCTCTTCTTAGACATAACAAAATTCTCCTTTTACAAATCTGTTCAAAAATTTCTAACAAGTTCAACAAAATCAACCATTTTATTTAATTGTAAAGAGCATTTTTCTACATTTTCACACCCTCCTATTTTAATTGTTAAATGCGAAATAAAATGAACGATTCATTTTAAAATTATATTAAATTCTAAAACTCTTAATAATATCTTTAAATACTTTTTCTTTTTCCTCTCTAACTTTATATGAAACCACATGATAAGCAAAAATTATCAATTCATTATCTATTTTAGTTATACCTGTTCCAAAAGAAATTCCGCCCGAACCACCTCCATAATATAATTTAAAATTTATTCCACCCATAGAAATCATTTCAGTTGGTTTATCAACACCATGAGCAACAAATGCATTAGGATCTTCATATTGTTTCGTGTTGAAAAAGTCATTTTGATCCACCCATTCTTCTATTTCTAAATTATCTTTATTTTCAAAAAATCCAATTTCAAAAATTTCATCTTCATCGATAGATGCATAATGGTTAGGTATAAAACTAGTCAAATTTTCGCCATATACTTTCCAATCAGTGGGATGTTTAAATTCAAACCCATACTCCTCATTCCTATAGGTTTGCCAATTAGAAATATCAATATTCTTTTCACCTGTCCCATTCTCTTGAATGAATTTGAATGTTGACAAAATCATATTTAATTTTTCTAAATTTTTTTCATCTTTATAATGCAATTCTATTCTAAAATCTTTATATATATTTTTATCAGTAAATTTAATTAAATATAAATTGTTATATATATCTCTAATAGCATCTCTTCCATCAATAATTAAATTTGCTGAACCAATCTTATTTCCCAAACCATAATCAAACTCACCGCGAGGAAAAATATAAAATCCTTCAAGTTGATTTAAATTAATAAAAACTCCTATAACTCCATCATTATTATAAGATGAGTTTTTCTCTTCAACCGCCCACTCCCCCGGATACTTCACCTCAAACCCATACTCCTCATTCCTATACACCAACCAATCACTCGTATCAATCTCCTCCCCACTCTGCCCATCCTCAACCGCACCCGCACCCTGATTCTCATCAACATTAGAATTCGTATTCTGATTCAGATTCGCGTTCGTGTTTTCATTCACCAAACCGACATTAGCATTGTTATTTACAACAAGACTTGAGGTCTCCTTTTTCCCACACCCCGAAACAACCAAGGCAACAGCCAAAGCAGGAATTAAAAATAGTTTTTTATTTTTCATAAGTTTTTAGTTATTTGACAAATTAAACATTTCTACCCTCAACATTGGGTAAAAAGATTGAATTAGTCAAATAAATTTTCTATACATATAATATTTACTGCTCCGCGGGAGTCTCTCCGCAGAGGACTCCCGCGCGTTTAAAGCAAGCAAAAACAAGGCTATTGCACTCCCGCGCCGCAGTCCCCTGCGGGAGACTGCGGCGGAGCATCGGGTGAATTCAGAATGGAACCGCTATATATTGTTATTTAAGCGATAAACCAAAACAAAATTTGCAATCATTGATTAAATTGGCGGAAAAAAAATTTGGAGTCGCGATTGAGCCATTATTATTGCTGGCAAAACTTAACGAATTAGCCGGCAACTTAAATTCTTTGCAGCCATTATTGTTGCGGCCGCATAAAAATTTAACTATTGAAGTAAAAAATTTTTTCCAAAAAATTTTTAATTCAACCATCAAATTATAAA
>JBDRHN010000082.1:0-5033 GCA_043816765.1 bacterium | reverse complement strand
CGAAATTCTACAGATTTTATCCGTATCGCAATTTGAGAAAACCCCTGTAAATGCTATGCTTTCTGAAGTTGACCCGCAAATTTTTATGGACCAACCACAGAAACAGCAATGTTTATGGGATATTTTAACGCAACACTAGTGCGTTCGCGTGTATGAGAAGTTGCGCCGTGGTTTATTGATTAAATTTTTAAATATCGCCTATCTTGATTATATCACTAAACTTGCCATATCGTCAGCGCAATTTGGGAGAGGAAATTTTGCACTCCTTGGAATATAATTGCACAAAATTTCCGAACCGCATGTGCCGTGTTGTCTGATGTATTTTTTCATCTACTATTTTAATTGCACAAACTTTGCTTTTCGCAAAGAAAATTTGATTTTTTAAATTAAAAGTTTTTGTTTTGCCTTTAGGCAAAACAGATTATTTGGGGCTATTTTTTTATCCTATTTTAATCAATATTGTTGCTATGATTGCAACTATTATTAATATAATTTTTCTCAAGGTTAACTTTTCTTTAAAAATAAAATAAGCTGTCATGGCCGTGATTAGCACATAAAGTGAATGAATGGAGGTGACAAGAGAAAATGGTCCTTTTGTTAATGCTATAAGTAACATATAACCACCCACAAAACTCGGTACTCCGATTATGGCTCCAGATTTGATTGAGCTTGAAAAAAGATGCTGCTTGAATTCTTTTTTGTGAACATACAAATTGAGCATCAGAGAAAATACGACCGCCGATAAATATTCGTAAATCTGGAATGTGTGTATGTCAACTCCATTGGCCGCAAATTTCTGAATAATTTTTCCGAGAAAGGACAGAAAGATGACCCCTAATCCGAGAATTAATATTTCTTTTGAGTATTGAAGTTTTTTGCCTTTGTATGAAAATAATGATACGGCTACGACTACCAAAATCATTCCAATAATCTGAAGCAAGGAAATATGATCCTTGAAAAAAAATACTCCGAACAGCACTGTGACGACCAAGCTCAAGGAAGTTGTGATTGGAAAAAGCATGTTGGTATCAATATCTTTCAAAGCCTTCATTTGTAATAATGATAGTAGTAAAAATGACAACCCCCAAGCTGAACCGTAAAAAACCGTGCTCATGTTTGTGAGCGGTATGAATTTATAAAAAAATATTAGTGATAATAACAGATTAAAAAACAGTTGCCAAAAAGAAACAGCATATCTGCTTTGATTTTTTGCAAATGGAAGTTTATAAAATGCCATTGCCACGCCGAAACAAGTTGTTGCAATAAGTGAAAATGGGAACCATGTGAGATTTGTCATAAAAAATATTTAAACTAGTTAAAAAAATAGCCCCAAATAATCCGCGAAGCGGAAAAACTTTTAATTTAAAAAATCAAATTTTCGTCTTTGTTCATTGCACCAAAACAAGAAATTATCACCAAAGATGAAAAAATATTTCGTACAACGTTTGCGTATATCTGATGTTTTGCGGAGCGTAGCGGAACAAAATATGGGTGGAGACTTTTGTATAAAAGCCGTAACCAGATATACGCTGTTAGCTGATGTATTCCTTTTCTTTTTTCCGACAGCAGTCGGAATTGTTTTAAAAAAATTTCAAATTTCTTTTTCCGTTTTGGATTTTGGGCAGAGGGGTTAGGGGTGAATGCCCAAAATCTAAAACACAATATTTCTTTTTCGTTTGAGAGAGAGGCAAGAGGGGAATTAAAGGGGTGAATTGCCCCGACCGAAAACATCTTATTGTTGTAGTTTCGAGGCTCTGGCTTCTGCGTCTTTGATAGCATCATCAACTTCTTTCTGGATAATTTTGTCAATTCTTTCCATTGAGTCAAGATTTCTTGAGAAATTTTTCTGTTCGGTTTTATTGCGAAAATACTTAAATTTAGTTCCTTCACATTTCCATAAAAACCAATAACCATGTTTTTTCCGTAAATGTTCGTTATAAATTTTAATTTGAGTCAATATCTCGACGCCCTGTTTCATGAATTTTGTTATAAATTTATCTATGGCGTTTGCAAATGATTCAAGATTGTCGGCGTATTCTGTTCTTTGTTGGGCGGGATTTGGTGTTTGGTTTTGTCTCATTAAGATAATATGTAGTTCGTTTTTTCTCTGCAATTCAGCAAAGTCGTTTTTTAGGCTGATTACTGTTTCATTTGTTTCTTTGATTCCTGCGTCAGCCCACAAAAGCATGTTGTGCAGATAGTAGCTTTTAACCTTGAAATTTGCTAAATCGACGTCTTTATAAATATCGCGTATGGTTGGGTAGTTTATGGTTTCAAGAGAAAAATGTTTACTGTCTGTTATTTTTCTGATGTCTGTAGTTAGTGTTCTCAATCTTGATACAAAATATTGGAGTTTTATTCGAGTTTTGAATGTATCGTCAAGACTTCGAGTAATTCCAATTTCTATTCGTCGCAAAAATTCTTTTCGCTCTTTCTTACCTTCTATGATTGATTTTATCCAAAAACCTATAGCTGAAAGAATAACCGCAAGAAAAGGACCAAGTGCGGAGCCAATCAATGTTTGCCATTTAGTTATAAATTCTTCCATAATCTTTATTCTTTCACTATAAACAAGGCATCTGAAACAGATGTGTATTTTTCATCTTTCCAGTCAAAATTGATCTCTAAATTATCGTTGATTTTAAACTTATCAAGATAAGACCCGACACTTTCTTTTAGAAAATCAATATTGCGTTTGAGTTTCCAGCTTTCCTCAAGATTATTTTTTTCTATCAATACTAAAAATAAACGATTAGCAGAATCAAAACGCCTTTCGCCTTGTTCCTCATAAAGCCATTTAATGAGCCCCTTTTTATTTTCCATTGCTTCTTCAATTATTTTCCATCTCGTTTTGTGAAATTCTGTTATCGCTTTTTTAACTGGTTCAAGATGACTCTCGGATAGTCTGATTAACAGTTCAGAAAGGAGAGATTTATTTTTTTGTGTTGAGTCAAATTTGATTTTATTTGCTTTGGCGATTTGTTTGAGTTCAGTAAGTTCCGGTTTTAGTCCTTTTTCTTTTGTTTTAAAGCCATGAATCCGTCCGGAAAATAAGTTACTTTAAGGTCGAAAGGTATTTGATCGACAAAAAAATCAACTTTTTTGATTAACCCAATCGTTGGTAACACTCTCTTGTGTTCCTTAAAAATATCTTCGATCAAAATTGAAGTCCAGTGATTAAACCAAGAACACAAAACATATCCCTTTAAACTTTCGTGTATTTCGTTATCAATTTTGTCCATTAAAACATCAAGGGTTTTAATTTTTTTGATGTAGTTATCAACTATCGTTCGTTCAAGATTGTTTTGATACAGACCACCCCAATCGAAAATTTTCAGTTTATATAATTCCGAAATGAGTTTATCTTCATAGATTTTTCTTTCCTTTCTTTCATTTTGGAATTTGTCATTGATAAATTTATCAATAGCTTTTTCAGTTTTTGGGTTATTTACGATTTGTTCAATTAAATCGTTGGTGCCCTGATTGGGATCGATGTCAATTTTTTCTGCAAATTCAACAAGCAAGGCTTTTCTTGTGATTGAACGAATTTTCAGAAAAAGCAAGCTATTTGAATCTTTGAGTAATTTTTCAAAGTCGTTTGCATCGTATAGTTTTTTGAGTTGTTGGTAGATTTTATAATTCATAATGTTTTAATTATAGCAATAAAATAAATATTCAACTGTTCCTTTACGGCTTCCTTTCCCGCCATAATGATTTGAGTATTCGTTTTCGTACACTTTTACCTTTTTGTGCTTTTTGATAAGTTCGATCATTCTTTCTTTCTCTGGATAACTCTTGCTATTGTAAGAAACTAACCAATAAGGAATATGTTTGCTGTTTTCAAAAAGTTTTTCAAAAGATTTTTCAATATCCGTTTTTTGAACAAATCCACTTTCTTTTTTGGGAAAATATGACTTTGTGCCATTTACAAATTCTTTATTTTTCCAGTACTGAACAAATGTTTCTAAAAAATGATAAAATGCTTGGTAGTCTGGGTGACAGCCAACATAAGGTGGATCAAAATAAGCCAAATCGACATCTTGAAGTTTTAGAAGCAAAGAAATTGTATCTTCGCAAAAAACTTTGTTCCTTTTTTTATTATCAAAAATTGCATGATTATATGAATGAACAAGACTTTGAAAAATATCTTTTAGGTGTTTTGCTAAACTTGCATTTCTTTTAATTCTATCTGGATTTTTACTGTATTCAATTGCTTTTAAGTGAGCAAAATGCCCCAATGTAATTTTTCTTGTCAGAGATCTATTCATTAAAGCTAAAGCCAATGCTTTTTTATACTCGTTGTCTAGTTTTTCAACATTGGCTCTAAATATATCTAAAAATTTTGCTTGGTCTTTTTCAAAAAAAACTCCAGTAAAAATCTTTTCGATTAGATTATCAGCTTTTGTAGTTTCGTCTAACAAAATATCTATATCATTTTTATTAAGAGTGATATTTTGATTTTCAATTAAAGCTTTAGAAATTAAAGAGTTACATTTTAAAAAGTCATTACTATAAACCTTATAGCCTCTATCTTTAAAATAATAACCAACAACAGATGTGCCACTAAAAGCATCAAAAACAGTTTCAATATCTTTTGGGGCAATTTCAAGAATCCACTTGATAAGCTTCTCCTTACTTCCCAAATATTGAGTTCTTGGAAATTGGTGTATTTTGTACTTTTCGCCGAACAGCGTTGTTTGAGACATCATAATTTATATTCAAGTAATGCAAATGTATTATACTAGTTTTCCCCTTATAAATAAATCGTTTTCGTAGCGGAGCGGAGAAAACACCTTATTCCCCTCTATAATTAAAGAAAAAGAAATTTGAAATTTTTTTAAAACAATTGGGCGATAGCCCAAAAAGAAAAGGAATATTTCGTATAACGTTCGCGCCACTAGTGTTGCGTTAAACAACTATTCGTTTATTAAAATTTAGCTAATTTTAAAATAAAATCGTTATTTTTTGTTTGTTCAGGACTTGAATTCTGCTAAGATGTTTTTGTTAATTATTAATAAAAACATCTATGTTCC
>JBDRHN010000081.1:0-10166 GCA_043816765.1 bacterium | reverse complement strand
ATAAGAATTTCCTTGCCAGTCTTGGTCGCAAACAGTTGGAGTTCTCCATGAGTCTTTAATCACATAAATACTGTCAGAAATCGCTTGCAGTTTAATATTATCAAAGAAAGCGCCCAACGCGGAATCGGATGTTCCGCCGTTGGATTTAATACCCTCAAATGACAGCTGATAATTATTCCAACTTTCAACATCAAGTTCCAGCGGACCCAAAGTGAATTCCTGCCACTGATCGCTCAAAGTCACGCTTCCAAAATCTTGATTCTTGGCGCCGTCAGTAATTTTAATATCTATACTATCCGCATTATTCCCTTTTGCCCAAAAAGAGAGCAGATAAGTTCCTTGATTGTAAGTATAATTAGCAGCCATACAGCTGTCGCTGTCAATTGGAACTGTGCAAACAACCTCATTGGCAGTAGCATCGCCGTCGTTTAATCCTGCGGATTCCAAACAATCGCAACCCGCATCTTTTGTGCAAGTTGCGGCTAAGGCTAAGGTGCACTCAGCTGATAACCATTTTGTCATAATCTGACTTAAACCGCTATTAACTTTAAAAGACTTTTGATTTGAATCTGTTGACTCACTGCTCAGCGAACCGTTTGTCCAACCGCGTCCCGCGTCGGGAAAAGCATAAAGATAAATATCGCTTTCAAAACTGTCATTAAAAACATTCATTACATTACTACCCGCGTTGCCTGTGTATTGTCTGCAACCGTTTGCCGATGAAGAACATTTTATGCCTTCTGTTGGAATAGCGCTATAATCTGTTTTAAAACAAGTGGAAGAATCCGCGTCCCACACGCCGTCTAAATAATTTGCATTTGCGCAAAAAACACTATCTGCAATACTGGAAGGATTGCATGTTCCGCTCCAAGCGCCGCTAACAGCCTTGCATGCTTGTTTGCTTGCAATATTGCAATTCGGACTAGCCCATGTCCCGCCGATATTCTTGCAAACCTGAGGCAGATCAAACTGGGATGGCAAAGTCTTGCGATAATTTACACAATCCACAGAACATGTAACAGTTTTCTTTAATAAATGGTATGTAATCACCCCTTCGCTATTATAAAATTCTTTACAATTTTTATTTGTTAAAGCGTCATTTGCGTCATTGCATTCGCCTAAATATTCTTCCACCCGCAAAATCTCCATCGGCTCTTCAATGTTTCCGCTTATTTTTGATTTTAAATAATAACTCTGCAGCTGATACCCAGAGGTGTCGCTTCCAATCCAAGTGTAAAAATCGCCGCATTTATATTCAGCTGATTCTGACGGAATATTTTCGCATTGGCGGAGATATTTATAATATTCCAAAGATTCCCCCCCCCTGCTTGCGGCTTCTAAATTAGTAAATTCATCGCAGCCTGCGCTATTGGAAGGGCAACTCCTTGCTGTTTTTGGAATAAAATTAACAGGAAACTTTGATGTCTCAAAATTTGTAGATTCTTGTTTATATGTATCATAACCCGCGCACTCCGACGGACACAAATCATCGTCGCTTATAACTCCAGGGACAGGCGCGCCTCCTTGCGTTGGGGTATATTCTTCGCAACCCAGTTCGCTTGATTTGCAAGAAAACGCGTAAGCAGAGCATGCCGCGTCGTCTAATTTCAAACATTGCGTCTGGCACTGTGCGCCGGTCCAAACGCCGCCGTTTTTTTCGCAATAAGACTGCACAGTGTGCCTTGGGATTTTTATCGGCAATGAAGACCAAACTCCATTATTTGCCGCGCAATCATTTTCGTTTTTGTAAGATAAAAATTCAAAACAGGTATTATATCCATAAGAATCATAATGAGCGCCAAGGCTGATGCAATTGTCAGCATAAGAAGGTAAATCAAAAACAGCATCGCCGGCAATCCTGCCAAAACATTGTAAATTTTTATTAGGAGCTTTGATGTATGCGTTGGAAAAATTAATGCCGCTGTTGTAAAGGCTGAAAATTTCCTGTCCGCTCAGCGCGCGATTATAAATAGCGATCTCGTCAATTGATCCATTTAAAAATCCAGCTGTTCCGCCGCTATTGCTGCCAAAAGTTAAAGGACTGCCGTTGTTTGCCAAAGTATAATCAGCAACCGCGCCGGTATTATCCGCCCCGTCAATATAAATTTTAGAGGTTGCTTCATTTTTTGTTATTGTAATATTATGCCAATTATTATCTTCAATTTTTAATGTTGACAAGCAAATTGTTCCCGCATCGGATTTGCCAAAAAAAACATAATTGTTAACATCAAAGCCAATCGCAAAAGAATTTGTCCCTTTTTGAACTATATATTGCGCGGCGCCAAACGTTCCTCTTTTCACCCAAAAACTAATTGTTGCGGCATCGCCGGTATTTAAACTGTCGTTGTGCGAAACATTTGCATAATCATCCGCGCCGTCAAAACTTAAAGACTGCCCGGATTTCCCGCCAGCCCAAGCTGCGCCATTTTTCAAAACTCCGTCATTGCCGTAGCCTGAACCGTCATAAGCAATCGCGCCTTCGCCTTTATCAAATTTCCAATAGCCGACAAGTCCGTTTTCCGGAATTAAATATTCATTGCATCCGGCGTCTTCAGCTTCGCACGCGCCGGCTGAATCGCCTAAATAAATTTTATCATTGTTGTTTATGCAATTATAACTAAGATAATTGTTCCAAATCTCATCGCCGGATAAAACGCGATTATAGATAGATAATTCATCAATCTGTCCGTTAAACCCTTGGCTGGTTCCGTCGTTTATTCCAATATACAAAGCAAGGTCATTTGAAATATTGACGCCGTGGCTTGATAAACTATCAGTATCTTCCAAAACTCCATCTACATATAAATACTGTTTATTTGCTCCGTCAACCGCCCACGCAACATGGTGCCATTTTCCATCGTTCACAGAAGTCGCGCTTACAGAACTAATAACATTGCCATTGTCTGCATGCGAACAAGACCATTTTCCGTTTCCTAAGACTTCGCAAGAGTAGCCGTCTCCATTCTTATATTTATCAACCGCTTTTTCTGAAACGGATGCCGTCTTGAGCCACAACTCTGCGGAAAAATCATCTTGTATGTCTAAGCTGTTATTGTCTTGAACTTCTATATAATCGCCTGTTCCGTCAAAACTCAACGCTTTGCCCCATTTGCCTGTTGCAATAGATGTGTTGCCTTTCAAACTGCCATCATTGCTTCCAGCCTCGTCTTTAACTTTCGCGCCGCCGCCGATCAACTCATCCATGCTCCAATGCGCGACCGCTTCTTTTGAAGTTAAAGAATTTTCGTTGGAATTAAATTGATTGCAGTACCACTGGCAACCGCTATTATTTTTACTGCAACCGTCAAAGTCCAGCGAATTTTTTAAATAAGAAACAGCTTCGCCCTTTGGTCCGACAAACGCTTTGCATGTATTATTTATTTCATCGCACGCCTCGCCGTCAAATCTCCACAATCTTTTTTCCTCCATGCAATAACCGTAATACTCACAATTACCATCAACACCTTCTTTTATACAACTCTGTTCATCCGCACAATACTGGTCATTGCGAGTAATTGATTTAGTTGGCGATCTTTCGCCTTGATCATCCCAATCACCATCATTATTACTATCTGAACCTTTACTTATATCGTTTTCATCTGACAAAAGCTCAGGTCCAGCGCCGAGAACTTTGCAATATCCAGATGGCAATTTCAAAACCCAATTAGGATCAACAAAATGATAATAAGGCGAACTTGCATCATCATACGCGCTCATTAACATATTTAACGTAGGAGCGTCCGAATCTTCGCCGTAATTTAAAAAATACTCCGCCGCAAGCTCCCAACCGACTGGGATAATTCTATATTTACGTAAAATTACCAAACTACGATAAGGATAGCCTTCCATATAAGTCATCTCTTTAGCATCAGAACCGCTAGTTTTATACCCAACCGATTTATTACCATCAAGCAATCCTTTTTTAACAGCCTCTTGTTTAACAGCCTCTTGAACTGTTGATTTTTCTCTAACTGCTTGAGCAAAATTACTATCTATTACACAAGTCGTTGGACCGGGTATTTCTCTAGAATTGTCACAACTAGAAAGTTCGGATAGAACATCATAATTTCCTGATTCTGACAAATTTGTCTGAATATATTTAGAAAAAATTGCTTCAGCCGATTGTTCCCCCCCGCTTGTGTTTTGGGCATAAGGGCTAGAAACAGAATCATCACTATCACATATTTTACCAAGCGTTCCGCCAATTTTACCAAAACTTCCATCACACAACTTTTTTTTGGCATCCTGAAGAGTATAGGTTCCGTTTAAATAATCTTTTACTAGTGTGTTGAGTAAAGATTTTCCTAGTGTTTCCCCAAATTTTTTCGTTATATCCCAAGCAGTATCAGTAAAACCCATACTTACTATTCGTTGCGCCTCTTTTTCCTTCGCTTCTGCCACTAGTCTCAATTTCGTCGCCTCTAAATCTTTAATTTTTACTGGAGTCACCTTACAATCACCACTAACCGTCCATTCGGGACAGACAAAACCTTCTCCCTCTAAACGTTTTTTTTCAGCTGCCAGTTTTGCCGCAATCTTTTTTTCTTCCATCTCATCGCGAAGAATAAGCCATTTACCCACATCACTTTGCTCGGATGAAAATGAAACGGCAGAAAAATTTTTTAATAAATCAGGGTCATTAATCGCCTCATCCCAATTATTTTTCATTTTGTCCCAAGTACAATTTGGTTTATCCGGTTCTTCTACTTTAAATAATCTAAGACCAATATTAATTTTTGCTGATAAATCAGGTTCGCAAAGATTAAAACCGCTCCAATCAGATAAACTATCAATATAATCTCCAGATGCTGCCTGTCCAGCGTCTTTGACATAATCTCCCCAATTTTGAAGAGATTCCAATGATTTACCGCCTTTATCGCCAGTAGCAATCCCTTTGGATATACTTAGTGCTATACGTTGGAAAAAAGTATTCAATGCATTATATAAAAAAATATTTAGGCTAGCAAGCCAACTTCGCTCTGACTTTATTTTTACTTGATCTTTTGTTTTAATTTCCTTCAATGTTTTTGTTATAGTTTTAATATCCATACCACCAACCTCAACCGAATTAACTCCTGCTTCCGCCTGTTTCATCGGAACAACCAACCCCCCAAACAAAAAAACAAAAATAAAACCAAAACAAATTAATCGCTTGAAAAAAACTCTGTTTTTTAAATTTTTAGTCGGCATATTTAAAACTTAAAATCTTTTTTAACTTAAAAATTGTTTGACATCTTCTTGGCGTAAAATTAAATAATCACCAGTAACTTTAGATAAACCGAAAGATTGACTGTCAGCCGCTCCAATATATTTAACCTTTTTATTGAACGATAGAACTTCTTCAACAGCTGGAACAAGATCAGTATCAGAACTAATCAAAAAAGCTTTATCAAACTTATTTTCTTTAGCAAACTTAATCATTTCTACTGCCAATCTTACATCAACGCCTTTTTCATGATAAGTTTTATCCGGATGTTGAATCAGCTGGCCTAAAATAATTTGCGCATCTTGTTTCTGCAATTTTCTAAATAGTTTCTGCTGATTATCATACAATTTCTCGCTCTTGTTATTATGATTTTTTCTTTTCACTGCTCCAATATAATATCTAATTTCAATTAGTTCAAAATCTCCGCAAAGCCATAGGCAAAATTTTCTATAATCAAAATCCAACAAAGAAACCCGCTCTATATCTTTCGTTAAATATTTTAAACGATAGTAAAAATTACTGCCATCAATAAAAACAATAGCTTTTTTCATGCAAAAAAACCACGGTCGCCAGCCTTGCGGCTGAGGAACGTGGCGAGATTAATTATTTTAATAATAACAAAACCACACGACTTGTCAAGCATTGTTGTCCACATTTTAACTTTTAAATCTTTAAAAACTTTCATAAATAATTTATATCAATCGCGTCGCGAGACATAATTTGCATAAATATTGACGGCAAGCCAGATTCATATTTATACTCTTTTTTGGAAAAAACAATCGGGGAAATATCAATATAATATTTTAAAAAATTATTATAAGCCAAATTATGAATCAGCTCTTTTTTCTTGACATCGCTATTTTTTAGCAACACAAAAATATCAATATCTGAATACCGCCTGCTATCTCCGCGAGCCTTAGAACCATACAATTTCATATCTAAAACTTGACTGCCAAATTTTTTAAACACACTCTCTTGAAATTCTTTAACAGCCCTTGCTTCTTTGGGTTTTAGGGGTAGTTTTATTTTATTTTTTTGCATATTAATTTAGCTTAATCTCCTTGCCGCTCGCTTGTATTTCATAAACCAACGGCACAGTTTTTTGAAAATCCCTTGGATGATAAGCGACAATATCAATCGGAATGCCTATATTTGGATTTAAAAAATATAATTCAGTCCTTAGATACGCTTCAACTTCAATGGGTCTGTCAAACCCATTTGAAACAAAACACAAATCCAAATCGCTATTTTCGTTCATTTTATTTTTAGCATACGAACCAAAAATAAACACTCTCCCAATACGCATTTTATCTTCTTTTGCTTTTAGCGCCAATCGCCGGACAAGATTATTTATTTGGTTTTTTGATAAAATTTTTCCAGCCATAAAACTAATTATCAATAATATATTTTATCAAACCCTTCGCCAATTCAATAACCTCTTTTGTTTCTTCTTTTGAATACTGCAACGGCGCATTCAACGGATATCGATCCTCAATATAATAACTATTAATTTTTTTACATTCATCCAAATAATCAATAATATTAGAATCAAATTCAGAACAAAGTCTTAGTAGTTTTATCAAATCATGAATAAAAGGATAATTCGCCTTATTAAACAATAAAAATCCCTTTAGATATTTTTCAACCGATTGGTGGACAAGATAACAAATCGTATCAGAATACCCGCCACCAACAAAAAGACGCTCAGCATCTTCAATGTCATGACTGGCGCGTTCATACCAATCTTTATAATCTTTACTCTCTTGAAAATGTTTCATAAGAATACATAATTTTACCCCTCAAAATCTCTTGAATAAAATAATCATTATTATTTTGTTTTTTTTGAAATTCTTTTGGCGTAAAAACAACAGGCTCAAAGGCGTAAGCATAAGCATAATCATCCAAAGCGCTATACACATCATATATTCTCTTCCTCATCGGCAAATCAGATTCTTTAATAATACAAAAATCAAGATCGCTGTCTTTTCTGACATTTCCGCGAGCCGCCGAACCGTATAAAATAATCTTTTCCGGCTGATAATTTTTAACAATAATCTCCGCCAACTTTTCAGCTTCTTGAAGATATTTTTTGTTTAAATTGTCTTGCGATTTTTTCTTTTGCATAATTAAAGTTTATACCGCATTGCTTAGTTCTAAAATCCTAATTCTTTTTTCATGATTTTCCAGCTTATCATCATGCCTGTCTGAGATAAATTTTGACGATGCCATTTCCTGCAGGCTAGTCTCAAAAGTTCTAACCATTCTATCGTTGCCATTCGTTAACTCATTGTGCCTGTTTTGGTTCTCTATCTCCATTATGTCAAATCTCTGATCAATCGCTTCAAATCTCTGATCAATCGCTTCAAATTTTTTATAAACATCGTTAAAACCTTGGCTTGTAGCCATAGCCAAATCATCAATCTTTTTGTCAGAGTCGCTAAAACCCTGACGCATCTCATTGGTTAAATCATCAAACCTTTGATCATGTTTTTTAAAACCTTGACGCATCTCGTCAAAACCCTTATGCATCTCTTCAACTAAATTATCAATTTTTTTATCTGTTAAATTTTCCATATTGTTATTTATATTAATTTAAAATTTTCAACCATACCAACAACTTTCAACTTTAAGGACTTTGGACTTCGTTGTTCATATTCTCCAACGTCGTTTTATACGCCTCAAGAAGCTGCTCGTCAGTAAGCTGATCCAAAACTTCAGACGGCAAACCACTCTCTTTTAATAATTCCCTAATCTCTGAAACCGACAAATTGCCCAATAAATCAAAAGCGGAATCTTGCGAATCAAGCAAATCAGACGAAAAAATATTATTCAGATCCGAAGAATTATTTAAACTGCTAAAATCAAAAATATCTGTTGCATTATTGCTTGCGGGCAAAATTGATGCGTCCTCTAAATTTTGCTGTTGAACTTGCGGAACAACAATTCCGCAATTCTGCCCCTCGCCGCAATTTGGATTACTCCCCAATTCAATCTCTTTTTTATCCTCAATATTATCAGAATCAGAATCAGCCAAATAGGGGCTTGTTTTATAAATATAAAACTCCTCATAATCGCTCAAGCCATCTTGGTCAGTATCTTTGTTTTGCATCTCTATAATTGAGCTGTCTTCTTGCGAAACATTATTAGATGAAGTTTGTGTTTTTGAACCTGCCTCGCTCTCAAAAGGTGAATTAATATTTCTTTTAAATTGCCATAATCCAAAAAAGAGTACAATCACAGCTGAAAATACCAAAACCACCGCCATGACCTTCTGCCCAATATTTAGCGGGGTTTTGTTTGAAATAGATTGAAAATTGTTTTCTTCTTCCACCTTTTAGATATTTATATAAAAAATTAAAATTAACTTGCAAAGAGACAATGGTTCCATTCTGAATTCACCCGATGCTCCGTCGGAGTCTCTCCGCAGAGGACTCCGACGCGGGAACGAAATAGACTTATTTTGTTTGCTTTAAACACGCGGGAGTCCTCTGCGGAGAGACTCCCGCGGAGCAGAAAATTCCAATAATCAATACTCAAATTCCAAACGTTTGATTATTGGAATTTGTATCTTGTTTCTTGTATCCTTGTATCTTTTTTTATTATACTATAATTTTAAATTTTTTACAACTTTTTTCCAAACTCAATGCTATCCAAAAATTTATCATAAATGCCGATATAATAATCATTATTTTTCTTAGCTGTTACCAAAGAAATTCGCACAAATTCTTTGGGAGATATTTGAATGGTCGTAGTTTTTTCATAAGCCCTTTCGTGCTGATAAGAATTTTCATACGCCTCATTACTGTTTATTTTCTCTTTTTTGTCACTTAAAGTTTGCGCGTATTTTTTCGTAGCCATTCTAAATACAGCAACATCCTCATTATCTTGCGGAGTATTAAAATAATCTATAATAATAATCCCCCTGCCATCGGCGATATAATTATTTTTTGCGTCAGTCAAATGAACAACACCAGGAAAATCCTCAAACTTTCTTATTGACCAATCTTTCGGATAATCAAATGAATAATTATTATCAGGATCAGTATATTCGCGCGTACCGCCATCGTCTTTTGCCTGCTTTGTGTATTGCTTCACAATATCATTACCGTTATATTTATTTTCAATTTGATACTCCTCTATTCTCGCCAAATCTTTATTTGTAATGCCAAGCGCCAAAGAACGCATCAAAGCAAAAGCGTCAGCCGGCCTGCCCATAAAATATCTTTTGCTGTTATCCGGATTGATATACCACGCCTCGCCATGACGTTCTGCTTGAATTACAATCCGGCCTTTTAAAGAATCCGCTTTTTTATAATCAATATTCATCGCGCCAACGGCATTAGGATTATAATTATTTAAAATTTCTTCTTTGTCATTATACCCGTCGCCGTCCGTGTCAATGCTGTTTTTATCAGTTCCAAAACTGTCTTCAATAGCATCTGACAGACCGTCTTTGTCGCTGTCTTTTCCGCCAAAATTCGCGTCCGCGACCGGAATTTTGCTTAAATCGGCATCAGTTATTCCAATGCCAAGACTGCTCATCAAAGCAAAAGCGTCAGCCGGCCGACCTAAAAAATGACGTTTTTGCCTCACAGGATCAACATACCACCCCTCGCCATGCTCTTCCACCTGCAATAAAATTCTTCCGCTTAATCTGCTTACCAAAGTCTGCTCCGCCAAAATTTTTCCATCTTTAAAAATAAAACAGCCAGAGACGATAAGCAGAATTAATGAGATGATTATTTTGTTTTTATTATTATTAAACATATTCGGATTTTTTAAAAAATTGAGTGCTAACGCGCGCATCGCCGCGGGTAGGTTCGGCTCATACGCAATTTAACCAATAATAACAATCGTTAAAAATTTTCAAACTCCATAATTCACCTTGCCCAAACAAACCCTGTCATTCCAAAAAATTTTTTCTGTGGAATTAAATAAACCAATTAAAACAGAATAATAT
>JBDRHN010000080.1:0-3653 GCA_043816765.1 bacterium | reverse complement strand
GGGTCTTTAACCCCCCCGTTTGTGGGGGGGTGGGGTTGTGGTCTACTCCCGGCGCCCCACCCCTTTTCGGGGGGCGCACGCCTATGCGGATTTGTCCCCGCAAAGATATCAAACTTATCGGAAAACATAATTTAGAAAATGTAACTGCCGCTATAACTGCCGCAATGTTGGTCGAGGCGTCAATTCAAGGGATACAAAAAGCGATAAAAACTTTTAGCGGTCTGGAACACAGATTGGAATACGCGGGAAGATACAAAAGCGTAAAATATTACAACGATTCTTTTTCAACCACACCGCAGACAACAATCGCCGCGATCAATTCTTTTGATGACCCAATCGTTTTAATAGTCGGAGGCTCAGACAAAGGCGCGGATTTTACATTGATGGCAAGCGAGATAATTGACAGCAAAGTCAAAGCGGTTATTTTAATTGGCGATATGGCGGAAAATATTTTAAACGCTTTACTGAAAGTGAAAAGCAAAAAGTTTGAAATTAAAATTGTTAAAAATGAACAATTGCTTGGCTCTCAGCCACGTTGGAGTCTCCCGTTGGGGGATTCCAACGTTTTGCCGCAAACTCGTCGGAGTCCCCTAATGGGAGACTCCGACGGAGCGGTGAAATATTCCTTACTTGTAATTACCGGTTGCGCGTCAATGAGGCAAATTGTCAAAGCGACCAACCAAATAGCTGAGAAAAAAGATATTGTTCTGCTATCCCCGGCTTGCGCCAGTTTTGGTATGTTTAAGAATTATAAAGAAAGAGGGGAGTTGTTTAAAGAAGAGGTTAAACAGTTGAAATACGAAAATTAAAATTTCGCAGTTTACGCGCTTTTATTTACGATATGAAAAATATAAATATTTATATAAAAATAATTTTTATCGCATTAGTTATTTCGATATGTTTTTTTGTTTTTATTGATAATATTCCGGTTTCATTTTTCACAGAAAACACTGTTTCAGGAAGAGGGATTAAGTTGATTAAAGATCCTGGAGATTTTGAAGTTTATTTTTTAAGAAGTTTTTTATTCATTGGAGAATCTCCAAATGGAATAAAAAATTTTTCTGAATATCCGCAACTTGCTTTATTATTTCTTACAATACCTCGTTTTTTTGTTGATAATTTTTTTCAATATACCAAGACTTTAATAATAATGTTAAGTTTGTGTTTTATATCGTTTCTTATTGTAAATATCAAATTATTAAAAAAAATTAACAATAATATAAATTATATATGGTTATTATTTTTGCCGTCAGTTATATATTTTACTTTTAATCGTTTTGATATTTTCCCTGCTTTGTTGGTACAGATAAGTTTATTATTGTTTTTTACAAAAAAATATAAAAGTTCTTTTTTTGTTGTTGGGTTAGCTATTTTAGCCAAGTGGTACGCTTTTTTGTTGTTGCCGATTTTATTTATTTATTTAAAAGACAGAATATCAAAAAAGAAAATTTATAATCTTTTTTTAATATTATTTTTTACCATCATAATACCTTTCTTCATTACTTTATATTGCAGAGGGTTGCTATCTGTTTTTGAGCCATATATTTTTCATTCCATGCGCGGAAAAGAGCCGGGAAGCCTTTATGCGCTTGTTCCAAATTTTTATATGATTAAATATATATTTATTTTTTTACAATTTATAGGAATATTTTTTGTATTATTGAAGGCAAAAATACAAAATTATAAGGATATTATAAATTGGTCTGCTGTATTGATAATGGTTTTTATATTATTTTGTCCAATTTTTTCTCCGCAATGGATAATTTGGTTTTTACCGCTATTGGTTTTAACAGCAGACACAAAAAAATTAGTTTTTTTAATAATTTTTTATGACTTAATTAATTATTTACAATTTCCGATTTTGCATAATATAAACTATTCATCTTATATTTTTAATATCGTCGTCGTAATAAGATCTATTTTTTTAATTTTTATTATTTTAGAAATTAGTAAAAAACTAAAAATTAATAATTTTAAAAACAAAAACATCTCCAAAAATGAAGATGTTTTTATTGATCCGTTTTCACGGAATAGAGTTTCACTACCTGATACGTAATAATTAAAGTATAGCAGATTAAAATAATTTGTCAAGGTATGCAACCCAAAAAACGCCAAAAATTAATACTGCATGCTCCTGACTGGGCATTTGTAGCCCTAGTCTGGATTATTATTGCCTTTGGTTTGATAATGCTCGCGTCAGCCGGAGTTTCGCTTGGGTATGAAAATTATGGAAACCCAAACTACTTTTTAAAACAGCAGGTTCTTTTCGGAGTGTTGCCGGGAATTTGTATTTTTATATTTACATTTTTGGTTGATTATCATTTTTGGCAAAAATTTTCCAAGCATCTGTTCGCAATTTCAGTGGTTCTTTTAATATTAGTTTTTGTGCCGTCTCTAAGAGTTGATCACGGTGGAGCCAGCCGTTGGTTAAATATAGGGGGCTTTTCATTTCAGCCGAGCGAATTGGTAAAATTGACTTTTTTATTTTTTTTGGCAGATTGGCTTAGCACAGTAAAAGCCAGTGCGTCTGATTTTAAACATCATTTTATCCCATTTGCCGTAATGCTTGGCGGAGTTGCCGGTTTAATTTTACTACAACCAGACATGGGAACTGCTTTTATGGTTGTAGTCATAGGACTGATCAGCTACTTTGTAGCCAATGGAAATCTTTTTTACTTATCCAGCTTTTCCGCGGCGGGTTCAATTCTGTTTTTTATCCTTATAAAAACAGAAGGTTATCGCATGCAAAGATTAACTACTTTTTTACACCCGGAATTAGACCCTCTTGGTATAGGCTATCATATTAATCAAGCAATACTCGCTGTCGGTTCAGGCGGAATATTCGGACGAGGATACGGACAATCGCGGCAAAAGTTTATGTATCTGCCCGAGGTTGTAAGCGACTCCATATTTGCTATAATAGCCGAAGAGATGGGTTTTATATCCGTTGTATTTTTAATCTTATTATTTTTCGGACTTTTCTGGAAAGGTTTTAAAATAGGGGAGCACGCACCCGACTTATTCGGAAAATTGCTTGCAATCGGAATCAGCAGTTGGATAATATTGCAATTTTTAATTAATATAGGCTCAATGATCGGGCTTATGCCTATGACGGGAATTCCACTTCCTTTTATAAGTTACGGCCGTTCGTCATTTTTGGTTCTAGCCGCGGGAGCTGGCATAGTCGCTAATATTTCAAGGCAGACGAAAGCGCAAAAACAATGAAACACGAAAACACGAAAACAAATAATTCCCTCTTTCGCAAAGGGGGCTGGGGGGATTTTAAAAACAAAAAATTAAAAAAGCAAGAAAGCAAGAAAACAGATTCAAATTTTACCGAATAAGAAGCGCAACTAATTGCCGGCCATCTATTTAGTTGGTGTGTAAAAACACTTATTTCAGAATTCAAACAAAGTTGAATTTCAAAATGAATGTTTTTGCTTTCTTGCTCTTTGCATTTTATCGTTATCCCGCTGTTGCTTTAGCTATTGCAGCTAAATTGCAGGCAATTATTCGGCTCATACGCAATTTAACCAATAATAACAATCGTTAAAAATTTTCAAACTCCATAATTCACCTTGCCCAAACAAACCCTGTCATTCCAAAAAATTTTTTCTGTGGAATTAAATAAACCAATTAAAACAGAATAATAT
>JBDRHN010000079.1:0-4905 GCA_043816765.1 bacterium | reverse complement strand
ATAAATAATTTTTAGAGAAAAATTAATATATTCAATTATTGTCTTGCTGGCTTTTCTGCCTCTGCGAGGCAGTAATTCTAGCCCTTCGGGCTAGTTTATTCCGTCGTGGTGGGGATATTGAAATTCCTGTACGATAAATTAACATATTATGGCTAAAAAAGAAACAGATCTGTTTTTCGTTGGATGCCCTAAATGCAAAAAGAAATTTGGTGTCCAACCAAAATACGTCTTTATGTATCTTGATCGCGTCTTTGGAAAGCATGCCAAAAAAGACCGCGCATTTCAAGATTTTTACGAAAAAGTGAGCCGATGCGAAAAGAAATAAATCGGCATTTTGGAGGGGTTGCAAAGCCCCTCCAAAATTGGTGTTTAAAAACCAATACAAAAAAATTCATACCTCCCCACTGAATGTAAATAAAGAGCTTCTTTTTTTAATGCAAAATACAAAAACACGTGAATATATCCCCTTTTCTCTCTTGTAAATCTTATCCACAATAAACCTATTTTTTATTATTTTAATATGTGCTATACTATTAATAAGTGTTATAAACTTTACACTTTTAACATTTTATTTATATGAAAGACTTTTTAACTTTAAAAGAAATTTCTAAATTAGAAAAAGTATCTAAACAAGCAGTGTGGTATTGGGTGCATAGAGGAGATTTTCCAAATGTTCGCAAGGTCGGCAATACATTTCGTGTGCCTATGCGCGATTATCAAGTATGGAGAGAGGCGACGCAATTTATCCCAAATAAATCTAAATAAAGAACGTTCGTCCGAACGAACGAACGTTCGGACGAAATTAAAAAACCCTTGTAAATATGGGAAAAATCATATCAATATCAATTTTTAAAGGAGGGACAGGAAAGACAGCAACCGCTGTTTCTTTATCAGCGACTTTAGCCCAATTGGGCAAAAAAGTGCTTCTTATTGACCTTGATCAACAAACATCTGCAACCCGCCATGTTGGATTAAACCCAGATCAAGAAAAAATAAATCTATTCCAAATATTTCAAAAACAAATCCGCGCGGGGAATGCCATCAAAGAACTTCCTTTTAATTTTTCAATAATTCCGGGCAATCCCCTACTTGCGGCGGTGGAGGAATCATTAGAAGAAGGCGACGAAGGGATGTTAAAAGATCTTATTGAGAGCATTGTCCCCGAATATGACTATATTATTTTAGATACTCCGCCGGGCAAAGCCATGCTTTCTCTTAATGCTTTAACTGCCTCTGATGAGGTTATTATCCCATTACAAGCCGAAAGACCAGCATTAGACGGTGTTCAAGATTTATTACGCTATATAAACGAAATTGTATGGGAAAAACATAATCCAAACCTAAAAATAAAAGGAATATTACCCACAATGTATAAAAGAACAACCATACACTCGGCTGGAATTATTGCTAAAGCAAGGGAAATTTGGGGGGATAAAATTTTTCCAATCGAAGTTCCTGAATCAATTGTTTTCCCACGGGCGTTTGATAAGGGCATTCCCCTACCCTTATTTGAACCAAAACACGACGCTTCCATTTCTTATGTAGATTTAGCTAAAATTATTGATCAAAATAATAACTAAATATTAT
The DNA here is from genome assembly GCA_043816765.1 of bacterium. GTDB lineage: Bacteria > Patescibacteriota > Patescibacteriia > JBDRHN01 > JBDRHN01 > JBDRHN01. The sequence continues at coordinate 3,318 of JBDRHN010000079.1, read as the reverse complement.
GAAAGACATAAAAACAGAAAGATTTACCAATAAAAAACCAGAAGAAATCTCTTTTAAAGGATCTCCGATTTTAGATAGCCCATCTAAAAAAGAAGTTCGTCCGAACGAACGAACGAACGAAAACAACCAAGGCGTCCGAACGAACGAACGAACGTTCGGACGAACCCCCATAAAAACAAAAACACAAAAATCCGAACGAACGAACGTTCGGACGGAAAAAATCAAAACAACCAAGGCGTCCGAACGAACGAACGAACGTTCGGACGAAACTTTAAACACTCCTAAAACAACCTATACAATAACAATGCCTGATAAAAGAAGAAAAATAAGGCATTCTTTTGATATTTTTGAGGATCAAAAAAACACATTAGAAAAACTCCAGCTCGCAATAGCTGAAAAAAACAACAATAAAAAGCCTTCATTGGGGGATTTAATACAAGAATCTATTGATTTATTGACCAAACAAAAAATAAAAGAATTAAAAAACGTCGAAATAATAAAACAAAATTCGTCCGAACGAACGAACGAACGTTCGGACGGAAATATTTAATATTATGTCTTTTTCTAAAATTACAATGGAAGATTCCTTAAACAATATATCAAAAAAGGTAGATGAAGCAAAAAAAAATAGTCAACGTTTTAGGGCAGAAAAAGCGCGTTACACAATAATTTTACATGCCGCCCGCAAGAAACTCCAAATAACCAATAATGAATATTGCCTAACCGATGTTATACATAAATTATCAGGGAACAGAAGCTCTGTGCCCGGCTGGTGTTACGCCTCAAAAGAGTGTTTGGCTGAAAATATAGATGTTTCTAGACAGTCCGTGCATAATATGATCAATAAATTAGTTAAAAAAGGCTTAGTTGAGCTAAACTCTGAAACTGGTTATTTGCGAACAAGTGATTTATGGAGAGAATCTGTAGAGGTTGTAAAATCAGAAGTATTTGGAAACAACCATAACTAAAATTTTACATAGAGTAAAGAAAGTTTACACCATGTAAAGCGTCAAAAAAGTTTACTCAAAACTATCAAAAAAGTTTACTCAACCCGTCAAAAAAATTTACACATAGAGTAAAGAAAGTTTACACTATAAATAGAATTATAATTAGAAGATAAATAAAATAAAAATTAGAAAAGAGAATTTTAAAAATTTTTAAAAATAAAACTTAAATTTTCTCTTAATATATAAACTATTCTAAATAATAATCTGCTCATAAAATCGCTCGCTCTACAACGAGCATACTAATTTAAAACTTCGCTGTTTTCATAAACCAAACTATGCTATAATAAGCTTGGCTATAAGGCTATTAGGAAGCTGTCCCACAAGCTGTCAGAGGCGAAAACTGAGATAAATCTCGCCTCCCGACTTCGCCCGAAAAACTGCTAATTCAAATCAGCAACGTTCGGGCGAAGTCGGGAGGTATTATCACAAAACAAGCCATCAAAGCTATTTCGGGCAAACTGATGGCTAAAACTGTGATAAAACCTCCGACAAGCTGTGGGACAACCTAAAAGCTATTCGCTATCGCTAACATTCGTTATATTCTGCATCTATGCAAAACTTAAAGCTACGTCGCCATACATTCAAACGCAACCAAAAACCCCCGTCAATGCGACTTCAAGACAGGGATTTGGAAATTTTGCGACTAGTGGCAGACTATGGAGTTTTATCATCAGCCCATATTTACGCCCTACTTGGAACATCAACGTCCGGAGCGACCAGACGAGTGCAGGAAAGACTAAGCCGGTTATTTCACAATGGATATTTACACCGCCCGCCCCAGCAAATAACACTTAATGTCTATCAGCAAGTCTTTAATTCCCAATATGGCGCGCTAAATTCAGGCAGTCATCTAATTTACACTATTACACAACAGGGGGCAGATATGGCATTTTTGGACGACCCCGAACGGCGACAACAAATAAGCTGGCAAACGCAAGCGTATAAACGGCAATTCCTTAATCTGTGGCACGCTCTCATGGTGGCAGAATTTCACGCAACAATCGCGCAAGTAGATTATGAAAAAACAAAAACACAACTAAGATCATGGAAACAAGGCGAAGACATTAATCAACATCCTCCACAAGTTAAAATAAAGGGCAAAAAGGGGTCAATAAAAAAAGCCATAAAACCAGACGCTTATTTTATCCTCAAAAAAGGGGAGTATGTCCAACATTTTTTTCTTGAAGCCGACCGCTCAACCATGACAATCGCGCGATTTGTAGAAAAAATAAAAGCGTATTGGAAACTATGGCAAGAAAAAAAACACGCGGAGCATTTCGGAATAGGGGAGAGTGTGGGTTTTAGAGTTCTTACCACAACAATCAGCGAAGCGCGGGCGGAAAATCTGCGGCGGGCGGTCAAAGAAGCTGATAACGGCAAAATTGGAAACAACATGTTTTATTTTACTTGTGCAAAGAACATTGATTTTACCAATCCTGAAAGTATTTTAAAACCGATCTGGCGGACACCGGCAGGGGATGAGTATAGGGGGATTGGGTAGTGGATTTTGAAAAGTGCTATTAAAAGTAATAAGATAATTTTATGGACAATACTAAAAACAATTTAGAACAAAAAGAAAAAAAGGGATTATTGAAAAAAATAATTATACTCGTAATTATTTTGATTGTTATTTTTTTTATTTGGTTTTTGACTTTGCCTGCGCCTGCGCCTGAAGAATCGCAATCACAACAGGAGTGGATTGATAGTCTTAGTCAAGAAGATTTAGATTTGATTCGTTCGTTCGAGGATAACAATGCTGATATTCCTACCCGCACTACACCAGAGCAAACCTATGCGGCGTTAAAGGATGCTTTAAAGAATGAAGATGTGGAAGTCGCTGTTAATTGTTTCGCGGAAGAAAAGAGAGAAGAGTGGAAAAAAATATTTTTACAACTTAAAAAAGAAGGAAGCATGGAAAAATTGACAAAGGAATTATCAGATGATTTTACTAAAAATCATATGCTTGACAGTACGGCATCTTATAGTATTCCTCAAAATATAGATGGTGAAGTTTTTGTACACACCATAACTTTTATAAAAGACAGTAATGGTGATTGGAAGATAGATATCCTTTAAGGACCTTTAAGGAGTGACCGAATAAATATAAATTTTTATGCCTTGCGGTTTCTGTCGCAGGGGGTATTAACCGTGAAGTGTTCTTCGCATTAATTAGGGGAAAAATATGAAGAAAAAATTTAAAATTAGTTTATTATTTTGCTTAATCGCAGGGGGCGTATTTTCCGCCTATTTTTTTGTTTTTTCTTATGGTGATAAAATCACACATCCCGTTTTAACCGAACAGGCCGCTATA
>JBDRHN010000078.1:0-23611 GCA_043816765.1 bacterium | reverse complement strand
ATAAATAATTTTTAGAGAAAAATTAATATATTCAATTATTGTCTTGCTGGCTTTTCTGCCTCTGCGAGGCAGTAATTCTAGCCCTTCGGGCTAGTTTATTCCGTCGTGGTGGGGATATTGAAATTCCTGTACGATAAATTATTATATAACTTCTTTTATTATTTTCCAGATTTCGTCATGAATTTTTTCAATATTATTGTTGGCATTTACAATATGCCAATTAAAATCTTTTGCAAGTTCTAAATGCGCTTGTCTAACTTTATTTGTTAAATCTTCATTATTTTCGTGAGTGTGATTTTTTTCAATTGCTTTTGTAAAACGTTCGCCGTCAAGAAGAAAGACATAATCTTCTTTGATTAAATGAGAATTAATTTTTAATAAAAAATTTTTATCTGCATTTGCCCCCATACCCCACGCTACGTTAGTCCCGATATAATCTTCAGCTATAATATTTATACCTTGATTTAATTTTTCCGCCAAAAACGGCTGATATTGTGTTCTATTTAAAACATGTATTATTTGGAACTCTCGCGCGGATAAATTATGCGGATTATTATTTCTTAAATAATCATTTATGATTTCTCCAGAAGGTTTTAAGTCATAAACTCCATATTTTAAATATTCTGAATTTTTATTTTTAGTGTTTAATTTTTTTACCAATAATTTAGCTTGGGTAGTTTTTCCCAAGTTATTAATACCGTAAAATACAATCAATTTTCCTCGCGACATATTTTGAAACATTTTATTTTTCTATTTTGCCAACGGTTTTGCGCGTAACCTTGCGCAACATTAAAATTAAAACACCCAGCATAATAATTGTTAATACAATAAACAATAATTCATTAGAATTATTTTTAGTTGCCGTTTCTTGAATTTGTTGCGTTGTTTCAGACATTGTTTCCGATACAAAATCATTTATTCCAACCGCTTTTGCCTCTTTTATAAAGAAAGATTTTGGATTGCTTTTAGCCTCTATTTTTCCCTCGCTATCATTTATTGTCGCATAAATATCATGTTCTCCGTCTTTGAGCTCTTGTTCAAAAACATGACTCCAATTTCCATTTTCGTCAGCCTCAACAGTCGCCAAAACAGCTATGCCACTATAAACATATAAGCTGACCATGCTGTTTGGAATAGCTGTTCCGCTTATTGTAAAACTATTTTCCTGATTGTCTTCGTCAACGTTTGGCATTAAAATTTCATTAACTTGCATTATATTTTCTTTAACTTCTCCGTCGGTTATCGGCTGTTCCATTGTTTCTTGGTTCAAAATAGCTTTGTCAACAGGAGACATATTTTGGGCGAACATTCCTTGCCCCATTGGATCAAAATTATTTTTTACTTCTTCTCCGTCAAGGTAACCGTCGTTATCTGTGTCCGCGTTGTTTGGATCGCTTCCAATTCTTTTTTCCATATCATCAGGCAAGCCGTCTTGGTCGCTATCAATCGTTATGATTGCCGGAATGCTTTGAGTGATTGTATTGCTATCTTCTTTTAACAAACTTTTTTCTTTGGAAGGAAGAATGTTAATGCCGAGTTCTTTGTCGGTTTTAAGGGGCATAACATCAATAAGTTCGGCCTCTTTTTCTTTTGAAATATTTTTTTCTTCGCCCGCATCGCCGACACGCGTTAATTTACCTTTTTTAAATGCGATTTTTTTACCTACATTAGGTAAAAAATTTTCTTTAATCCTAACCTTTTCTTTTCTATCTTCTATCATCAACCCCAAATGATTTTCTTTTAGTTCAGTCTCGCATTCTGAATTTGTAAGACCCTCGCATTTTATTTCTTGCGGACGATATTTATTAAACATATATTCTTTACATTGCGCGTCATCGGTGATTCCTGCTGTTTTGCATTCAGGAGCCAAATGCAACTGCCTCATAATTTGTTCGCATTCTTGGGGGGTTTGCGCGTTCTCGTCAAAACATTCTTTCGGCATGTGTTTTAGCATAAAATATTCGTCGCATTCTTTTCTTGTTGCCAGTCCGTTGTTTTTGCATTCTTGCGAAAGATATTTTGTCTCCATTACTTTATCGCAATCTTCTTTTGTTATCGCATTTGCTTCCACGCATTCAGGAGGCATATGTTTTTGTCTCATTACAGAGTCGCACTCTTCCTCCGTCGTCGCGCCTGCTTCTGCGCATTCTTGCGGCATATATTTTTGCTCCATAAACTGGCGGCACTCTTTCCATTGGTAAATATTATTTTCCTGGCAAGGCAAAGGAAAAGATTCTTTGCTTAATGCTTTTTTGCACTCTTCTTTGTCTGTGATTTGAGCATCAACGCATTCGTTTGGAAAGTTGCTCGCAAAATCAATGCTTTCTATTTTATCTTGCTGCGCAATGATTATTTTTTCGCATTCTTGTTTGGTGGCGACTCCTGCTTCCAAACATTTTTTTGGCATCAATTTTTTGACCATTATTTTTTCACACTCTTCTTTTGTTTCAACGTTGGCTTCTCGGCATTCTTTTGGCATATATTTTTTCATCATCATCTTTTCGCACTTTTTCATGTCCATTATCCCCGCCTCTCGGCATTCTGGCGGCATACGAAGTTTGTTCATCATTTTTTCGCACTCTTCGGGCGTAGTTATTCCAGCTTTTTGACATTCCATTGGCATATGAAGTTTCATCATCATTTTCTCACACTCTCTCATATCATTTATTCCAACTTCTTGGCATTCTGGAGCTGCGCTTTTAATTTTCATTATCTCATCGCATTTCTCGCGGCTGGTTATTCCTGCTTCTGTGCATTCAAACGGCATGTTTAAACTAAACAACATTTCATGGCACTTTTGTTCCTCAGCAATTCCCTGCCTTATGCATTCTATGGGTAATTTTTGTTCTTTCATTAATTTCTCGCATTCTTGCGGTGTTGTTATTCCTTTTTCAACACATTCGGGAGGCAAAAAGTTTTTATTCATATTTTGTTTGCATTCTTCAAAATCAGTAAAACCCGCTTTTTGACACTCTGGCGGGAGATTGGTTTGGCGCATTATTTTATCGCATTCTTCTTTGTCGTTTATTCCTTTTTCTCTGCATTTCAAAGGAATTCCTTCGGCTTCTTTAAGAAAATTAAAACATTTTTCTTTGTTTTCTATACCTTTATTTTGGCACGGAACCGGCAATATATTTTTTTCGCTGTTTAATTTTTCTTCACTGAAAAATTCCATTTTGGGTTTTATGTTTGTTGTATTCGCGTTTGTTTGCGCGTTGAGAGGTTGATTTTTTGTTGTTGCGTTAATCTTTTTTTGGTTGCTAATTTTTTCAGTCTCTATTCTTTTTTCTTCTTCAAATTTTTTCATCATTAATTTCTCACACTCAGACTGGGATGTTATTTTGGCTTCCGCGCAGATCGGGGGTGTTATTCCTTCTGGATAAAATTCTCTTTTTGGTTCAATTGTCTGAATTAAATCATGTTTTGTTTGCTCTTTAAACTCTGCGCGCATCTGTTCTTCTCTGATCTCCATATTTTTTATTTCCGCAGAAACAGGTTCATTAAAATTTTCTTTAAATTTTTCAGATTGTAATGGTTTGTTTATTGCATTAGTCGGCATTGGGTTGCGCCTCAATTCATTTGCAATCGGTTCTTTTGGCATTGGTTGTTTTAAAATTGGTTCTTTTCTCTCTATTGCGGGTGTTGAAAAATTATCTGTTTTTGGCAAACTGTTGTTTTGCCCTTGCGGAGAGATAGTTTTAACTTGAGCGGATGTTATCGCGAAAAAAGACACTTGCGAAATTAAAATTGCGCAAATGCCCAAGATTGAAATTTTTTTTAAGAGTTTTTTTGCTTTCATAGATTAAATTTAAAATTTAATATTTTTTATTAATAACTCCGCCGAACGGAGGATTGGTCAGCACAAGGTTAAATTTATCCTCTTTAATTTCTCCATAATCAACCAAACCGTCATGTTTATAAACTCCGGTTTTGCCGTCGCCGTGAATATACATATTAATTTTACAAGCCTTGGCAAGATGCGGAGCGATTTCTGTTCCAAAAATCCATTCACTGCAAAGTTTTTTCTTGTATTCTTTTTTGGTTTTTTTTGCAAATCAGTGCTTGCGATTTTTTCTTTTAAAATTTGAAAAATTTCCACCAAAAAACCGCCGGAACCAATATTGCATCTTCAAAAATTCTTTGCATTTCAATTTTTGGTTTTCGCGTTTTCAGATATTTAGTTGTAAATCTGTTTTGGTCGCCTGTTTTTTTGGTTCTGCGCTCTTCTTGGATTTTTGAAAACAAAAATTTATTAATTTCTTCAAAAGTTTGCAGGGGTGTTAGTCCGTCATTCGCATAAAGCGTGTCATGACATTTTCGCAAGGCATTTTCTATATCTTGCACAGTCTCATAACCTTCAACCGCAAAATAATTCGCCTCTTCTCGCTGCTCATCGGTAAGTTTAAATTTAGCAATATCTTTAAATAAAGTATCTTTTGACGGAACTTTTGGAATACGCTCTTTTGTGTCCGCGCGATAGGCTTGCCAAATACGACCGTTAGTTACAACCGCAAAATTAACCGGCTCGGGATCAAAAAGACGCGCATAAAAAATAGCTTGTTCCCGATCCCTTTCTTCCAAGCGATGATCAGCTTTTTTGATTTCTACAATCATTACAGCTCTGCCTTTCTGTTTAATAACAATGTCGGCAAAAACAGTCTTAGCTTTCCCGCTTCCAATTTGCGCTTTAATTGGAAATTCAAACTCCATCTCCGATTTTTTAAATCCAAGATTTTCCAAATAAGGCGCAATTATTTTATGAGATGTGTCGGTTTCTGAAAATTGATTATTTTTGTCAGACATAGATAATAAATAAAACATCTTGTTTGTATTATATCACAGATATATTAAAATAAAAATAGACGAGAATTTGAGGAAATTTTCGCGAATGGTTTGCTTTTTTTCTATTTTTAAACTAAATTTAGAGGCAAGAAAACAATAAATCAAAAAAACAAGAAAACAAATAGATTAAGAAATTGGAATTAAATCAAAGGTGTTTACGAAGTTATAATTTCTTTATTTCTTAATTTCTTAACCACATGAAAACTCTGCTTAAACAATACTTCGGTCATGACGAATTTCGTCCTTTGCAGGAAGAAATTATTAATAATGTCTTTTTAGGAAAGGATAGTTTTGTGTTGATGCCGACAGGCGGGGGAAAGTCGCTTTGTTATCAGTTGCCGGCATTGAAGTTTAACGGCACCGCGCTTGTTATTTCGCCGTTGATAGCATTGATGAAAGATCAGGTTGATTCATTAAAAGAGTGCGGAATAAAGGCTGAATTTATAAATTCCACTTTGACACAGTCGCAGATTGAGGAAATTTGCCAGCGATTGAAAAATGATGAAATTAAAATATTATATGTGGCGCCGGAAAGGTTTGCTTTATCCGGCTTTCAATCATTTTTAAAAAATCTAAATATCAGTTTGATTGCTGTTGACGAGGCGCACTGTATTTCCGAGTGGGGGCATGACTTTCGTCCTGATTATAGAAACTTGAGCCAGCTGAAAAATATTTTTCCATCTGTTCCGCTCATCGCGTTGACCGCGACAGCGACTGCCAAAGTGCGCGAGGATATTATTGAGCAGTTGAGTTTGCAAAAAGCCAAAATTTTTATTTCAAGTTTTAATCGCGAAAATTTAAACATTAAAATTATAAATAAAAAAGAGGCTTTTTCCAAGCTTGTTAATTTACTGGATAAATACAAAAATGAATCGGTTATAATTTATTGCTTTTCGCGCAAAGAGACTGAGGAGATTGCTGAAAATTTAAAATTAAATAAATTTAACGCAAGAGCTTATCATGCGGGGCTGGAAAAATCCAAAAGAAAACTGGTTCAAGAATTATTTGTTAAAGATGAGGTTGATATAATTGTCGCGACGATTGCTTTTGGGATGGGAATAGACAAACCGGATGTTCGCCTTGTCGTGCATTACACTTATCCAAAAACTTTGGAGGGGTATTATCAGGAAATCGGACGCGCCGGGCGCGACGGACTGCCGAGCGATTGCGTTATGTTTTACACTTATGCCGACACGAGGAAACATGAATTTTTTATCAATCAAATAAAAGAGGATAATTTGAGAAGAAGAGCGCAGGAAAAACTAGACGAGGTTTTAAATTTTGGCGAACTCACAACTTGCAGAAAAAAATATTTGCTAAAATATTTTGGCGAAAAAATGGAAAAAGATAAATGCGAAAGCTGTGATAATTGTCTGACAGAAAAAGAGGTGTTTGACGCGGAAATAATAGCGAAAAAAATTATGTCGGCGATTGTGCGAACCGGAAATCGTTTTGGGAAAAACTATATCATTGATGTTTTGTTGGGCAAAAAAAATCAGAAAATTTCGCGCAACAGGCATGATGAGCTGTCCGTTTTTGGGATAGTGAATGATTTTGGAGAAAACGAATTGGGACAAATTATAAACCAGCTTGTGAATTTAAATTATATTTTTAAAAACGTCGGCGAGTATCCCACGCTTAGCATAACAAAGCCGGGGGCGAAATTTTTAGTTTCAAAACAAAAATTAGAAATGCAAAAACCGCAAACCGACATTGGATTCAAAAAAATTAAAGCCGACGAACTTGCTTATAATCAAGAATTATTTGAGAAACTCAGGGCTTTGCGAAAACAAATCGCTGACGCGGAAAATGTTCCGCCGTTTGTCATTTTTGGCGATATTACTTTGCAAGAAATGGCGTATTATTTTCCAGCAGACAAACAAAATTTCCTATCGCTCAGCGGAGTGGGCGCGAAAAAGATGGAAAAATTCAGCGAAATATTTTTGCCGGTTATCAATGATTTTGCCAAAGCAAACAACATTTCGCCGATTCCTTTTGGTGATAAAACGAGAGAAGAGAGGATCATAGTAAAAAACAACGTCCAGCAAAAATTTTATACAAAAACAAGGGAGTTGATCACAAAAAAAATTTCAGTGGAAAGAATAGCGAAAAATCAGGATCTCACAGTCGGGACGATTATCAGCCATATTGAAAAATTGATTGACGCGGGGGAGTCGTTGGATTTTGAATATTTAAAATTGCCTAGTGATAGATACGAAGTTATGAAAGCGGCTTTTTTGGAATGCGGGAATGAAAAGCTTAAACCTGTTTTTGAGTATTTGAATGAAGAGTATTCTTATGATGAGCTAAAGTTGGCGAGGATTTTGATGAATGTTTGAGCATGAAAACACGAAAACAAACGCGGGGTTTATTTTGTTTTTTTGTTCTATGCGATTATCAAATTTTTTTATTTTTTAAAGCCGCTCAGAATGACAGATGTTTTTACGCAAATATGACTATTATAAGACGATTATTATATCCAAAAATTAAATCAAACAAAGCATTAATAGCGCTTTTATTTATTTTTATTTCTTCTGTCTTTTTAATAAAACCCAATAAAAATTTTCCGCTAAATGACGGTTGGACGCATACTTTAACCGCGAATACATTAGTTAGAAGTAAAACTATTCTTTACCCTGAGTGGCTTAGCCCTGTAAATTATATACCCATAATCACCGAAAGTATTATAATAAAACTATTTGGTCTGAATTTCGGTTATTTGCAAATAATGAATATTATTTGGATGAACATAGGATTGCTCGCGTTTTACGCTTTATTGCGCCAGTGCAAAATCAAACCGCTTTTTTGTTTTTTACTATCCCTTTCTTTGTGGTTTAATCCAATAATTTTTAACCTTGCTTTTACCAATATGGGCGATATTCCTGCATTGACGTTTCTGCTCTTGGCAATGTTGTTTTGCCAAAAAGGCTTGGATAAAAATAAAAATTTATTTTTTTTCTTTGGAATAATTTTTGCTTTGCTCTCATGCGCCACCCGCCAAATAAATTCTCTTTTTCTTGTTTCAATTTTAATTTATTTATTTTTCAAAAAAAACATCAGCAATAAAAATACAAAATTATTTATCGCAATTTTGTTGAGCGCGGCAACATCAATTTTGTTTATAATTTTATTCTCGTATGGATTATTTCCCCGCAAAATGATTTCCCATTTATTACCCGAAGAGTGGTCTTATTTCAAATTTTTTATCATTAGTTTAATTGAATATTTATTATTGTTATCTTTATTTATCAGTCCTTTTATCTTGGGTTGGGCTGTAAATTATCGGTCATATTTTTCGTCCAAAAAATTATTCGGTCTTGTTTCTGCTGGATTATTAGGAGGGTTCATCAGCCAGCGATTAAACATCACTATTCTAAACATGGGAAATATGATGACAATTTTCGGTCTTGGACCAAGCCGCGATGTCTTGCAGGGCGAGCTAAAAATGTGGGGCAAGGGGTGGATGTACAGCGCTCTTCATTTTTTTGCATTTGTAATCTTTATTTTAATTTTATACATACTTATAGAAAAAAGAAAAAAAATATACAGCTTTATTTCATCTAATCAATTAGATTTTTTATTTATATACTTAGCGCTTTATATTTTAACTATTTCAATAATTGCAAATTTTGATCGTTATTTAATAATGGTATTGCCAATCGCATTAATTATTGCTGGATGGTTATTGCAAAACCATAAAATTTCTTTGGCGGCCGCAATCGTTCTAATTATTATTTTTGCGTTATATAGCATTATTGGAACTTATAATTATTTGCAATGGACTAACGTTAGGTGGAATCTTGCGCAAAAATTAATTAATCAAAATATACCAGCCAGTTCCATTGAGGGGGGCTACGAATGGAACGGCTGGAACATATACGGCAAAACGCGCGGAAAACCGTTGGGCGCGTGGACGCCTCCGTGGGCTCCTTGGTATGTTAAGGAACTAACGTCGGGGCATTTAATGCAATATATTATATCTTTCTCGCCCTTAGGCGGCTACGATGTCGCAGATCAAAAAAATGTTCGCAATATATGGGGGAACATAACAACAATATACGCAAACAAAGTAAATCCCGGCAGTTTGGGAAAATAAAATTATGATTGGCAAGTTAAAAAACAAAATTAAAAATGTTAAAAAACAAAATAATAAATATAAACTTTATTGTTTGAGTTTGTTAATATTTTTTTTATTTTTAATATTGTTTCGCCTCCACAACTCGCTGTCTTTTAACCCGTATTGGGGATATGATGGCGGCGGACATGTTGATTATATTTTTTCTCTAGCCCAAAAAAATAAAATGCCAAACATTGAAAGCAACTATTTAGCATGGCATGAACCATTATATTATCTATTATTCTCTGGTTTAGCTAAAATATTTTCATTTATCACAAGGCAGACTGGGTTTGAAATAATATTAAAATATCTTGGAATTTGCCAAGCAATACTGAGCCTGCTTACCTCTTGGGTTATTTATAAATTAACAAAATTGTTAATTAAAAATAAAGCGATTATTGTTCTAACCGTTATTTTTGTAAATCTATTGCCAAGTTTTAATCAAGCCTCAACTTTTCTCACCAACGAATTGTTAAATTATTTTTTTATTTTTTTAATATTATTTTATTTTATAAAAAATTTTTTATCGGCAAAAAAAACTGTGAATATAAATAAATATATAATATTAGGAATTTTGCTCGGGCTGGCAATGATTACAAAAATAACTTCATTTATTGTATTGATAATAATTATTGGTTATTTGTTTCTGACCTCAATCCAACGAAAACAATTTATTGCATTTAAAAATATATTACTAATGATATTAATTATTTTTGCCATAAACTTGCCTTGGTTGGTTTATCGCAAACAAAATATTTTAGATTCATTTTCAATAAATAATACTAAATTTGTAACTCCGCAACAATTAAAACTTGACCAACGGCTTAATTTTTTTACGTCATTTGACAGTGATATTTTCAAAATGCCTTATTTTTATTCTGGACGCAATTCATTTTGGAGCATGCTGTACGCTGATGCTTTTTTTGATTATTATGGAACCATGGAAAACAGATCATACATACATTATTTAATGGCGCAAGACAGCAAACAACTATTTAAAACTTCAATTCATTCAACAGAGGCTTATGTTTCTAAAAAAAATTATAACATAAACAAAATATTAGTCTGGCTTTCTATCATGCCGGCTGTTATTTTTATAATCGGTTTTTTGTATAAATTAATTATTTTTATAAAAAAACTCAAATTTGACTTAAACTTTTTTTCTTTTTTTATTCCGATGTCGTTTATAAGCGCGTTGATATATCAAGCCTATCGCTACCCATACTATGAAAAAGGAATAGTCAAAGCAATTTTTATATTTCCAGCTTTTATTTTTTTTACCGTCTCAGGACTTGAAGCCGCCTGTAAAATTTCAAAAAAATTATTATATCCGATTGCGTTATTCGTTTTAATTTATTGTATTTTAATTATAAAAATTTATTGGATAATGCCGTTTGACTACTAAATGCCAGCTAAAAACATTTTCAAAAAATTAAAACAAAAAAAACAGATTGAGCTATGCTTTTTTGTTTTTTTAATTATTTTAATATTTTTTTTATATCGCCAAAACTTAAAAACCTTTTTTGTCTCTGATGATTTTGATTGGATAACAGCAAGCCGGAATCGTAATATTTTCAGTTTTTTTATAACAAATTATGCCGGTAAAATCGGCGGAGGAAATTATTGTCCAATGGTGAATCTGATCTATTTTTTGGCAAACAAAATCGGCGGATTAGATCCTTTTTTTTATCACATATTTAGTCTCTTTTTTCACATTGGAAATGCGATTTTAGTTTATATTATCGCCAAACATTTTTTCGAAAAAAAAACAGCAATATTTTCTTCTCTATTTTTTGCTGTTTATTTCAACCACTCGGAAGCAGTGGCTTGGGTATCGGCCATCCCGCACCTTGGAGCTTGTTTTTTTTATTTGCTGAGCGTATGGCTTTGGATTAAATATAGGACAAAAAAATCTATTTTATACATTATCGCTTCTTTGATTTCTTTTTTGGGCGCGTTATTATTCAAAGAAATCGCCCTCACTTTTCCCGCAGTATTGGTTATCTTGCATACTATAGAAAAAGAACGGGATAAAAAAAATGGCTTTATTCCAAAATCAAAAAATATTATTAAAAATAATCTGAATTTTTTAATCTGCCTGCTTTTTTATCTTTTAATATCAGCCGCGTATCTAATTATGCGCTATAATACAACGGGGGTTATTTGGGGATATTATGGAAATAAATCTTTTGTTTTTAATTTAAAATTCTATATTCAAAACGGAGTCAAATATTTTATATCTTTTTTCTCAACCAATCTTTTCAGGGTTAATCTTAAAATATTCGCCTTAAATCATATCAGATTAACTATTGCAATAATCACAGCTTTCCTTTTTGGTTTGGGGATTTGGTTAAAAAAATATTTTAAATTTTATTTTTTAAGTATAATTCTATTTTTGACAGTATCTGCTATCTATTTGCCCCTGCTTATGAATCCATTAAATAACGAAGGCGAACGATATCTTTATTTGCCCAACGTCTTGTTCTGTATTTTTGCGGCTTTTCTGCTTGTTAAGTTATTAAAAAAATATCCAAAAATTCTTTTATCGGTTGTTGTTTTAATAACTTTATATTCTTCATATATTTTATACAAAAAAAATCAAATTTGGAATTTGAGCGGACAAGTGTCAAAAAAAATTATTGCCGATTTTGCTGAAGTAGTTGATATGAATAAAAGCGGAGAAAAAATAATTTTTCTTTATTTGCCTGATAATATTGACGGCGCGCAAATTTTTCGCAATGCAATTAAAGAGGGTATTAGCCTATATTATCCAAATTACAATCTTGACGCGGAAGTTTTGCCGATTTATATTATGTTGCAAAAAAACAATTGGAACAAAAATTTATTTGCGTGGAAATCAGGTGGCGAAAACAGAATACTTGGAAAAACATTTAATCAAGAAAAAATTATCACCGGCTACGACAGGCGCGAGAACGACAATTTTATTTTTGAACTCTGGGGATATGATTATAATTATTCTAATACCGATACTGTTTTTATTAAAATTAAAAATAATTTTTGGGAAACAACGCAAAATCAAAAAACTTATTTTTTGTATTTTAATAAAGGCGGATTGCAAAAAATGTAACTACTCAGATATCATCAAAGCGAGGCGCTAATATTAACTATTTTTTTAGCTTAACTGTTTGAGCGCAGCGAGTTTTTAAGCCAAAAAAATAGTTAATATTAGCGCCGATTATAATTTCCGATAACCACCTGAGTAGTTGCCAAAAACTTAATGGCATGTTGCGAGGACGCGCCAATGACGCATCTCTGCAACAACAATAAAAAAGATGTTCACCAAAAAACAAAAACAAATTATCAGCATAATTATTGCAAGCTGTATTGCCGCAACATTTTTTCTTTTTTTATACTCAGAAATTTTAAATCCAAAATACGACGCTTGGCTATTAACTTCAAGCGCCGATCCAGCCCAGCATTATATGGGGTGGATGATGTATAAAAACTCAAACTGGTCATTTCCTTTGGGCGTTGCCAAAAATTACGCCTACCCGATTGGATTGCCGATAACTTTCACGGATTCAATTCCGCTATTTGCTATTATATTCAAATTGTTCCGTCATTTTATGCAAGGCGGTTTTCAGTATTTCGGCATCTGGCTTCTTGTTTGTTTTATGATGCAGTCCGTATTTGGATATTTATTGATAAAAATATTCATTGACTCAGAAACGATAGCAATTCTCGGCTCAACATTGTTCATTTTGAGTCCGATTATGCTGTTTAACAATTTTGCCCTAGCTGGGCATTGGTTGATTTTATGGGGAATATGGTTAATTTTTAAAAAACATAATTCTTTGCAAGGATGGCAATGGGGTTTATTGTTTTTATTGTCTCTTTTTACTCATCCATATATATTTTTTATGAACGGCTTTTTGATGCTGACTGACGTTGGAATGCTTTTTTATGTAAATAAAAAAATCGGAGCTAAACAAATTTTTATTTTTTTCGCGTCAGAAATCATCTGGGTTTTATTATTATCATATTCTTTGGGAATATTTATCGGTCAATCGCACAAAGGCGGCTATGGTTCTTTTTCTATGAATCTAATAACGTTATTCAACCCAGCTGATGGCTGGTCAAAACTGCTCCCATATTTTCCCATAGGACAATATCAACTGGAAGGATTTAATTATTTAGGAGCGGGAATTCTTTTGCTTTTTGTTTTATCTTTATCTCTTGCTTTGCGTAAAAAGAAATTATATTTAATATTTAAAAAATATTGGCCGCTTCTGTTGATTTGTCTGATTTTAAGCATGCTTGCGATATCAAATGTTATCACTTTCAGCAACATAGAATTGATAAATATAAAATTGCCGCTATATATTACTAATAATCTTTTGGGGACAATCCAAGCATCTGGCAGAATGTTTTGGCCTGTTTTTTATATTATCTTATTGTTCTCTTTTTATATATTAAAAAAAAGCAAATTTAAAATAACGTTATTTATTTTAATCGCCGCAATCGCGTTGCAATATTTTGATTTAAGCGGCAAGCTAAACCAATTAGACAATTTATTTGAAAAAAAAATCTGGTCAAATCCGATAGATACAAAAGAGTGGCGCGAATATTCAAAAGATTATGAACACATATTTTTCTTGCCAGTCATTCCAGACATAAATTATGCGTCTTTCACATTGTACGCCGCAGAAAATAATCTTACTGTCAATAATGGATATTTTGCCAGATCAATAAAAAAATTAGACAAAAATATTGAAGAAAAAATAAAAGACGCAAAAAATGGAAATTACAACTGCGATACCATATATATATTTTCGCGAGATATTGAATATTTTTATCCCAATATGGATTTAAAAAAACATTTGCTAACTCCAATATATAAAGCCCATATTTTATATCCATGCTATAAACAAAAACACCCAGAAACAAATTTCTCTGCCATTATCCCATAGCCTCCCTCAACCTCCCCATCTGCTCCTCAACGCAAAACTCCATCCGCGCTCGTTCCCCCCCCTGTCTTCCCAACCTCTCCCGCAATTCCTCATCATTAAATAACTCAACAATCGCTTGACCAATCTCTTCAATATTATCTGGTTCAACCAAAACCCCAGTTACTCCATCTTGAACAGCCTCGCAAATTCCAGCAAGCCGACTGCCAATAACTGGCTTTGAATAACTGCTTGCTTCCGCATAAACAATTCCAAAACCCTCAACATCAAATTCAGATTTTTTAGGAGTTAAAATAAAAACATCGCACATTCTGTACCACAAATCAAGCTCCTCGTCGCTAATCCTCCCTGTAAAAATAATGGGTAGCTGCCAGCCCTCGCTGGCGGACAACCGCTTTAAATCCTCCATCTTCGGCCCATCGCCAACAACAATATAAACCACGTCTCTCAATTCCTCGCTAAAATTAACCAAAGCTGAAATAACTAAATCAACACCCTTTCTCTCAACCAAACGGCAGACAGACAATAAAATTTTCTTTTCACCCAAATTATATTTTTTTCTTAACTCTTCAATATTCCCCCCTTTCGCAAAGGGGGGCTGGTGGGATTTTAATATTCCCCCCTTTCGCAAAGGGGGGCTGGGGGGATTTAAGCCTCCTCCCGCGGAGGGGGTTGGGGGAGGGTTCTGCTTGTCAACCAAATTAAACGCTCCGCCGCAGTCTCCCGTTAGGGGACTGCGGCGAAGGGAAACGCTCGGATAAACAACAAAAATCCTATCCCTCTCAATCCCCAACTTCGCAACCTCATTTTTTGTAAACTCCGAATTGCTAATCACCTTCTCCGCATTGCGTAAAATTTTTATCATCAATTTTTTCTTTCTAAAATTTTTCTGCGGTCCCAAAATATCCAAACCATGAGTATAAACTGCATACGGAATATTAAAAAACTTACCGATCAAAAACACCGCCGCGCCGCAAGGCAAAACCTGCCCCGCTTGAACCAACTCAATCTTTTCTCTCTTTATAATTCTACACAAATGCCAAACCATCGGCAACCAATGCGGATACAAATATTTAACTAATAAATTTTTTCTGTAAATTTTAAAATTCACAGGGTCCAAGTCGTCCGACACCCTATGGGGTGCCGGACGACTTTTAGGCGCTCCGCCGCAGTCTCCCGTTAGGGAACTGCGGCGAGGGAACAAAATTTCCTCCTCATCCATCGGAGCCAAAACAACAATCTTCTCACTCGGCAAATTCTTACAAATATTAAAATAATAACTCTGCGTCCCGCCCCTCTGCGGAGGAAATTCTAAAGTTATAAGTAAAGACTTTCGCATATAAAACTAAAAATAATACAAAAAACAAATTAAAATAAAAGGCGCAAGAATACAAGATACAAATTCCAAAAATTCAAACGTTTGAAATTTGGAATTTGTATCTTGGTTATTTTTTGGTTATTGTATCTTGTATCCTTGTATCTTTTATTTTAATTTTTATAACTTCGGAGTTTTAAAAGAAACAACAAGTTCCTTTATTTCATCCATGTCAAACCCCTTAACCAAAAACATCATCACAACATAAACAGCGGCGCCCAGACCGACATTAATTATAATATGTATTTTATCTTTAAAACACAAAACAACCAAACCCATTGCCGCGGCAGAAAATAGCGCTTTCAAAAAATTAATTAATAATAATTTCTTGCTGTAATCAATCAATTTTGACACCCAATAAATAGTCAAAACAAACCAAACAACATTAGTAATAAACCACGCCCAAGCCGAACCGATAAAACTAAATCTAGGAACTAAAACCAAATTTAAAACAATATTAATAACCATTATTATCCCCATATTTATAGTATTAATTTTCTGCTTATCGCATGCGTTAAGCAAAGCTCCGACTGGAAAAGTCAAAAAAGCAAAAATCAAACTTGGCGCAAGTATTTTTAAAGCCAAAACTGACCCTTGGTATTCTGAAGTATAAGCCGTAACAATAATCGGTTCGGCAAGTAAAAAAATCCCAACAGCAATCGGCACGCAAATCGCCGCCAAATAAATAAAGCCCCGCTCAAAAACATTTTGCAACTTATCTTTTGACTCAACAAAATATCTGCTCATCGCCGGATAAAGCGACGCGGAAAAAGCCATCGGAATAAACTGCAAAGCGTTGAGCGTCCTTGACGGAACGCCATAAAGTCCGACAGCCTTGCTCCCCTGAACAACAGACAATATCACCACATCAATCTGCGCGTAAACATTTGAAAACAAACCCAAAACGGCAAATGGCCACGCCATAACAAAAAACGGCCTCAAAACTTCTTTGTTTAATTGAAATTTAAAATTAAAATGATGCCTTTTCCATAAAAAATACCACGATAAAACAAGACCAAAAACACTCCCCGCCAAAATGGCGACTATAAAAATATAAGGAGGAAATCCAAGCTTGACCCCGACCACGCCAACTATTATAATTAAAACTTTGCTTAAAACAATAATAAAAGACTCATAAAACAAATTCTGATACCCGCGGAATATTGACTGAAAACTCATTGCAAAAGAATCAGTAATCATAACAACTCCAGCAATCAATACCATTAAAGTATTAGGATGACTCTTGCCCAAGAGACCCAAAACGCTGATAGATATAAAAATCATCAAATAAACAAAAACAGACAACAGCATCTTCAAGCTCAAAAGGTTGTTCAAATAATTATGCCCCTCTTCCCGATTTTTCGCCGTCTCCCGAATTAAAACTTGGCTCAAACCCAAATCCAAAAATATGGAAAAAAGAGTAGCAAAAGAAAGCGCCCCCACATAATCCCCCGTGTTATACCCCCCCGCCGTCCTCGCAATAAAAATAAAAAAACCAAAAGCCAAGATCTTCTGAATAACCAGAGCCGAAATAAAAAATACTGTGTTTTTCGCTACGTTTGATTCTGACATCGTTGTTTGGCGTCGGACACCTTTTATGAAAATTATAAATTTAATTTTTTAACTCTGCTCACCCCCCCCCTCACCCAATCAACTTCTGAATATCCTCTTGGCTAAACTCTTTTTTATAATCAATCAACTTCGGATGCTTAATACTTCGTAACTCCTCATCATAAGTCGCCATAATACCCCTCGCCCTTTTCTGATACACCAACCAATTTTTCTGTGAAGCAAATTCATTAAACCTATTCACAAACTCTTCTTTGTCCAACATCCTGCCCGATTTTTTAGATTCTTTTTCAATCTCCCCAGCCAGCCCCGCTTCAAAAGCGCCAATGATCAATAAAATTTCTTCATACATATAATTTCTGGTAAAATCATTTTTCGCTAAATCCAAAAGTTTTCTGTATTCTTTGGCTTTTTCCAAAAATAAAAATTTATACAACATGTCCGTATATGTTCCGTAATTTTTTACCGCCACAAAATTTTTAATGCAATCAGTGAAATCTTTCCTGTAGTCTTTGGTTTCATTTCTTGTCTCTAAAAACTTGCTCGTCAATTGATTGATCATTTTTGGATCCATCACGGCGATTCGCATTACCTTTTTAAAATCGCTCTCAACCCTGATAAAATATTTTCTTACCTTTTTTCCGATTTCGCTATTCTCTACCATCGCCAGCTCTTTTGCCATATCAACGGAAATTATGTACTCTTTCGGCAAAACTTTTCCGGTTTTAGAATCAATGATTTTACCATTTTTATTGGGTTTTAGTCCATCGCCAAATTTGGCGATGGCTATAAAATAATCAAGGTCTTCCACAAATTCATATTTTTCAATCCTGTCTTTTATCCAATTTGAAAAGTCCCTGCCGACACCAAGCCATTGATATAATTCTCTGGCATTAACAAACCTTTTCTTCTCGCCGTTAAAATCTTTTTGAATTACTTTTATGTTTATAAAGTCATTCATATATTTTATTATTAAATTAACTCAAAACTTTAACAACCCCCTCTCTCCGCATCCACCTCAACCAAATCCCCATCCCTCAAAACTTTCGTCGCTATTTTCGTACCGATTATACAAGGCTTTTTTAATTCCCTTGCAATAATCGCGGCATGACAAGTGATTCCTCCTTCGTTTGTAATAATCGCGACCGATTTTTTAATAGCCGGCATAAGAGCTGGATTTGTATTTATTGACACTAGCACATCACCCCTATTTAATTTTAACATCTGCTTAACCGTATTAACAATCTTCACCCTTCCAACAGCCTTACCATTAAACGCAACTACCCCTTTAATATTCTTATCCTTAATATTAAAATTATCAAACGGATTTAACTCGCTATAATTAAACACAATTTTATTATCTTTAAAATAAACCAACAAATGATCAAACCCAATCCCCATTTCCTTTTTAAGCCTCGTACCATAAAGAGGAAAATCGCAAGAAAAAAGAAAAATTTCCTGTTCTCGTTCTAAATACAAATTCCAATCCACAGAATCTAAATAAGAATTATTAAATTTATTTTTTTCACACACAAACATATGAGTGATTATAGGCGATTATAAGTGAAAAATCAAATTTAAAAATTAAAAAATCCTCTAAAATTAGAGGATTTTTAATAGTAAAATAATTTTAATCTTATCGCTTCTTCCACTGCGGAGCGCGACGAGCGCGTTTCAGACCAGGCTTCTTTCTCTCTTTCTTTCTAGAATCTCGAGACAAAAATCCAGATTTTCTAAGAGAGGGTTTAAGTTCTTCATTGAATTTTAATAACGCCTTGGCAATACCATGCCGGACAGCATCTGCTTGACCGCTCGAACCGCCTCCGACAACTTTAATGGTAAAATCGATATCATTACCCAAAGAAGCCAATTTTATAGGACTGAAAACTGTATATTGCAATGACGCAGTTGGAAAATAATTTTTCCAATCTTTATTATTAACAGTAATATTCCCCTTGCCGCTTTTAAATAATCTTACTCTCGCCACAGCAGTCTTTCTCCTGCCGACAGCCCTGATATAATTCACATTTCTAACCTTAATATCCTGATCTTGCGAAACAGAAACCTTCACAGGTTTTTTCGTTTCTTCTTCTAAAGATTTTTCTTCTTTAACTGCAGGCTTAACGATTTTTTTTGCCTCTTTTTTGGTTGTTATGGTTTTTGTCTTTTTCTCCATATTTATTTAATAGTTAACCGTTGCATAATAACGTCTCTTGTTTTATTTTTTGGCAACATTCCATAAACAGCGACTCTTATAACTTCAGTCGGACTGTCTTCCATCATTTTTTTTAAAGATTTAGATTTCAACCCGCCCGGATAGCCTGAATGATGGCGATAAAGTTTATCCACCAACTTATTTCCTGTTACTTTGATTTTATCCGCGTTAGTTACTTGAACAAAATCGCCATTATCAATATTTGGAGTAAAATCAACCTTGCCTTTTCCGCGCAACAAAACTGCAACTTCAGTAGCCAACCTTCCTAATATCTTATCAGTTGCATCAAACTTATGTATTTTTCTTTCTATTTTCATATATTTACTAAACTTTTGTATCTTTTTAAAATTTTCAACTTTATCATTGCAATGTAAATTAGGCGCTAACGCGCGCATTTTGCAGAGACGCATTGCAATGCGTCTCTACGGACATGCAAATATTGAAATTCCTCTGCAATAAATGTATTTGAAGGCAAAATTTTGCGTTCCTACTTTGAACTACACTAATTCTATCTGAACAACAGGCGCCCCATCTCCCGCCCGCGGTCCGATTTTAATAATTCTTGTATATCCGCCATTTCTTGTTCGGTATCTTGGTCCTATTTCTTTTACCATTTTTTTAACCTCTTTCTCGGTCGGAAGATATTTTTTTAAATATCTTACTGAAACCAAATCATCTTTTTTTGCCTTTGTAATCAATTTCTCAAAATGGCTTTTCAATAATTTTGCTTTAGTCTCTGTTGTTTGAATTTTTTCATGCATTGCCAAACCCGCAGACAAACTTTTCATTAAAGCTTTTCGCTGAGCGCTGTTTCTATCTAATTTTTTACCTTCCTTTTTGTGTCTCATATATAACTTAAACTAGCAATTTAAAATGGTCAATTAATATCTCCGACGCCTGCTTAACAGCGTCTTTTGGATCAATTGAACCATCGGTGCCTATTGTCATTATTAATTTATCATAATTTGTCATTCGCCCGACACGCACATTTTCTACATTAATGCTG
This sequence comes from bacterium, assembly GCA_043816765.1. Classification (GTDB taxonomy): domain Bacteria; phylum Patescibacteriota; class Patescibacteriia; order JBDRHN01; family JBDRHN01; genus JBDRHN01. The sequence goes on along the minus strand of JBDRHN010000078.1, from coordinate 3,559 downwards.
ATATTTCTAATCGGCGTAAAAATAGAGTCAATATTTATTAAACCAACGCTTTTTTCTTCATGTTCTCTCTCTTCAATCGGCGTATAACCCCTTCCTTGGCGAACATGTATATCCATCTCCAATTCAGCGTCTTTTGATGTTAAATTCGCTAAAACGAAATCGGGATTAGAAATACTCACCTCAGCATTTTTTGTGATATCGCTTGCTTTCACCTCTTTTTTGCCTTTGACTTTTAATTTCAAAATTACAGTTTCCTGGCTTTTGACGTCTACTCTTAATTTTTTAAAATTTAAAATTAATTCAACCGCGTCTTCTTTGACATTGGGGATTGTGGAAAACTCATGCGAACAGCCTTTGATTTTTATAGCAACAACAGCGCCGCCGCACAAAGAAGACAACAAAACTCTGCGCAACGCGTTGCCAATGGTCGTGCCATAACCGGGATAGCAAGGCTCTATTATTAATTTGGTTTCATTTTGACCTGCGCCTTTTTCGTATTTGATTTTGTCAGGCAAAGAAATATTTTCCATATTGTTATAATTATTATCTTGAATAAAACTCAATAATCAATTTAGTGTTAAAAATTGGTTTTATATTTTCATTAGATGGCATTTCTATAACTTTTGCTTTCAAATTTTTAACATCCAAATTCAACCAATCCGGAACTCTTGCCTTTGGCAATTCTTTTATAATATCTTGAAAAAATTTATTTGTTTTGCTTTTTTCAACTAATTCAATTTCATCGTTTAATTTTAGTTGATATGAAGGAATATTTACTCTTCTGCCGTTAACTTTAAAATGTCTGTGATTGACTAATTCCCGAGCCTGTCTTCTTGATTTTGCGTAACCCAAAGAGTAGACAACATTATCAAGACGCCTCTCCAGCATTTGAATAAAACTGTCTATTGTATTTCCTTTTTGCTTAATAGCCTTTTCATAATAATTGCTAAACTGCCTCTCAAGCAAACCATAATATCTCTTTGCTTTCTGTTTTTCCCGCAACTGAAGACCATATTCAGTCAATCTGGCCGCTCTTTTTACACCATGTACTCCCGGTTGATAATTTCTTTTAACCATAGCGCACTTTGAGCTTTGGCATCTATCACCTTTTAGTAAAAGTTTGGTGCTTTCTCTTCTGCATTGTTTACATTTTGGTCCTAAATTTTTTGACATAGTATATAAGTCTATAAAGTCTTTAAAGCCCCTAAAGTCAAAAGTCTTTATAAACACCTGATAATAATATTTAAAATAAATTTGGAATCTAAGTCTTTTTCACACTCTAATTATGTTTTAAATTCTATAATTCCATATTCACAACTTTTGACTTTATGGACTTTATGGACTTTCAACTTCGCTTAAACTCGTCTCGGTTTTTTTGAACGGCAACCGTTGTGCGGAATCGGCGTTACATCTTTTATGCTTATAACATTAATTCCTTGCGCGTTTAACGCTCTAACAGCCGCCTCTCTTCCAAGCCCAACCCCATTAATAAACACATAAGCATCCTTAAAACCGCTCTCTTTAATTCGTTCAACCGCATCTTTAACAATAACCCCAGCCGCGTAAGGAGTAGATTTTTTTGGTCCTTTAAACCCGCATCTGCCAGCGCTGCTGGAACCAATAACATTTCCATTTTGATCCGCAAAAGTAACTATTGTATTATTGTAAGTGGCTTGAATATACACATTGCCAACCGCTATATGTTTAACAGCCTTCTTTTTTCGACTCTTTAAATTCTTCTTATTCTTACTTGTTTTCTTTTCAACACTCTTTTTTACTATCTTGTTTTCTTCTTTTTTTTGAGAAACTTCATTAAAAACAGCATCAAGAACGGATTTTCCTCTGCTCCTTTCTGTATATTCTTTTTTTTCTTCGCCAATCGGCTCTTTTGATTTTTTAACATCTTCCGACCCAGCCAATGGCTTGTTTTCTTTATTTTCTTCTGATGTCATAAAATTACTAATTACTATTTACTATTTACTATTTACTATTTACTATTTACTAATTACTATTTACTAATTACTAATTACTATTTACTATTTACTATTTACTATTTACTATTTACTATTTACTATTTACTAATTACTATTTACTAATTACTAATTACTCGTTTACGTTTTCTCTGCCGTCGGTTTTCGTCCGGACAAAGCAGTTTGCCGCACATTTCCGCGAACTGTGCGAGAATTAGTTTTAGTTTTTTGTCCGCGAACAGGCAAATGTTTAATATGACGGACACCTCTGCAGCAACCGATCTCTTTTAATCGTTTAATATTCATCATCACTTCACGTTTTAAATCTCCTTCTACTTTATGCTGTTTTTCAATTACTCCATGAAGAAGATTAACCTGAACAGATGTTAAATCTTTTGTTCTTGTGTCCGGGCTTATTTTTGTTAATTTTAATATTTTTTTGGACGCAAAAAGACCAATGCCGTAAATTGAGGTAAGGGCAACTTCTATTCTTTTATTAGCTGGAAGAGTAACTCCCGAAATTCTCGCCATAGGAAATTTTCAATTTTTAACCCTGTCTTTGCTTGTGCTTCGGGTTCTTGCAAACGCAAACCAAACGTCCTTTGCGACGAATTACTTTGCAATCTTTGCATATTGTTTTTACCGAAGCCCTCACTTTCATAATTCAATAATTATTAATGACTAATAGACAAATAAAGGAAAAAACACTAAGATTTATTTATAACAGATAAAATTTCTAAATTATAATGCCTAATAAAATATTCTGCTTCGCTTGTTCTCTAATTATCGCCGACTACTAAAACCTATACGTAATTCTGCCTTTAGTCATGTCATACGGCGTCATCTCAATTTTCACAGAATCACCGGGCAAAAGTCTAATATGGTGCATTCTCATACGACCAGATAAATGAGCCAAAATCTTTTGACCATTTTCCAAATCAATTTTAAAGGTCGCCGATGGAAGCAATTCTGCAACCACCCCTTTAAACTCCAAAAAATCTTTACTATTATTTTGCTGTTTGTTTTGCTGTGTTGCCATAAGAAACAAAAAATCAAGAAAACAAGAAAACAAGAAATCAACTAAAACTGGCAAACACAAATTATTTTTTTTGATTTCTTATTTTCTTGATTTTTACAGGTTAGCTATATTATATAGATTTCTAAACAAATGTCAAGGGGATTAAATGCGTTTTACTGTTTCACCGGAATCCAAAATCTAAACTCGCTCCCTTTGTCATCCCCCTCGCTCTGCGCTTCAACCCCGCCCCCATGCTTTTCCACCATACTTTTAACAATAAACAATCCCAAGCCTGTGCCATCAGGAGAGATGTTGATGGCGCGAGGCAAACGGGCGATTTTTTTAAATAATTTTGACATATCTTGTTTTTCAATTCCAATGCCAGTGTCTTTTATTGTGAAGATAAAATTTTTATTTTCTATTTTTGCGATGATTTTAATTTTGCCTTTTAATGTGTATTGAATTGCGTTGTCAATCAGGTTGGCGATAGCTTCTCCTATTTTATTTGAATCAATGTTTAACATCGGGGTCGGCGTTTTGGGCTGTTGATAAATTAGTTCAACATTTCTCT
>JBDRHN010000077.1:0-3017 GCA_043816765.1 bacterium | reverse complement strand
CCTACTGCAATTTTCATATTTTGGTCAAATTTTCCAAAAATTTTTTCAGCTTAGCTTGGGCTAAACCTCAAAAATTGTTTGAAAAATTTGCCTCAAAATCTGAAAATTTCGTCACGAAACTAATTACGCGACAAGTCTATTAAAATACTTTGAATGACGAAACGGGTAAACCTCTACTTAACCCCATCCCTGTTTGCCGAATGTCTTCCCGCGTTTAATTCCCCAACCGCGCCGCTTAAACAAAAATCCAATAAAAAGTCGGCGCACTTGACATCGCCGGCGGCGGAACAACCTTCGGGAAAAGCTGTATAGCAAAAATCATTAGAAATAGACGACTGGTCGTTATTGCAAATTTTTTGCCCGCGGCAAACGGCTGAATCGGCTGGAATGGGGGAGGTAATGCTTTGCGGCAGAAACATTTTAAAATCATTTTGAATCCCATGATCATCCATATTGGGAAGCCAATTATGTCCGCTGTTTTCTTTTGCGGGAGCAAAATCGGTTGAGGGATAGCTTCCGTTTTGGCTGTAAAACATTTCAATCGCCGCCTGAATCTGTTTAATGTTGGAGAGACGGATATTGTCGCGGGATTTCGCGCGCTCATTGCCGAGCAAAATCATAAAGCCCAAAACAACTATTCCGATTATTCCGGCGAAAACTAATATTTGAACGAGTGTGATTCCTTGTTGGTTCTGTTTTTTCATAGAGTTATTTTATCACTTTTTTTATAAAACACAAAATTTTGCATTGACAATGTGAATTCCTATGATAAAATATAACTATGTAAAATGCAAAACGGATTACGTCAAAATCTTTAACTGTCTTTGAACTGGCAAAATTAGTTCAAGGTAACTACCTAAAAACCGCTATGTCAAATGACATAGAAAAACAGATCCCGGAAGGGTACAAAAATTTAAGAGAAGACATTGCCTATCTTCTTGAAAAAGCCAAACTGCAAGCTTACAAAGCCGTTGATAACATCCGGGTCCAAACCTATTGGCAAATAGGAGAGCGGATCACAAGAGAGGAGCTAAAAGAAGGACGGGCAGAGTATGGCAAGAAAGTAGTTCCTCTTTTGGCCGAAGATTTGGGCTTCTCAAGAGCTGATTTATTTAAAATAGTTCAATTTTATAAGGCGTATCCAATTGTCTCGCAAGTTGCGAGACAATTGAGCTGGTCTCATTATGCGGAGTTAATTTTCGTAAAAAACGAAGAAGAGCGCCATTTTTACGAAATACAGGCAATAAATAATAACTGGGGTAGAAACAAATTAAGAGAGCAAATCAAAGACAATACCTATCAACAAGCTAAAAAAGAAGGGCATGTTATGATAAATGCAAGATCGCCTCTCCAGTTGCCAGAACCCGAAGAGGTTTTCAAGAACACTTACCACTTTGACTTTTTAGGTTTAGAAGAAGGACATAGCGAGCAGGAATTGGAGGACGCATTGACTAATAGGATTGTGCGCACCTTGCTTGAATTGGGTCATGGTTTTTATTTTGGCGGAAGGCAAAAGAAGATAACCATTGACGGACAGATACACACCGTTGATCTTGAATTTTACAATCGAGAGCTTCAGTGCATTGTTTTAGTGGAGCTAAAAACGGAAAAGTTCAAGGCGGAGTTTGTTGCGGAATATAAGACAAAACTGCCGAGTGAAGCGGATATTAAGAGAAAGATTAAAGAAATACTATAAACTTTGAACTGGCGAAACTCTTATATTCCCCCTTTCGCAAAGGGGGGTTGGGAGGATTTTCAAATCTTCCACCCTTGCGAAAGGGGGAAACTAGTTTCGTAATTCAAGATGTACAACAAAAAGAACCCCCTTTCAAGGGATCCTTTTGTTGACAAGCGCGTTGCTACTCGTAATGTTACGAGCACACCGCCCTTTGACTATAAAGATAGCACAACTGCGTATTTTGTCAATATCCAAAATCTAAACCCGCCGCAATCGCGGCGGTTTTAGATTTGAATGTTTTGGCTATGCAAATAGAATTAAAGCGCCCCCAGACACAATGCGGTAGTAGTTACTGCTTCGCCAACTTGTCCTCCATCACTGTCTGCGCAACTCATGCCAACTGCTGGAACTGCAGGGGTGCTGCAGTAGCAGTCGCTTGCCAATGTATAACTAGTGGGAGCACTATCCAAGTCTCCTGCTATCTCCATATCTTGTTCCAACCCTACGGCTATCAAATATTTATTAGCGCCATTTGAACAATAACACCATGTTTTTAATCCAGGATCCTGCGGAACACCTCCTGGCATATAAGTGGCTAGCTCAGTGGTCAATGTTCCCGGCCATGCGGCAAGTTTGGTTGGCGCAAGCCCAGTAGGTGAGTCTGTTATAAACATCTCAATCGCGCTTTGCAATGTTTTGGCGTCAGCTTGCCTTTTAACGTCCCTGGCTTTTACGCGCGCGGTGCTCAGAGAGACTACCGCAAGTGTTGATAGCAAGCCGATAATGGCAATGACTACCAATAATTCTATTAAAGTAAAACCTTTTTCGTTTCTCATAATTTTTAATTATTACTTAAATATTCAATATTGTTTTTCGATCGTGAAAGCAATATTAAAATAATTTTTTATTTGTGTTTTTATTTTTTTCGACCTTTATTTATATTAAATTATTTAGGACTTTCGCGTTTAAAGAAAAATCAATGCCGCCTGTCATTACTATCTGTCATTCCAGAAGGCATTGCAAAAACTCCTGGATTCCAAATAAATTTTTTAATTTTGCTGTTGTTGGCTATTGTTTAAATAATATTATTCTATTTTAATTTACTTTAACTAATATCGTTGGAAAAATTTTTTGGAATGACAGCGCTCAAACGCAAAAGTCTTAAAATTAGTGTAACTACTCAGCCGCTCCCCGCAGTTATAAATTAAGCCCTTCGGGCGCATTGGCTAAGACCAATGACTTTTTTAAAAACTAATTTGATTGTATAATTCCATTATATGCTAGAAACAATAAATGGAAATTATACAATCAAACAAATCTTTAAAGATAACTGGTCTTG
>JBDRHN010000076.1:0-5345 GCA_043816765.1 bacterium | reverse complement strand
CAGTTGATTTTGCAATTCAGTCAAAGAACCTTGAGCCATTGCATAAAATTGAACTTTATCTTTATTTGTTTTTCTGCTAAATCCTTCAGCAATATTTGAAGTAATTGAAACTGCCGCTCTCCTCGTTTGACTGATTAAACCAAACCTTTCTTTGTCAGGAAACTGTTCTGTTGTATTGTAAATCATTAAAACCAACTTATGCCCCTCTTGCCAAGCAAACAAACCAGTAAAAGATTTAATTTTTATTTTTTGCTCGTCCATACTAAATACTAAATACAAGATACAAGATACAAGATACTAAATACAAGATACAAGATACAAGATACAAGATACTAAATACTGCACTCCCTTTTTCCTTTCTTCCTATCCGCGTAATAATCAATAATTTCAAAAATTGTAATAGCAACAGGAATAGAAAGCAGAACCCCAACCGCAGCACCCAAAAGACTTGCGCCCAAAATAGAGCCGCCAATCTTCGCGCCGATCATCATCGCAATAATGCTTACAATCGGATGCAATCCGACAGTTCTTTTCATCACCTGTGGCACAATCAATTGATTCTCAAGTTGTTGAATAATTATATAAGCTATAATTACATAAATTACAATAAACCAAGAACCAAGACTAAATGCTAGAAAAATAGCCGGAATAGCGCTCAAAAAAGGACCCACATACGGTATGAATTCTAATAAACCGGCAAACAGCGCCAAAATCAAAGCATATTTTGGCATCACAGGGAGTAAAATAAAAAATGTCAAAATAGCTATAACTCCCCCCAAAAGCATCACACTCCTAAGCCATTGACCAAGCTTATTTTGAATTTTATATAATAAACAAGTCACATCCTCTCCATATCTGTCGGGGATAACTGATTCTACTATTTTCTTTATGGCATCCTCTTCTACTGACATATAAAATATAATCACTAAAACTATAATAAGATAAACAACGCCGCCGAATATTCCGCTCAAAACAGACAATAAACCCTTTCCCGCTTTTCCCGAAATATCGCTAATTAAATTAGTAAAATCAGTTAAATTAATATTTGCGTTCTCTTTTTGTATGTTTAACAATCTCTCGCTTATCTGTCCGTAATACTCTGGAAACTTCCCTGCAATATCATTTAACTGGCGGGAAATGGGTGGCACCAAAACCCCCACAACAACTGTAATAATCAAAAAAATCGTCAAATAAACTACCACCATAGCAAGCCATCGCGGCAACTTTTTTCTTGCAAACCAATCAATCATGGGTCGAATAGCCGCGGCAAGGAATATCGCCACAAAAACCAATCCGACGATATCACGCAATTGATATAAAAACCAACCGCCGATTACCACCAAAGCGATTGATAAAATACTGCTCGTTGCAATAGAAATTTTTATTTTTTGAGTTGAATCCATATAATTATAGAATTGACTTTTAATTATTAGTGTGTTAATTATACAATATATTATCATATAATTCAAATAAAATGAAAACATTGGCAATAAACAAAAGAGCTAACTATGATTATCAAATACTTGATAAATACGAGGCTGGTTTGGTTTTGGACGGACATGAGGTAAAGTCAGTAAAACTCGGACATATAAACTTAAAGGGCTCGTATGTTGCTATAACAAATAACAAAAAGGGAAACCCGCAAGCTAGCCTAATAAACGTCTATATTACACCATATAAATACGCAGGTAAAATGCCCGATTACGATCCAATAAAATCAAGAAAATTACTGTTGCATAAATCAGAATTGCAAAAATTAATAGGCAAAACAGCCGAACACTTGACTTTAGTGCCGATAAGAGTGTATAATAAGCAAGGTTTTATTAAGCTGGAATTCGCGATTGGAAAAGGCAAAAAGAAGATAGACAAAAGGGAAGATATTAAGAAACGGGAAGTTGAAAGAGATATGAGGAGAAATATGATGGGAAAATAGATTAATTTAGAAATTAAAAATGGGGGTGCTAGGCATCGATAGGAAGATATTATCCAATTATAAGCAAGCCGACCTTGAGTAGACGTCGCTAAACTGTATTCAAACCAAGATAAATGCCAAATCATTTATCAGCAAAGCAAAATCTGCAATCGCTTCAGCTTTTGCGGTTCCCTGCTTTGCGCCAGCTGTTGCCTAAAACTTAAAGTTTTCAATAGCCATCGGACCGCAGACGCCTATAGGCGGATCTCCGGTGTCATTCATAGGCTAGATAAACTAATTTGTTTGAGTTAATTTATCAAAACCACATCAAACTCGAATTTGAAAATATTTTGCTAAACTCTATTTCAAATTTTAAATCTAAAATTTAGATAAGCTTGTAGAAAATAATAGAGAAAACTTTCTAGACGCGGGTTCAATTCCCGCCATCTCCACATTTTTAGGTTGGTAGGGTTGTAGGAATGTAGGGCGGTAGGATTGTAGATGAGTAGGTTTTGCTCCTACTAACCTACCCGCCTACTAACCTACCCGCCTACTAACCTAACAATACTAAATTAATGAGAAAAATTTATCGCAGATCAAAATTTAATCAAACAAACCAAAAAAGAACAAGAACAAACCAGCAAATCAAAGCGCCGGAAGTTCAGCTTATTAATGAATTTGGAGAATTTTTGGGAACAACTCCCACAAGCGAGGCTTTGAAAATTGCCCAAGAAGGCGGTTTTGAATTAGTTGAGATTAACCCAAATACCAACCCGCCAATCGCTAAAATAATTGATTACGGAAAATTCAAATACGAACAAGAAAAAAAACAAAAGAAACAAAAATTACAGCAAAAAAAAGTAGAAATAAAAGGTATGCGCCTTTCTTTTCGCATTGGACAACATGATTTAGATGTCCGAAAAAAACAGACGTTTAAACACTTGTCGCAGGGAGATAAATTAAAAATTGAAATGAATTTAAAAGGCAGAGAAAATCAACACATAAGACTGGCTAGAACAACTTTAGAAGATTTTATCGCCTCTATAAATAAGGAAATACCCATAAAAATTGATGAGCCGATACAAAGAACAGGAACAAAACTTTTGGTAATGATTTCCCAGGTATTAAAAAAATAAACTAATTAAATTGGTTGAAATATAATCGCATATTGACTAATATAAAATTCTAATATAAAATACAGCCACAATAGTGGTTTTTGTTTTATCATTAAATCTTATATTAAATAATCAAGGATACAAGATACAATAACCAAAAAATAATCAATAACCAATCATCTGGGTTCATAAAAGACTTTATAGACTTTTGACTTTATGGACTTTATAGACTAATTTCCTATGCCTAAACTAAAAACGCATAAAGCAACAGCTAAACGTTTCAAGATCACAAAAACACGGAAAGTAAAAAAGAAAACTGGCGGACAAGGTCATTTTAATTCCAGAGAAACAGGAAAAACAACAAGAAATAAAAGAATAGAAACAGATATGTCCAAAACCCATGCAAAAACTATTAAAAAAGCATTGCCATATAGCTAAGTATCTAGTATTTTGTATTGAGTATTTAGTATAATTACAAATAATCTTAATGCAAAATAAAATACTAGATACTAGATACTAAATACTAAATACTAAAATAATATGCCTAGAGTAAAGGGTGGAACTACCCGAATCAAAAAAAGGAAAAAAGTCCTCAAGATGACTAAGGGTTATAAATGGGGAAGAAAAAAATTAATCAAACTTGCTAAAACCGCCATAAACAAAGCAGGACAACATGCTTATGCTGACCGTAAAAAGAAAAAAGGCGATTTTAGGTCTTTGTGGCAAATTAGAATTAATAACGCAGTGCGAGAATTGGGAATGAATTACAGCACTTTTATCGCTGGTCTTAAGAAAGCAAATATAGAAATTGACCGTAAAGCGCTTTCAGATTTAGCAATAAACAATCCCGAAGTATTTAAAAAAATCGTTGAAGAAATGAAAACTCAGTAATCAGTAACTAGTAACACGTAATCAGCCAAAAATTCCCAATCAAACAAATTACTAATTACTGATTACTATTTACTAGTTACCAAACTTGCCCCTGTGGTATAATGGATAACATATCAGGCTTCGGACCTGAGGTTGGGGGTTCGAATCCCTCCGGGGGCGCAAAGAAAACGAGTAATCAGTAAACAGTAATCCGTAATCAGCCAAGCCTAGTTACTGTTTACTGTTTACTAATACGGAACGGTAGCTCAGTTGGTTAGAGCGCCTGCCTGTCACGCAGGAGGTCGCGGGTTCGAGTCCCGTTCGTTCCGCCAATCTTTAAATCCCGACATTAATCGGGATTTTATTGACTAATTAAATTAAATTTTGTATTATACAAACACATTTTGGAGAGATGCCTGAGCGGTTGAAAGGGACGGTCTTGAAAACCGTTGAGCCAGCAATGGTTCCTAGGGTTCGAATCCCTATCTCTCCGCCAAATTTCACTTTTTGTGAAATCGTAAGAAGTTGCTTCGGCGCAAAGCGCCTCGGCATGGTATTTTTCCGCAATTTTGAAGGCATTTTTGAAATCCAAAAACAAAGTGCGGTCGGCAATGCGGAAGTTCGAACCAATCTTTTTTAGAAAATCCCGAATCCTTTCGGGATTTTCTTGTAAAGCGATAATTTTGGCTTCTTTGCTGGTTTTTATGAAATTTATGGCGAGTTCGAACCGATTATTGCTCTTTCGCTCAAAAGCGGTAATTTTTTCTTCCAAGTCTTTTTTAGCGAGAATGAGCTTGTACTTTTTGGCGGTATATTCCGCTTGCGACAAATTGCCGTCCAGTTGTAAATCAAGCAAGCGATCAAGTTTTGTTTCTATCTCCACAAGCTCCCGCCTCGCTTTTTGGGCGAAAGAGCTTTCCGCTTGGGCAATTTTAATTTTTTCGTTTTCAAAATAATTGATTGAAGCATTTGCCCAAGCGGAAGACAAAGAAACTTTTTTGATTTCCTCTCTAATTTGAGAAGTAATGGCGTCCTCTCTCGCATACCTTTGTGAACAAGGATTTTTCCGTTTGGTACATCGCAAATAGTTGTGTCCTTTTTGTGTTTCGGTGGTAATGAAACAACCGCACTCCCCGCAACGGAAAAATCCTCTAAAAATATACGGTTTGAGTTTTGGCGATTTCGGCTTGCTTTTATTCATCATCACTTTTTGAACGGAATCAAAAAGTTTCTTTGTGATAATCGGTTCATGCTTTCCGTCATACAATTCACCGTTATATTCAATCATTCCGTAATAAATTTTATTTTTCAGCATATACTGATAATTTGAAACGGAAAGCATCTTGCCTTTCTTGCCAACCAAGCCAATGGAATTGATAATCTTTCGGATTTGAGCGAGGGGATATTCGCCAGTAGCGTACATTTCAAAAGCCCGCTTGATATACTTT
>JBDRHN010000075.1:0-18989 GCA_043816765.1 bacterium | reverse complement strand
ATTAAAATATCTAATTGGATTAAAAAAGAAAAAAAAGAAATTAAAAATTTGCAATTAGATGCTTTAATGAGGCTGCCAGCAACAGCCTAAGGGACAACCAGTCCTAATTTGTCTGATTTTTATTAAATTGTCAAAGGGCTTTTTAGACAGCCTGTTCGGTCGGAATGACATGTCTCGTTAAATAATTAAGCTAAAAATACCATGAAAAAATATTATTTCAAACAATTAGATAAAAACGGAATTGAACGGCTATGCCAACGACCAGCTATAAATTTTACTTCGGTGTCAAATGTTGTAAAAGAGATTTTGTCAAATGTAAAACAAAATGGCGATAATGCTCTAAAAAATTATACTAAAAAATTTGATGGGGCAGAATTGGAAAATTTACTGGTTAAAAAAGAGGAGGTTGATAATGCTGTTGCCCGCATTTCCCCTGAAATTAAAAAATCATTTGAAGTTGCTGTGGCTAATATAGAAAAATTTCACAGGAGCCAGATTCGTGAAACTGAATTAATTGAAACTACCAAAGGCGTAACCTGTTTTAGAGAAACGCGCGCGATTGAAAAGGTTGGATTATATATACCAGGAGGCACAGCCCCTCTGCCGTCAACTGTATTAATGTTGGGTATTCCCGCCAAAATTGCAGGATGCAAAGAGGTTATTTTATGCACCCCGCCGCAAAAGGACGGTTCAGTGCCTGATATTATTTTATATACTGCGCAACTTTGCGGCATTACAAAAATTTTTAAAGTCGGCGGCGCGCAAGCGGTCGCTGCAATGGCTTATGGCACAGAAAGTATACCAAAAGTTTATAAAATATTCGGTCCGGGAAATCAGTATGTTACGGCGGCAAAAATGTTGGTTTCCATAGAGCCAGACGGGGTTGCTATTGATATGCCGGCTGGACCGTCAGAGGTATTAGTTGTAGCTGATAAAGAAGCGCGAGCAGATTTTGTAGCGAGCGATTTATTGTCTCAAGCAGAGCATGGCGTTGATTCGCAAGCAGTATTGGTATGCAATGACGAGCAGAAAACCGACGAGATATTAATTGAAGTTGAAAAGCAGTTGAACAAACTTTCAAGGAAAGAGATTGCAAAACAATCATTAGAAAATAGTTTTGCATTAATTGTTGAAAACATAAAAGAGGCGATAGAATTTTCAAATGCTTACGCGCCTGAACATTTAATTTTAAATATTGCCGATGCAGATTTACGGCTTAAAGAGATTATCAACGCCGGTTCAGTATTTATCGGTCAATATTCTTGCGAGTCAGCCGGCGATTATGCCAGCGGCACTAATCACACTTTGCCTACTTACGGTTACGCTCGGATGTATAGCGGTGTTTCGGTTGATAGTTTTGTTAAGCAGATAACTTTTCAAAAGTTATCTAAAGAGGGTGTAAAGAATTTGGGGCCGATTGTGTCGTTGATGGCTGGGGTGGAGGGGTTGGATGGACATAGGAGGGCTGTTGAGATTAGGGGTAAATAATTAAAATCTCTTGCATTTTTTCTGTTTAATTACGTTTCCCAAATATATTGACCAATATTGATAATTAAGATACAATAAAAGTATAAAAAGTAAAAATTTATTATGGCTATTATTTCAATGTTTTATGGTATTGTTGTTTCAATATATTTTTTGGATAGCAAAAAACATAAAACCCCTCACATCCATGTTAAATATCAGGAGCAAGAAGCAGTTTTAGAAATTCCAAAAGGAAATTTAATTGAAGGCGCGTTAAAGCGGAATAAAATGAAATTAGTTCAGGCGTGGATTGAAATTCACAAAGAAGAATTAATGGCAGATTGGGAATTAGCCAATAGTGGCGAAGCTGTATTTAAAATTGATCCATTAAAATAAATTTATGAATCCGCGAGTAGCAGATGTAAAACCAAATATTAATCATACACTTACTTTGACTTTTACTAATGGCGAAGTAAGGATTTTTGATTTGAAACCGTATTTGAATAAAGGCATATTTAAACAATTAAAAAATAAATCTATTTTTAATTCTGTTCAACCTTTTTTGGGCAGTGTTAAATGGCGAGACGGACAGGATTTGTGTCCTGATACTTTGTATTTAGAGAGTAAGAAAATTAGGGCTTAATAAATTTTGCAACATCTGCTTTTTTAAAACCCCCATTGTTATTGCAATAACAATGGGGGTTTTTGTTGGAAATAGCTTAAACCTCCGAAGGGGTTGACAGTTTTTTACAGCCCACCGAAAAGGGCTGATAATATAGCCATCCACGACAGACGAGTATTTGATCGTCGTCGCGGTTGGCAAGTTTTTTTAGGTTAAAAAAACAAAAAAGTAGAGTGTGCACGCAAGTGTTTAAATACTCTACCTTTTTTCATTTTTATTAATTTTGTTTTACAAACTTAACCATTTGACAACCCGCTCAACATCCGCTATACTTTAATTAAGTAAAGTAAATATTAAAATTAAATTATTGCAGGTAAGCTCGGCGACGTCGGCGACCTTACCCACAATAATTTAAAAAACCATGAAAAATTTAGCTCTAAAAAAAATCCAAAAAATGAAACAATACACCCCGCCTCTTGATGGAAGGACGGATTTTAATGGTCTGCTTTTAGATTTTAACGAGCGAACAATTCCAGCCGGAAAAAATGTAATTCAAGCATTGGAGAATTTTATAAAAAAAGATCAATTACAAATTTATCCGGAATATCGGAATTTAGAAACACAGATTGCCAAGTATGCCAAAGTTAATCCCAACCAAGTGATGATTGTTGATGGTTCAGATCGCGGTATTGATATAATTTTTCGGACTTTTATAAACAACGCGAATAAAGTGATTATTCCATCGCCAAGTTTTGCCATGTTTTACCAGTGCGCCGAGATTGCCGGCAGTAAAATTATCAAGCCAAAATATCAAGAAAAAGATAACTTTGCGTTTCCTTTGAAAGAAACATTGGAAGCCATAGACGTAGGAGCAAAATTAGTGATCGTTTGCAATCCCAATAATCCAACAGGAACAGTTGTCAGCTTGGCTGATATTAAAAAGATCGCCAAAAAAGCGCCACTGGTTTATGTTGACGAAGCTTATTTTGAATTTTATGGAATCAGCGCGGTTAAATTAATTGAAAAGTATCCTAATATTATTGTTAGCAGATCGTTTTCTAAAGCATTTGGTTTAGCTGCGCTGCGAATTGGTTATTTAATCGCCGACAAAAAATATATCAGTGAAATGCTTAAAATCCGCGGTCCGTATGATGTAAATATGTTTGCCTCCGTTGCCGCTTCAGCCGCATTGGACGACCAAAAAAATATGGAAAACTATGTCCGCGAAATCATGGATAAATCAAAGCCTGTTTTAGAGAATTTTTTTAAAAAAAACAATATTAAATATTTCCCGTCAACTGCCAATTTTATTCTTTTCAAACCAAAAAATTTAGAAGCAGAAGTTGAAAAATTGAAACAAAAGGGCATATTGGTCAGACCGCAGAAAAGCATAAACATGATTCGCGTAAGCATAGGAACAACGGAGCAAACAGAAAAATTTATTAAAGAATATAAGATGATAATTGGAGTTCGCTCCGCGGGAGTCTCTCCGCAGAGGACTCCTGCGCGTTTAAAACAAGACTATTTCGTTCCCGCGTTGGAGTCCCCGCGGGGAGACTCCAACGGAGCATTGCAGACAATTGCTACTAGGGAACAGATAAAAGATAAATACGCTTTTCTTGATAGAGATGGGACGTTGATTTATGAGCCACAAGACACCTTTCAAATTGACAGTTTGAAAAAGTTGAAAATTTTGAATGGAGTTATAGGGGGATTGCAAATATTAAAAGATAGAGGATATAAATTAATAATGGTTTCCAATCAAGACGGACTTGGCACAGCTTCTTTTCCGCAGAAAAATTTTGACGCGCCGCATAACAAAATGATGGATATGTTTGTTAAGAAAGGAATTAAATTTGAAAAAGTATTTATCTGTCCGCATTTACCAAAAGACAAATGCGACTGTCGCAAGCCGAAGACGGGATTGATAAAAAATTTTATTAGAGAAAATAAAAATAATATTGATTTTGAAAATTCATTTGTTTGCGGCGATCGGGACAGCGACAAACAATTAGCAAAAAATCTGGGGCTTCGCTTTGTCGCGATGAATACCAATGGATCGTTTGTTTCGGCAATTAAAAAAATGGATTTTTAAATAATTTTGCTAGGAGTTTAATCGAACTGTCATTCCAGAAAATTTTTTCCATGGCAGTTAGATAATGTTATCTTGTTTTGTTTAAAAAAATAATAGCAAAACCTCGTTAAAACAGTTGAAAAAATTTATCTGGAATCCAGGAGGCATTGCACGAACTCATGGATTCCAGATAAATTTTTTAATCTTGCTATTGTAATTATTATTAAAATAATATTATTTTTGTTTTAAGTTGTTTTAGTTAAAAAAGGCGAAAAAATTTTCTGGAATGACGGATATCCGTTGTCGCAAAAGACAAAAATCCGCTCCGCGGGAGACTGCGGCGGAGCGACGGGTGAATTTAGAATGGAACCGCT
This sequence comes from bacterium, assembly GCA_043816765.1. Lineage (GTDB taxonomy): Bacteria > Patescibacteriota > Patescibacteriia > JBDRHN01 > JBDRHN01 > JBDRHN01. Next base: position 14,455 of record JBDRHN010000075.1, on the reverse strand, counting down.
ATATAAATCTTAATTTGATAAGTCGCTCAGAATGACAGTCGCAAGTTGCGGGGTAGCCTGCCAGCAATTGCTGGCAGGCTACCCCGCAACTAATGTCCGTTTCCTTTATATGACAGCTAAATATATGAAAAAACAAACCACAATTAAACGCAAAACAACTGAAACCGATATTGCAATAACGGCGTTATTGGAAGGTACTGGCAAATATCAAATTGATACCGGCATTAATTTTTTTAATCACATGCTGGAGTTATTTTCCAAACATTCTTTAATTGATTTGAAAATAATAGCCAAAGGCGATATTAAAGTTGACGAGCATCACACTATTGAGGATATTGGAATTTGTCTTGGACAAGCGCTGAAAAAAGCGTTGGGTGATAAAAAAGGAATTCAACGATACGGTTTTTTATTGCCGATGGACGAATCGTTGGTGCAAGTAGCTATTGATTTGGGAGGTCGTTCATATTTAGTGTGGAACGCGGAGTTTAAACGCGAGAAAATCGGCGATATGCCGACAGAATTGTTTGAGGATTTTTTCAAAACCTTGGCTGATAATTTGGAAGCTAATATACATATTAATCTAAAATACGGTCGCAATGAACATCATATGGCTGAAGCTATATTCAAAGCATTTGCAAGAGCGATGAGATTTGCTGTTAGCAAGGATAGACGAGCGAAAAATTTGTTGCCGACCACCAAAGGCAAACTTTAAAACATATGATAGCAGTAATTGATTACAATGCCGGCAATATCGCTTCAATAAAAAATGCTTTAAAAAAGTTGGGATTTGACTATATAGTTACGTCCAGCCCTGATGATGTTGAGATTGCGGATAAAATTATTTTTCCCGGCGTGGGTCGGGCTGGCGTTGCTATGGCTGAATTAAAAAAACGAGGTCTTGATGAAATAATAGAAAAAGTTAAAGCGCCATTTCTTGGAATCTGTTTGGGCATGCAACTGCTGGCTGACAAGTCAGAGGAAGATAAAACAGATTGTTTGACCGTTATCTCAGGGCAAGTTAATAAGTTTTCTAATGCGCTTAAGGTTCCGCAGATCGGTTGGAACAGTATTGAATTTTCACAAGATTCATTGCTTTTTAAAAACATTCCCAATCAAAGTTTTTTCTATTTTGTGAATTCTTATTATTTTGACACTGATAAAAAATTTATTGTTGGCAAAACAAGCTATGGAATTGATTTTCCGTCAGCGGTTCAAAAAGATAATTTTTACGGTGTGCAATTTCATCCTGAAAAATCCGGTGAAATTGGATTAAAAGTGTTAAAAAATTTTTGCGATTTATAATTTTATGCAAATAATACCAGCCATAGATTTGATAAAAGGCAAATGTGTTCGTTTAACACAAGGCGATTATTCCAAGGTCAAACAGTATGATGATGATCCGATTAGGGTTGCCAAAAAATTTGAACAACAGGGCGCGGATATTATACACGTTATTGATTTAGAAGGAGCTAAAAGCGGTAAGTTGATTAATTCAGAAAAAATTTTGGAAATTGCAAAAAATATTAAATTGCCTGCACAGACAGGCGGCGGAATTCGCAATTATGATGACGCGGCTAAATTATTAAATGGCGGGGTTCAGAGAATTATTCTTGGCACCTCGGCAGTAGAGGATGATTCCCTTATTAAAGAATTAATCAAGAATTTTGGCGCTGAGAGAATAATTATTTCTATTGACGTTAAGGGTGAAAGCGTGGCAGTTAGAGGATGGGAAGATATAAGCGAAATATCATTAAACGATTTTTTGGAAAAATTAAAAATATTTGGAGTTAAGACGATTATTGTTACGGACATTAAAAAAGATGGAATGCTGAAAGGACCGAATTTTGAACTTATAAAAAAAGTGATCAAAAATGATTTTAAAGTGATTGCGGCTGGCGGTGTTTCCAGTGTTAACGACATACAACAGTTAAATATTTTAGGCGCAAATGGAGTCATAATAGGCAAAGCTATATATGAGGGGTTAATTGATTTGGGCGAGACGATTGATTCAATAAAACAAAAAAACAAAAAAACAATAAAACAAAATCAGTCTAATTTAACGAAACGAATAATACCATGTATGGATATTAAAAATGGCAGAGTGGTTAAAGGCGTGCATTTTAAAAATTTACAGGATGCCGGAGATCCTGTTATGTTGGGCAAACTTTATAGTGATGCGGGTGCGGATGAACTGGTTTTTTTAGATATAACCGCTACAGTTGAAAAACGGCAAACAGTCTGCCAGCTTGCGGCTAAGATTGCCGAGCAAATCAATATCCCTTTTACCATCGGCGGCGGGATTAAAAGTTTAGAGGATATTAGAGATTTGCTTAATGCGGGAGCCGATAAGGTGTCCATTGGATCAGCGGCTATTAATAATCCTGACTTGGTTAAAAAAGCCGCAGAGTGGTTCGGCTCGCAGTGCATTGTCATTTCCGTTGACGCCAAAAGAACGGCGGACAGTTGGGAAATTTATATTAATGGCGGCAGAAAGCCGACTGGCGCGGACGCGATTGCCTTTTCCAAACAGATGGAGAGTTTAGGAGCTGGAGAATTGTTGGTGAACAGTTTGGACAGAGATGGCGTTAGGGGCGGATATGATATTGAATTGTTGGATACAATTACCAATGCTACGAATATTCCAGTTATCGCGTCAAGCGGAGCGGGAAAAATGGAAGATTTTTTGGAAGTATTTCAAAAGACTGATGTTGATGCGGCTTTAGCTGCCAGTTTATTTCACACGAATGAAATAGATATTTCAAAATTAAAAAAATATCTAAAAAATAATAATATTAAAATACGTTTATGAGTGTAATCAAGAAAACAAAAAAACAAGAAAACAAAAAAACAAGTTTTATTAGAAAAATTGATTTTAAAAAAATGGATGGATTGGTTCCGGCAATTGTTCAGGATTCTAAAACAAGAAAAGTTTTAATGCTTGGTTTTATGAATAAAGAGGCTTTGGAAAAAACTTTGGAATCTAAATTGGTTACTTTTTGGAGTCGCAGTAAAAAACGATTGTGGCAAAAAGGCGAAGTTTCAAATAACAGACTTGAATTGATAGATATTTTCATTGATTGCGATAACGACTCGCTTTTAATTACCGCAAAACCCAATGGTCCGACTTGCCACACAGGGCGAACATCCTGTTTCGGAGAAGTTGCCGGTTTTAATTTAGAATTTATAGAGCGACTTTATGATTTAATTGTCAGCCGCAAAAAAGAGTTGCCAAAAGATTCATACACTACATCTTTATTCAAAGATGGCATTGATAAAATTGTTCAGAAAATCGGCGAAGAGGCATCAGAGGTGGTTATTGCTGGTAAAAACAATTCCAAGCAAAGAATTATTGAAGAAAGTTGTGATTTGTTTTATCACTTATTGGTTCTTTTGGCAGAGAAACAGATTACTTTAAAAGAATTTATCGGCGAGCTGGAGAAGAGACATAAATAATAATCCAGCTTGGAAAGTTTTTTGAAATCTTGGGTTGTGGCTTTTTTAATTGTTATTTTTTTGGCATAATAAAAAACAAATTTTGCAAAATATAAGAATATAAATTTTAACTAGGACTTTGTAGTATTATTTTTTGTTGACCCTCCTTTTTTTAAGATCATGCAACCTCAAAACAGAAAGCATGCCAACGTAAAAATATATAAAACATATTAAAATATAAATAGTAAAATAAGACACTTTTGGATCCATAGCAAAAGTCATTATCCGTCCTACGACAAAAAATGTGAAAAAAGCGATTGCCGCCCATCGTTTTTTTCTATATATCCCCAAAATCATTATTAATTTTATAACAATCTCGCCAATAGCTTCAGAAAAACCATCTACTGCGATTATTGTAAATATAAAAAAAGCAGACCAAACAAGAGCGCAATAAAAATAGTTTTTTATCTGTTTTTCCAAATATTTAATATCAGTTGTAGAAGATATTTTTTCATGAATTTGCCACCATTTGGTATTTGGTAGCTGAGAAGAGCAAGCAATAATAATATATGGTTTGATTTTAAATTACTATGTTGTAATATAATAATAATTAAATTGCCTAAACCTCTGATTTTTTTAGGGGCATGGCGAAAAATCCGGATAACGAGCAAGGACTTCCCGTCCAGTATCGTTATCCGGTTGCTGCCCGAAAGGGCAGTAGACATCCCGAAAGGGCTCTGTCACTGGCGGGAAGTTTTTGATTTTCTGCTGACATACATTGTTTTTTTACCAATAAAAATTTATAATAAAGAGGATTATCAATAAGACGGTTTTTGGCATTTAAAAATAATTGCTTAATATAAAAAATTAATTTTAATGACATAAAGATTTGAACAGACTATTTTTGTTCAAACCCCAAATTTTGTCTATTTTATATGCTCAAAGTACTAATCGTTGAAGATGAATTGGATTTGAGAGAAATGTATAAAGTCCAATTTGAGACAACTGGCGCGCAAGTATTTGGCGCCGACAATATTGAGGATGGGTTTAAAATCGCTAAAAAAGAAAAGCCGGATGTCGCGCTGGTGGATTTGTTGATTAAGCAAGATGAGGGTGATAAAACCCAAGCCCCTAACGGCTTTATCTTGTTGGACAAATTGCAAGCTGGCAAAGAAACTAAAAACACCAAGGTGGTGATTATTTCTAATCTAGACACTCCGGAGGCTAAAGATGAGGCTAAAAAGAAGGGGGCGGTTGGTTACATTATGAAAGCTGAGACTGTTCCTAAGGATGTTGTTGATAAGGTGAGGGGGTTTGTTGGGGTGTTGGGGAAGTAGCTGGGATTGGCTAGAAATACTTACCTAATGGAAACGCTTACACCCGTTGGACTGTTCATAAAATGATAGAGTCGGAACTTAAACTCAATGCTGGATGATCCGCTGTAAATCCATTGCTGTGTCTTGTTATAAATAGAAAACGTACTCGTTCTCCATAAATGCCATGAATCGTTATGACCATTTCTCCAGTTAAATTCAATACCAACTGAAATATTTTCATCCGGGTCATACTGGATTCCAAATAAATTTTTTAATCTTGCTGTTGTTGGTTGACGTTAAAACAATATTACTCTATTTTAATTTGCTTTTGCTAATGCCGTTGAAAAAATTTTCTGGAATGACGTATGCGGGCGCTCGCAGCTGAGCAGTTGCAATTTTTTTAAAAGTTATCCACAATGAATCCGATATTTTTTAATATAAAAATGTGTTATACTTTGAATATGCGTTTTATAGTTATAATATGAATAAAGTATGCAGATGCAAAACAAATATTTTAATTTACAGTCAATAAACTGCGTTGCAGGTTGCAGAGAGAGAGAGAGAGAGAGAGAGAGAGAGAGAATGTTTTTATTTGCGAAAAAAATCAATATTTAATATTAGTATTTTTCAATTTATTAAAAACGGAAATCCGTTGCATTTTTTTGCAATGGATTTTTTGTTATTTAAATAAATCCCCACAACAATATGTTGGGGGAGTAAAGGTCGACAATGTAATTTAATTAAAAATTAAACTAGACAACAGCTGGTTCTAAAATTTTTTAGAATAAGTTGTTTGCATAACAATATATGTCTGTAGGAAGAGGTTTAGCAAGTTCTACGTTGGTAGAAGTTATTGATAGAATCTTGGATAAAGGTTTGGTCATTGACTTTTGGGTCACCGTTGCTCTCATTGGTATTGAAATCGTTTCCGTTGAGGGTCGCGTTGTGCTCGCTTCCGTAGAAACTTATTTAAAATACGCAGAAGCCATGGGACTTACCGCATCTGTCTAGAGAATTCTTGCATTAAAAGTTGACGTAATGTCTAAAGTTTAGAGTTGTTTTATATTTAATGTTCAATTTTTGGTGTGAGGGTAAACGTTAATTATACCGTTTTAGCGATGGGATAAATATAGAGTGTTTTTTCACTTTATTTATTAATCCTAGTTGCTATTCAGTCTAGAAAACACTATGGCAATGATTAAATGCGGTTATTGTAAAGGAACGGGTGTTGATCCGTTCTTCGGGACGAGACAACGACCTTCTAATTGCGCAGTATGCAAAGGAAAAAAGGAAAATTTTATCCCTGATCCTTATGCTGAATGTCCAGTATGCCATGGCAGCGGCAGAGATCCTCGTTATAAATTGCCGGATTCGTTCTGTCAAGGCAAGGGATATGTTCCGGAATACAAAGCAGATGAGTATGCAAAATCTCATTAGGTTGGTTTTATTACGCAGAACTACGCGGAATTTAACGCAGAAAAACGCAGAAATTATACAGGAACTAGATGGCTATCTAATGAGGTTTTGCAGAAAATCATTCAACTAAGTTGGTGTATCAAAGGTCGAATAAATAATTGCAGATTGCAGATTTAAATTTTAAATCTGAAATCTTAAATCTTAAATCTGAATATATGGCATTAGCTCAGTCAATGAAAAATTTTGTTAATGACTTGAAGGCGTCTAACCGCTCTCGGCATGCATTTGTGAAAGGCAATAGGGAACTTACCAAGAGCATGGTAGAGGATAATAGAAAATTTATACAGAATATACATTCGCAAAATCAATCTGTCGCTCAGCAGACAAGAGATATTTTGCAGTCATCGCGCGAAGTCCGTCATCAGGGATTTAAAACATTAATGGATACAATACATTCTGATCTTGGAAGAATTCACCAAGCAAAAGAGGCGATTAGCCAAGGCGCGAAAGGTATGATGAAAGAATTTCGCGAAGACAACGCGTTAGCGCATAAATATTGGATGTCAACCGCGAGCGATGAACCCATTGAAGAGCCCAAGGCGGCGGCGACTAAGAGCGTCAAGAAAGCAATAAAACAATAAAGCAATAAAGCAAAAAAACAATAAAACAAAAAAGCAACATTATGCAGAATTTTGAAAAAGAATTAGGAGAATCCACGATTCTCATAGAACCTCGTCCGATGAGAGGATTTGTTCAGACCCCTGATGTTAAAGAACTAACCGCGCGCGCTTTGAATTATCTCAAGTCTGGATTTCCGCTCCATTTTAGGGGGCCGACTGGCGCCGGTAAAACTACGATCGCGTTGCATGTCGCGCGCAAGTTGCGCAGGCCAATGGTTCTAATTCATGGCGATGACCAATTTACTTCTACTGATCTTACTGGTAAATCTCACGGCTATAGCCGTAAAAAAGTGATTGATGAATTTGTAAGGGGTGTTTCAAAAACAGAAGAAAATATGCAACAAAATTGGGTTGATCACAGATTGACAGTTGCTATAAGAGATGGCTATACGCTTCTTTATGACGAGTTTAATCGTTCACGGCCTGAAGCAAACAATATACTTCTATCTGTTTTGCAGGAGGGGATACTTGATTTCCCTGTAAACGGCGGAAAGGGAGAGGCGTATATCAGAGTTCATCCTGATTTTAGAGTGATTTTTACATCCAATCCCGAAGAGTACGCCGGGGTTCATAGCGCGCAGGACGCGCTTTTGGATCGTATGATCACCATAGACCTTGAACATTATGACTATGAAACCGAGGTAAAAATTGCGGTTGCAAAATCACATTTGCATATTGACGACGCAAAAAAAATTGTATCAATTGTGCGTGAACTCAGAAATAAAAGTATTAGCGGGTATTTGCCAACTGTTCGCGGGTGTATTATGGTGGCGAAATCAGCGAAGAAGTATAGAGGTGCTAATGTTTTAAGCGATTGCGATATTTTTCGTAAAATTTGCCATGATGTTTTGATTTCTGAAATTACTCGCACCGAAGATCATAAAAACAAAGAGTCGTTGCGTAGTTTTCTTGATCAGTTAATTGATACTCATTGTCCACCTTGCGCAGTTTTGGCAGGCGATGATGGATATTAAAAAAATGTTTATAGTTTTATTTTAATATGGAAAATAGTAGCTCACAATTTAATAAACGTCATCCGCAAAAAAAATCCTGTGATGTCGGCAGGTCAAAAAGAAATAGGTTGTATCATAGAACCTCTTTGGTAAAAAGCATAGGCAGATTAAAAAAGAACGAGGAAGAAACTCCGATTGTTGCCATCCAAAAAGCCCATTTATTTAGGAAGCAAAAGGCTTTTCTTACCAAGCAAGCTTTTGTTTTTGAAAAGAAAGCAGAAGCTGTTAAAGAGCAAGTAAAAGAAATTAATAAAAAGATTAAAATTCAAAATGAATTAGCGTCAAAGCTGACCAAGGGGTTGGAGGATGAGTATGTTGATGAACAAAGCGCTATTCCAACCAATTCAAAACCAGATAAAGTTGTTGGGAAAAAAGAGAAAGGTTTATTCCGATTAAGCTATTAAATCAATAAAACAATAAAGCAATAAAACAAGAAAACAAGAAAGTAAGTTTGTTTTCTTGTTTAGCTCGCGAAGCGAATGTATATTTTATTGCTTTATCGCTTTATTGCTTCTATGTTGACAGAACTTCTAGATAAAAATTTGCAGTTTATTCTTTTCGGCGGAAAAGGCGGAGTTGGAAAAACAACTATGGCTGGCGCGTCAGCTATTCAATTTGCAAAACATTTTCCAGAAAAGAAGATTCTTGTTTTTACGACTGATCCTGCGCCATCGTTGGCTGATTCGTTCGTTCAAAAGTTTTCTAACGAACCTGTCAAAGTAGAGGGTTTTGAGAATTTATGGGCGATGGAAATTAGCGCGACGGGTGAACTTGAAAAATTTAAAAAAAAATACGGCGACGACATATTAGATATTCTTCAGCAGGGGACATATTTATCCAATGAAGAAACCGAAGAAATATTTTCGCTTGATATTCCCGGACTTGACGAAGTGATGGGACTTAAAAAGATTATTGATTTTATGGATGCCGCCGAAGGCGGCACGCGGAAAAACGCGGATAGTAACCCCTCGCCAGAACAAGTTCGGTACGGGGCAGGCGCGGAAAAACGCGGAAACAAAAATCTGAAATCTGAAATCGAAAATCTGAAATTTGATATGTATATCCTTGATACCGCGCCGACTGGCCACACTTTGCGATTGCTAACATTGCCGGAGCTTTTAGACGATTGGATAAAATTTTTAGCAAATCTTCGTTGGAAATATCATTATATGGTAGATCGGTTTTCTCGGGGTAAAGAGAAGAGATCAGAAAAAGCTGACGAGTTTTTATTAGAGATGAAAAAAACGGTTAAGAAGGTGCAGAATCTTCTTCGCGACCCAAACAAAACCAGTTTTGTTGTGGTAACTATTCCCGAAGCAATGGGGGTGGAAGAAACTAAAGATCTGATTAACGATCTTAAAAAATCAAAAACGCCAGTTCAGCATATTGTCATTAATAATATAGTTCCGAAAGACAAATCGCCATTTCTGCAAGCGCGAAGAAAAGTGCAAGATCATTATATTGATGAAATTAAAAAATCATTTCCTGATTATGCTATTACTGAAATAGAGCTAGAAGCAGAAGAGGTTAGAGGGGTGGAGAGATTAAGTCAGTTAGGCAAAAAGTTGTTTAGAGTAATTAGTAATTGACAACTATTTACTAATTACCATTTACCAATTACCAAATTACCGATTATGCAAAAATATCTATACTGCATCACAAAAGATATTGAACCAAACAACCTTAATATCGCGGGTATTGAAGGCGCGTCGGTGCATATTATAGAGTGGCAAAATTTGCTATGTGTCGCGTCTGATACAGATTTTAATGACAAAGAATTAGACAAAGAATCTGCGTTGGCGCACGAGAAAGTGCTGGAAGAAGTTATGCGGCATTCGCCTATTGTGCCCATTGCTTTTGGTCATATTACCAAGTCAGAGGATGAAGTTAAGTCAAAGCTTCTTGAAGCTCATAAGGATAAACTTGAAGAGCATCTTACTTATTTTCAAGGAAAAATAGAATTAAGTTTGAAGGCGTTTTGGCTTGATTTGAATCCGGTATTTCAACATATTGCGCAAACTAGTGATGAAATTCAAAGGATTAAAGCAAGAGGAAAAATAACGCGCGATGAGCAAATGCGGGCTGGTGAGATCGCCGCAAAATTATTAGGAAAAAAAAGAGAGAAAACAGAATATGATATCGCGGAGTTTTTTAAAGATATCACTATTGAGTATAAAAAATGCAATTTATTCGGAGAGCAAATGATTACTAATCTTGCCTTTTTGATAAATAATAACGATCTTTCTGAATTTGACAGCCGTGTGAATAAGTATGCTGAAAAACTTGGAGATAATGTGAAGGTGAAATACACAGGCCCTGTGCCGCCGTACAATTTTGTGGACTTAAAGATTAATCTTTCATAAAAACACGAGAACACAAGAACATTAAAACAAAATTGTTTTATTGTTTTATTGCTTTATTGTTTTATTGTTTTATTGTTTTATGTTAATTATTGATGATTTATTATTACTTCCAGCAAAAGGATTTATGGGTATTTTTAGAAAGATTGCGGAGATGGCGGAGGAAGAATTTACTGACGAAGGAAAAGTAAAGGATGAACTTATGCGGTTGCACACTCTTTTTGAGATTGATCAGATAAATGAAGAAGAGCATGACAGACGGGAAAGAAAGTTGATGAAGAGGTTGGAGGAGATTAGAAAATATAAGAAATCAATAAATCAATAAAGCAATAAAACAAATATGAGTGAAAAAAAATAATACAAATAAAAAGAGTAATTAGTAAATGGTAAATGGTAATTAGTAAATGGGTAACGGCAACTAATTACTAATTACTAATTACCAATTACCATTTATCAAAATTATGTCTGAAAATAAAAAAACGACAATTAAAGAAATCACTGAACAAGCAAAAGTTGAGCTGAAAAGTTTGACTGGTTTTGATGCTGTGTCAGTTGTGAGCATAAAAAAGGATGGCGAAGATTGGGTTGTGGCAGTTGAAATGCTTGAAAAGAAGGGAATTCCAGATAGAATGGATATTCTTGGGTTTTACGAGGTTAAGATGGATAGCGTTGGCGATTTATCGTCTTATGCAAGAAAAAGTTTAAGAAAGCGCGGTGATACAGGAGAAGAGATTCAAGAGGAAGAGTCTTGATTTAAGATTTTTATGATTTCAGATTTAAGATTTCAGATTTCAGATTTATAAATTTATGATTTAAGATTTTAGATTTATGACAGGAATTTATTTATATTGTATCCGTCCATATCTAACAGCTAAAAGCTATAAGCTAAAAGCTGGTTTGAAAGGCATTGATGGCGCAAAGGTTTTTCTTGTATCACATTTGGGTATAGAGGCTGTTGTTAGCAATATTGACATAAAGAAGTTTGCCTCAAAAGAGATTGAGCGTCTGGCAAAAGAAGATGTAAATTGGATAATAAAACATTCTGCTGAGCATGAAAAAGTAGTAGAGCAGGCGATGGGTTTAATAAATCATAAATCTGAAATCTTAAATCTGCAATCAGTAGTTCCAATGAAGTTCGGCGCGATATTTAATGACAAAAAAAATCTTGAGCAGGTTTTAAAAAAGAGTTATCAAAAATTTAAAAATATTTTAAAAAATTTGGATGGAAAAGAAGAATGGGGAGTTAAGGTATATGTAGATGAAAAAAGATTGAGAGATGAATTAAAAAATAAAAATAACGCGATAAAAGTTAAGATAGAGGGAGCAAAAGAATTGCCCAAAGGAGCGGATTATTTTCAGGAATTAGAAACAGAAGATATGATCAAAAAGACTATGTGGCAAGAAATTGATAAACAGAGCGAGAGTTTTTTTAAAAAGTTCAAGCAAGTCGTTTGCGAGACGCAAGAGAATAAGATTTTAGCAAAGGAGATTACTGGCAAAAACGATCCGATGGTTTTGAACAGCGCCTATTTAATCCGAAAGAAATCAGTAAAAGATTTTTTAAAAAAGGTCAAAGAAACAGAGGATTGTAATCCGGCATTTATTTTTGAATGCACTGGACCGTGGCCGCCGTATAACTTTATTTAAAAAATAAAACAAGAAAACAATAAAACAATAAAACAAGAAAGCGAAATAAATCATAAATCTTAAATCAAAAATCTGAAATTAAAACATGCCAACTTTAGCAAAAAAACATAAAGAACAGAATGTCGCGCTGGTTGATGTTGTTGATCGGTTGCTTGAAAAGGGGGCGGTGGTGCAAGGAGATGTTGCCATACGATTGGCTGATGTTGACCTTGTGTATATCGGACTTCGTTTGATGGTGACTTCTATATCTAAAGCAGCGAGTCTTGATAGTGCAAAAACGCAAGAACGCAAAAACGCAAAAATAAATGAAGAATTAACGCCGGAAGATATTGTGTATTTAAACAAATTAGAAGAAGCGATTAAAAAAGCGGAGGCGGCGATTCCTAAAGTAATTGACGGATCTGACGCGGAAAAAATTGAGCAAGGGATTACAAGATTGGCATTAACTGTTGTTGAACTTTTGAGACGTATAATGGAGCGGGAAGCTGTGCGCCAAGTGAAGATGAATCATTTGACGACGCGGGAAACGCAAAAGTTGGGCATGGCGCTCAAGGCGCTTGCAAAGAAAATGGAGGAGATGAGGACAATTTTTGGGTTAAAAGAAGAGGATTTGAATTTGGATTTGGGGCCGTTGGGAAATTTGATGTGAAGTAATTTGTAAATAGTAATTAGTAATTGGCAATTTGTGCAAAAGCATCAATTACCAACTATTTACTAATTACTATTTACTAATTACAAATTACTAAAATTATATGGAAAACAAAGGAGTGCAAAGAAGTTTGCAAGGCGCTACACTGGTGGACTTGCTTGATAGAATACTTGACAAGGGGCTTGTCGTCGCGGGCGATATTGTTATTCAGCTTGCTGATGTTGAGCTTTTGACAATCAAAATACGATTGCTTGTTTGTTCGGTTGATAAAGCTCAGGAAATAGGGATGGATTGGTGGCGGCATGATACATTTTTAAATTCCGCCGCTACGCCGAAATTATTTGAGAACCAAAAGAAAAAACCAGAGAGCGCTGTTAAGATAAAAACATTAGGAAAGATAAAAAGAGCGCAAAAAGATAAAGAATCTAAAGGTTGATAATTAATTAACAAAAAAACAATAAAACAATAAAACAAATTTGTTTTATTGTTTAGGCCGAAGGCCGTATGTTTTATTGTTTTATTGAATTATATGCAACAAAAACAAGAAGAACAAAAAACAGATATAGCGGGGGCATTTCAAATGAGATCAATTGGCCGCCAGCTTATTATTGCCTTTGCGGTTTTCATCTTGCTTATATTCTTACCGCGAATCGCCTCTATTTTGGGGCTTACGACAACGCAAGTAACCACTACTACTGTGATCGGAACAATTTTGGGTTTATGGTTGGCGGTAAGAACGTATCGTTCAATTACTAAATCGTTTAGAGGAGCGGTTGAGGAATTGGCTGGAATTTCTGAAATTCTTAGCGATTCATCCCGCCAGCAATCAGAGGTTACAGGCAGAACTTCAACGGTTGCGTCCCAGCTTGCGAGCGGAGCAACCCAGCAGTCCAAGCAGTCCGAAGAAATGTCAGGCACAATTTCCCAGATGGCAACGGCCATAACCCAAATGTCTGGCACAATTCAAGAAACCGCTATTGGCGCGACAAAAGCAAGCGCAGAAGCGCAAAAAGCCGGGCAAGAAGGAGAAAAATCGCAGGAAGATCTTAAAAAAATTAAAGAAACGGTTAATTCCTTTGTGGGTATTGTTAATGAGGCGGTGGTTTCGTATCAGGAAATTACGCGGCTTACAGGAGAAATAACAAGCATTGCCGATCAAACCAATATTTTGGCTTTGAATGCGGCCATTGAGGCGGCTCGCGCTGGAGAGGCTGGAAGAGGGTTTGCGGTTGTAGCTGATGAAGTTAGGCGATTGGCTGAAAGTTCTCGTAAATTCGGTGATGAAATTTCTAATCGTATTACTGAAACATCCGCAAAGGTAGAGAAAATCGGTTCTGCCGCTTCGCAAGGAACAAAAGATATTGAATTAAGTTCTGAAGTTATTAACCGCGCGTTAGCCGCGCTTCAAAGCATTACGCAAAGCGTTCAAGAAATATCAGCAAAGATTCAGGAAGTTTCTTCTAATATGCAACAGCAAGCGTCTTCTACTGAGCAGATTAGTAAAACAGTGGGTTCGGTTGCTGCGGTTGCGCAACAAAACGCATCAAGTGCTCAAGAGGTTGCGTCAGCGGTTGATCAGCAACAGATTGTTGTAATCACAATTGATAAATCCATAGAGCAGTTGCACACCCTTTTGAACGATATGCGCGGATTGATTGGACTGAAAGCAGAAGAAATTCCTATTATGGAAGAAAAAAACACTCCGCCAGCTGGCGGATCAGCACCTTCGTCGCAAGTTGCCCATTCTGAAGTAGAGGTTGAAACGCAAGAAGAAGAAAATCAGAGAGAAGAAGAACCAGCACCCAAAAAAGTCGGAAGACCGCGGAAACAACAGCAATAAAACAATAAAACAATAAAGCAATGAATAAAGATAATTCACAATTAAATAATAGCGCTGATGAACAACAACAGCCGGCAGTGAAAGAAATTATTGCTAAAGTCG
>JBDRHN010000074.1:0-2446 GCA_043816765.1 bacterium | reverse complement strand
AGTAGCCATTATATCCGGCATATTCTTGCTATTTATATTTCTAAAATGCTTTTTTATGAATTGAAACGAAAAATCATTTCTATCGGCGGATTTTGGAGGTCTCATCGTAAAAAAAGATTCTTTAAGCATTTTCTCTATTTTCCTATAATCAATTTCCCCCTTTTGAGCTAAAGCCCCGTTTTTGTCAAATTGTATTTCCCCCTTTGTTACATTTTGAACAAGCGAATCCATAAGACAATTTCCGGGACCAGTGTCAAAGGCAAAAGTCTTAACACCTTTTCCAACTAAGGAAAAATTAGCTATCCCGCCTATATTTAAAAGCAATTTTGGCCCGGCGCCTGCAAACATAAATTCATCTAAAAAAGGAATTAGCGGAGCGCCCTGTCCGCCTAAGGCCATATCCATAGGTCTAAAATCGCAAACAACAGGCCTGCCGGTCTCTTTAGCAATAAAAGATGCCTCTCCAATTTGAAGAGTATTGGGAATATTCGCAAAAGGACTATGACAAACAGTCTGACCATGAGAACCTATCACCGCAATATCCTTATACTTTAGATCTATGCTTTTACAAAATTTACGAATACATTTTGCCCATAAATATCCCAACTCAAAATTTAACCCTGAAAGCTCAAAAGCGTTCATTTTAGAAGCTGAAAGAATCTTTTTTCGCAATTTTAAATCATAAGAATAGGTTTTATATTTTAAAACCTCAATAGCTTTTTTTGCCGTGTAGATATTAACGGCGGAGATGGAAATTCCATCCGCGGATGTGCCCGACATAAGACCCAAAGCAATTATTTTCATTCTTTTTTTCCGCTTTTAAAACCGCCCTTTCATTCCATATTCGGTATTAAATTTATGTATTAGGAATTTTAAATTAGCCACCCTTCGGGCGGAACTCTTTATTTATCAAAACAAGTTCTATTTTGTATAGTATCATCATGGAATTAATTTCCGGAAAAATTACTATCAAACACATTTTACAACATAACAATAACTGGTTCCGCTTCTATAAAAAACACTCCCTTCTTATCCGCGAAGCCATTCCGTGGAATATTGATAAAATCTTTAACTGCCGCTCTAAAAATCTTGGCTTTCACAGATATCAATGCCCTGATTGCGATCATACCATTACTATCCCTCATTCGTGCAAATCCAGGTTCTGTTCTTCTTGCGGCACTCTCGCCACCAACAACTGGATATCTTCCAGCTTAAATGAATTTCTCGATGTGCCGTACCAACATCTTATTTTCACTGTTCCCTCGCAAATTAGGTCTCTTATCCTGTGTAATCGCAAACTTTTACTTGACATATTATTTAAATCCACCTCAAAGACTATCCTATCATGGACTAAACAAAATAAATCTTATGTTCCAGGCCTTACTATGGTCCTGCATACTTTTGGCGCAGACCTCACATTCAATCCTCACATTCATGTCCTTATCACTTGCGGCGGCCTAAGCCTTGACCATTCTAAATGGATTGCCAATTCTTATATCTCTCATCATGCTCTTAAATCTATTTGGCGCTATCAAATAATTACTTCTTTGAGAACTCTTTTTAAAAAACAGTCGCTTAATCTGCCTAATGAAGAAATCTTTTCTAATCATACTTCTTTCAATGATTTCCTGAACACCCTTTATCAAAAAACATGGTTCGTCCACATTGGCAAAAGTTTATCTAACGCCTATTTTACTATACGATACATTGGCCGTTACACTAAACGCCCTGTTATCGCTGAAGCTAGAATTACTTCCTATGATGGACAATTCGTGCAATTCTACTTTAAAGATAAATCCACCAATCAAACCTTTTATCTAAAACTTACCGTGGAAGAATTTATTGCTAACCTTATTCGCCACATCCCCGATAAACATTTCCGGCAAATCCGTTATGCCGGCATCTTCGCTTCAAGACTCAAAACTTCTTTAACAACTATTGCCAAAAAACTTCTCTTTCAACTTAAAAAATCAAATGCTAAAATTCTTTCTTGGCGCGAAAGAAAAATTAAATCTAATGGCAAAGACCCTTTGGTATGTCCGAAATGCTTAAAAAAAATGTTCCTGAGTGTAATCGCATATGCTAATAAATATGGCCAACTTAAAATTATTCATTGTCTGCCTCCTTAAACGATTAAAATTTTCTTTAAGGAAACCGAAATATACTGAATTCATCTGTCAATCCTGCGGCACTAAAGAAAAAATCCCAACTCATATTGTTTATGACATGGATTTTAATGATGAAGATGGTGATCTATTGTATCCACCAAGGTTTTCTTGCGAATTATGCCCAAACGGACTGATGTATCCGCTTTTTTATAGAAGTTTTCGGGGTACAACATACCGATACAACCCAAAAACCGGTAAGTTTTCTTCAAAATAACTTATTATTTTGTCAAAGAGCCAGAAATTTACTTTTGCTAACAAACATTGAAATTCCGTTACGC
>JBDRHN010000073.1:0-13245 GCA_043816765.1 bacterium | reverse complement strand
CATGCAGGTTTCTTGCAGCTCTTCTGAAAGCGATTGGCAATAATCTAAATTGTCATGCTCGCTGATAATAGAGTTTAAACATTCATAGTTATTTTCGCCGGGTATTTTCTGACAAAGCGAGATATCATTTTTTGTTGTCGCCTCTTCGTATAAAACATGGCTCAAGCACAAATCTTTTTGATTGCCATCTTCCAATTTTTCGCAATCTTGTTCGCTGTATTGGTTCTGGGAAATTACATTTATAACGCAAGAGTTGTTTAAGTTAACGTCGTTGATTGTTTTACATAATTCTAGATCTTTGTTTTGTGTGGCGATTTCAAAATTGGTTCTGTCCTTGCAGTCTTGGATAAAATCTTTGTTTATGATTTTATCGCACAGCTGATTATTTTTTAATTTAACAGCTAGCAATTTAACGCATAAATCTTTTTGCCCGTCGTCTGACATTTCGCCGCATTTATCAGCATTATTGGTTTCTGCCGCTGTTTGGTATATTTGGTTATCTTGCTGAATTATTTTGTTATCAATATTTATATCTGCCATGCCGAGGTTGTTAATGTCCTGCTGTTGAATATTTTCTGATGGAACATTTTGCGTTTTTTTACGGCCATAATAAAACAGGGCGGCTATAATAATAATTATAATCAGAACAGATATTGTTATTATGTATTTTAAATTTTTTTTCATATTTTTTGTTTATTGAACTTAGCAATTACAATAATTGCGGATATTTCTATAACTATCAAGTATAAAATTAGACTTGTCGCGTAATTAGTTTCGTGACGAAATTTTCAGATTTTGAGGCAAATTTTTCAAACAATTTTTGAGGTTTAGCCCAAGCTAAGCTGAAAAAATTTTTGGAAAATTTGACCAAAATATGAAAATTGCAGTAGGAACTAATTACGCGACAAGTCTATTGAAATTCCTTTGGAATGAGTTAAGTTTAATCTGGCATTTTTGTTTATTAATTTATTATAATACCAAACGAATTTAATCTGTTCTACTTTTAATCCCCCTCCCGCGGAGGGGTTAGGGGAGGGTAAATAAAAATAATATAGAACAAATTAAATTCGTTTGGTATAATCATATAAATGTTTTCAAACGCGCAACTAAAATCAATTTTAAAACTTGCAGGTCTTATTCTTGATGACAAAAAATGGGAGGAAGAAATTAAAGAAAGCGAGGCAAAAAAAGTTTCTCTTGCTGATCATTTGGCGGATAAAAAAATTATATCAAATGATTCTTTGTATAAAACAGCCGCAACTTATTTTAAGATTCCATTTATTTCTCTCAGGGACACTGTGATAAGAAAAGACATTTTAACTTTAGTTCCGGAGCTTATCGCCCAAAATCATAAAATTGTGGCTTTTGATATTGATACTGAAAATAATGTCCTGAAACTTGCGACAACTAATCCTCCTGATGTTGAAATTATTGATTCTATACAAAAAAAATATAAAGCAAAAATTGATCTTCGCCTAACAACTCCTGAAGATTTAAACGAAATTTTAAAACAATACCACAAAAGCCTTGAGGCTGAATTTGAGGCGATTACAACATCGGAAAGCCAAATGCCAGAAGGCGAAGACGCGCTAAAAAAATTAGCAAAAGATCTGCCAGTTATTAAAATAGTTGATACATTGCTGGAGTATGCTGTTTTTGAAGGAGCTTCCGATATTCATATAGAGCCTGGCGAAAAAGATGTCTTTGTAAGATACCGCGTTGATGGAATCTTGCGCAATGTCATGACCTTGCCCAAAACAGTGCAAGCTGGGATTATAGCGAGAATCAAGGTTCTTTCAAAATTAAAACTAGATGAACATCGTCTTCCGCAAGACGGACGTTTTACTATTAAAAATGCAGAATACAAAGTTTCGTTGCGTGTTTCCATATTGCCTGTTTATGACGGTGAAAAAATAGTAATGAGGCTTTTGAACGAATCAGCCCAAGTGCTTACCTTGGAAACTCTTGGTTTTCAAAAGAATCCTTTGGAGATTATCAAAAATAATATAAACAAGCCGCATGGAATGATTTTGGTTACGGGTCCTACCGGTTCGGGAAAAAGCACTACTCTTTATACTATTTTAAATATTCTCAACAAACCGGAGGTTAATATTTCCACAATTGAAGACCCGATTGAATATCATTTGGCGCACATCAACCAAAGCCAGGTTGCGCCAAAAATAGGTTTTACTTTTGCCAGCGGTTTAAGGACATTATTGCGTCAAGACCCTAATGTAATCATGGTTGGAGAAATCCGCGACGGCGAGACTGCGGAGATAGCAATTCACGCCGCGATGACCGGTCATTTGGTTTTATCAACACTGCATACTAATGATGCCGCCACTACAATCCCCCGTTTTACTGAAATGGACATACCTACTTTTTTAATCAGCACGACCATTAATGTAATTATAGCCCAAAGGCTTGTGAGAAAAATCTGCCAAAATTGCATTAAAAGCTATCAATTAAGCCATGAAAATATTGAAGAAATTGAAAGAATATTTAATGTTCCGAAACTGCTTGAAACTTTGGTTGAGGTGGGGGCTATTACAAAAAGCGAAATTTTAAAAGATATGCTTTTTTATCGCGGCAAAGGATGTAAAAAATGCGCCAATAGCGGCTACAAGGGTAGAATCGGGATATATGAGATTTTAGAAATTACTAATGAAATTAAAGAATTAATAAACAGCAAAGCCACCGCAAAAGATATTAACAAATTAGCTGTAGACAAAGGCATGATTAAAATGTTTGAAGATGGAGTAATAAAAGCAAAGGGCGGAATAACTTCGCTGGAAGAAGTATTAAGGGTGGCGAAAGAATAAAGAATGATGTTGCAGAGACGAGGCATTGCCTCATCTCTGCATTCAACTTCATTATGAACTTATTATATATATTTGGATTACTGATTATTGCCGTTAGTTTTGCGGCAAATGTTGTTTTTGTTGTAAAAAATAAAAAAATAATAATAAATAAAAAAATAATAAATAAAGAGCAAAATTATGATTACAAAAAAACATTAGATGAAGGGAGCCAAGCGATCGCTTCAACGTTGGAGCATGATAAAATTTTGTCCATAATTACTAATCTTTTGGTAAAAACTGTCGGAGTTAACAATGTATCTTTAATAAAATACAATAAAGAAAAATACATTTTTAGCGAAATATCAAATGATAAAAACCGCTTGATATTGAATATTAATAATCCAATAATCCGCATGTTAAAAAAAGTTCAGTCTCCGGTAAGTATTGATGATATTATAAATTGGCAAACAAACATTTCCATAAAAAAAAATTTAAATTTAATTGACACCGCGTCTGATTTGCAAAGAATCAAAGATGAGTTGCAAAGCCGCAAATTCGCAGTTATCTTGCCGCTTATTTCCAAACAGCAATTGGTTGGAATTTTGGCAATAGGCGAAAAATTTTCAAAAATAAAATATACCGAAGAAGAAATGAAGCTTTTGAGCACATTAACGCATCAAATAGCGACTGCGATTGAAAATGCCAATCTTTATCATTATGTCAAAAAAACAGAATTGGCCAGCAGGGAGGAACGTGATAAAATACAATCTATTATTATTAATCTAGTTGACGGCTTGATTGTTATAGATAAAAATAAAAAAATTATTTTAATCAATCCTGTCGCGGAAAAATTATTTCCAAATGAACGTCTTACAGAAGAGCCTTTGCCAAAAATTCTTGATCAAGATTTCAGCGAAGAGAATATATCAGAAATAAAATTTCCGCTAATATCAGAAGTTTCCATAGACGGAAAAGTGATCAGAATAATTTGCGCTCCGCTTTTTGACGAAAAAGAAGGACGGACGGGATATATAAAAATTTTGCATGATATAACGCGCGATAAAGAAATTGATAAAATTAAATCCGACTTCATCAGAACGGCGGCGCATAAATTACGCACGCCGCTGTCGGCTGTTAAATGGATTTTACAAATGTTGATAGACGGCGATTTGGGAAAAATGGATCAAAGCCAAAAAGAATTTTTGGAAAAAGGATACCAATCAAATGAAAGAATGATCAGGGTTGTTAATGATCTTTTGAATGTATCTGAAATAGAAGAAGGTAAATTCGGTTTTCGTTTTGAAAAAATGCAAATAATTGATATGATAAAAGAGACAATTAAAAAGCTGGAGTCGCTTGCCAAAGAGAAAAAACAAAAACTTAATTTTGATTGCGGCGAAAAGATTTATAAAATAAATTGCGATCCTTATAAATTGCAGATGGCGATTACCGCTTTAATTTTGAATTCTATACAATACACCAAAAACGAAGGCATAATTAATATTAAACTGGAAAATTTGAGCAGGGATATTAAATTTACAATTGCTGATGACGGTTTTGGGATACCGCAAGCGCAGCAAAACAAGCTTTTTACTAAATTTATGCGCGGAGATAACATAGTGGAAAAAGAGACGGAGGGAAATGGGCTTGGATTATTTATAGCAAAAAATATAATTAACGGACATGGCGGAAAAATTAATTTTGAAAGTACGGAAAACAAGGGTTCAATTTTTTATTTTACAATACCCATAGCGAGATAAGTTTAAATTTAAAAATTAAAACCATATGGATGATAAAAATATAAAAATTCTTATTGCCGAAGATGATGTTTTGCTTCAGGATATTTGGAAACAAAAAATTTCCAAAGAAGGTTTCAATGTCGCAACAGCGATAAACGGCGCTGAAACTTTGGAAAAAATTGAATCTTTAAAGCCTGATTTTCTGCTTTTGGATATTATTATGCCAAAAGCGGATGGATTTGAGGTTTTAAAAAAAATCAGAGCGCATCCTGATAAAAAAATCCGGGAAATGATTGTTATCGTCCTAAGCAATCTCGGCTCCGAAGAAGATATAAAAAAAGCGGAACAGCTGGGGAGCGACAGCTATATAATCAAAGCGATGTTCTCAACCGAAGATGTTATTAATAAAGTGCGGGAATATCAAAAACATTTAAAAACGCAAAAATAAATATCAACAAAATATGATAAATAAAACATCCGAACAAAAAAAAACGCGTAAAAAAATAAATATCAATTTCCTTGCTCGTGTTTCAGCCAAAGAAAAAATTTTTTTCTTGCAAAATCTCAAAACAATGCTTAAGGCGGGAATGTCGCTTGGGGAAAGTTTAAGAGTGTTATCAAAGCAGACTCAAAACGTTACATTCAAAAAAATACTCACAGAGATTACAACAGATATTGAAAAAGGACAGTCGTTGTCGACAGCCATGTCGCGGCATTCAAAACATTTCTCGGAAATATTTATTAATATGATTTCGGCGGGTGAAACTTCCGGGAATTTGGAAAATATTTTAGAGCAATTATATATTCAGACTAAAAAAGATCACGACCTTATAAGCAAAATTCGCGGCGCTATGACTTACCCCGCGGTGGTATTATTCGCTATGGTAATAATGGGTTTTGGAATGATTATTTTTGTTTTTCCAACATTTATTCAAATTTTTGAAGAGGCTAACGCAGAATTGCCTTTTATTACTAAGATTTTAATCGCCGTAAGCAATTTTATACAACACCATGGAATAATCGCTTTTGTTTTGACGGTTGCGTTTGCGGTTGGTTTCTCGCGCGGAATAAAAACAAAAATCGGCAAAAAATATTTTGATTTATTTCTGTTGAAATTTTTTATTATAGGTCCGATAGTTAAAAAGGTTAATTTAGCTAGATTCGCCCGCTCGTTAAATTCGCTTTTAAAAACAGAAATTCCTTTAATTAAAAGTTTTGAAATCACGGCGAATGTGGTGGGCAATACGAGCTATAAAGAAGCTATAAACAAAGCAAGGGAAGAAATTAAAAAGGGAGCTGCGATATCTTCAAGTCTTGAAGTGTATGCAAATCTTTTTCCGTCAATGCTAATCCAAATGATAATGGTTGGCGAAAAGTCCGGCACAACTGACGAACTTCTTGGAGAGATTGCCAATTATTATGAAGAAGAAGTTGATGATACGACGAGAAATCTTTCATCAATTATTGAACCTCTTATGATTTTAATAATAGGAGCGGCTGTCGGGCTAATGGCTGTGGCAGTAATGATGCCTATGTATAATCTCGCGCAACAATATTAAAATAAATATTATTTACTCTAAACTTTGGCGCTTTTGCAAAATAAATTTTTAGAAAAACGCCAAAGTTAAATTTTATTTATGAAAAAACAGACTCAAAAAGGTTTTACTCTTATTGAGGTTTTGATCGGAATTTTTATTCTAAATATTATGTCTTTGGGAGTTTATGGAATGTATGATCATTCATTGAGAATGTTGAGGGACAAAAGCAAAAAAAAAGAAGCTTTGGCAATTGCCAATGAAGAAATGGAATCTTTACGCAACATAGAATATGGTTTTTTGGGAACTGCGGATACTATGTGCACGCCAAATCCAGCATATTGCAACCTCCCGCCCGTAAAAACAACAACAAGAAATGGGATAAACTATACCATTCTTACGGATATCAAAAATATTGATGATGTTTTTGATAATGCTGGCGGCGACGAAACGGGTTTAAATGATTACAAAACCGTTAGGATTGAAATTCAATTTGATTCAACTTTCAAAGACACTGATTCAGTGGTAATGATTTCGAATTTCGCCCCTGGCTATGTATGCACATATAATTCTTGTTTGTTTGACAGCAGCAACTTTGACGGTTGTAGTTTTAGTTCCGTAAAATGCTATTAGATATTGATTATGAAAAAAAAATTAAAATTAAGATCTGGTTTTACTTTAATTGAGTTTATCGCCGCTTTTGGCATAATGGCTTTTATCATCGTTATGTTTAACAATTATATAACAAATTCTTATAGAACTATGCATTATGTTGATGAATCTAACCAGTCTGTAGAAAACGCCAAAAATATTATCAACATTATGAATCAAGAAATCAAAGAGGCGAATAGGGCAAAAAACGGCTCATACGCTATTAACGTAGCGGCGGGGCAAGAAATTATTTTTTACAGCGATTTTGACCATGATAATGAAATAGAAAAAATCCGCTATTATCTTGAAGGTTCTTTTTTAAAAAAGGACACAACTGAGGCTGGCGCGCTTCCGTATTACAGCGGTTCGGCGGCTACCGTTATTTTGTCGGAATATATTGAAAGCTCATCTGTGATTTTTACTTACTATGATGAAAATAATAATATTATTATTAATCCATCGGCAAATATCAATCAAATAAAATTAGTGCATATTTATCTGGAAATAGGCAGAGCGCCGATTAATTATGTGATAGAAACTAATGTTCAGATAAGAAATCTAAAAAACAATTATTAAAAATGCAAAACAAAACAAAATACGCCGAGCGAGGTTCTATTCTAATATTGTCTATTGTTTTTACTTTCATATTTATCAGTATAATGATAGGGATTTTTGATTTATTTATTTCTCAAAATCGTTTAGCTCAAAAAACACAAGCTGAAGAAATCGCTCTGCCGATAGCTGAGGCTGGGATTAATTATTACCGTTGGCATTTGACGCAAGACAAAAATGATTATGTTGACGGGACTGGCGAAATTTGCGAATACCCTTTGGTGTGCGGTCCGTATTTGCATGATTATTATGATCCATTATCGGGCGAAAAAATAGGTGAATTTGAAATTAGCATAACGCCGCCGCCGATCGGATCAACTTTAGTTAAAATCAAATCAACGGGATGGCTTAATGATTTTACCAAGCAATCAAGAACAATTGAAGCCAAATATGGAATTCCTTCGCTTGCGGCTTACGCGTTTTTAACTGATTCTGATACGTTTTTTGGAGTGAATGAAATAATTAGCGGACACATCCATTCTAACGGCGGGATAAGGATGGACGGCGTCAATGATTCAATAGTTTCATCGGCGCAATCAACATATACTTGCGACGAAGTGAGCGGTTGCAATCCAAGCGAAGAAAAACCCGGGGTATGGGGAGACGGGCTTGGAAGCAGTTTTTGGCAATTTCCAGTTCCTTTTGTTGACCTTAATGATATAGATTTAGAACAAATGCGAATTGACGCTCAAACATCAGGGGTTTATTACCCTGACTCGGATGTCTATGATCCGATAAACGGTGTTGAGGGCTATAGAATTGTATTTAATAATGACGGGACTTTTGATGTTTACACGGTAGATGAATTAAAAAACGCGGTGCAACAATACGGCGACGATTGGTCTGCGCCAATACCAATACAGATTGCCGATGAACTGAAGGAGCAAACTTTTTTAACAACCGAATGGGCTCCAACCAATGGCATTATTTTTATTGAAGACAATGTTTGGGTTGAAGGGGAAGTAAACGGACGTTTTACTTTGGTGTCGGCTAAACTCACCGGAAATCCAGATGACTACACTACTATTAGAATAAACGACAACATCACTTATATAAATCGCGATGGCTCTAATATTTTGGGTCTTATCGCTGAAAAAGATATTAAGGTTCCCAAATACGCGCCGGATATTTTAACCATAGACGCTATAATGCTGGCGCAAAATGGCAGAGTTTTTCGCAACCGTTACTTGCCGCCTTCTATTAAAATATCCATAGAAGTATATGGGAGCATTATAACTCATAAAGAGTGGGCATGGAGATGGTGCTCTGGAAATCCCTGCACTATCCTTAATGTTATTGATGGATATCGCCAGACAACTGTTGTTTATGACAATAACGCCGCTTTCTCTCCTCCTCCGTATTTTCCAAACACAGGAAAATACACTTTTATTTCATGGGAAGAAAAGGTTGCAGGTCAACCATAAGTGTGTTAGAATTGGATAAATTGTAACTACTCAGGTATCATCAAGGCGAGGCGCTAATATTAAAATTCCTCTGCAATAAAAATCAACACTATGTTTAACACAAGTAAATATCCAATAGGTTTAGATATAAGCGATACTTCTTTAAAATTTGTCCAATTAAAAAAAGCGTCTGAACTTAAACTTGGCAAATCAAAAGATAAAAAAATAGTTGAAAAATTAGAAATGAGCTGTTTTAATTCCATCAAATTGCCGCCTGGATTAATTATTAACGGGGAAATTAAAAATCAAGAAGAGACTGCAAAACAAATAAATAAACTGCTGTATTCTTCAAAATGCGGAAATATATTCAGCAAAAATGTTATTACTGTACTTCCGCAAACTCAAACTTTCATTAAATTACTGCAGATTCCAAATACGCCCGAAGAAGAAATGTTAAAAGCAATATCTGAAGAGGTTGTAAAACATATTCCATTGGTTTTGGATGAAGTATATATTGACTGGCAAATAATTAATCGCGAGGAAAAAAAGCTCAATGTCTTGATCGGCACAGCGCCAAAAAAAATTGTTGATCAATATATTAAAACCCTAGATCAAGCTTCTTTGCAATTGGTTGCGCTGGAAATTGAAGCCGCTTCTATCTGCCGCGCTTTAATTCCTGAAATAAATAAAGACGAAAGCGATTCTGACGCTTATTTAATAATTGATCTTGGCGCGAGCAGAAGCAGTTTAATTGTTTGTTCAAAAAAAACAGTTTATTTTACAATCAACGCGCCTATTTCGGGAAACACTATTACAAAACAGATCGCTGATTCATTAAAAATTGACACATTCAAAGCGCAAAAAGCTAAACAAATTTGCGGCTTAAACAAAAATAAATGCAAGGGTGTGATGCTGGAAATTTTAAATGATATGATTAAAAATCTGATTGATTATATAGAACAAGCTATCTCTTTTTTTCAAGGCAATTATCCGCAAAAACAGATTAAAAAAATCATACTTTGCGGCGGCGGCGGCAATCTTCTTGAAATAGATAAAATTCTTTTTGAATATTTAAAAATTCCAGTTATAAAAGGAGACGCGTGGATTAAGGTGAGACAAAATAAAGCTGATAAATATAATGCCTTAAATAATAACAGTCTTTCTTATACTACTGCCATCGGGCTTGCTTTACGCGGATTTTCCTCAAATGAATAAATAAAATATATGATCACATTAAATTTAATCTCTCCTGAATATAAAAAAACAATTAAAATAAAAAAAATTTTGCGCGACGGAAGGAATGTATTTTCGTATACTATGTTTATTGTAATTTTGGCGGCTATCATACTTTTGATCGCGAAGAGATTGTTGGACGATAATTATTTTGAAGCTGTTGAACAGGCAACGCTTATTTCCCAAAACCCGACGGAAAATAAAACAAACAAGGAAATAAACAAAAAAATCAAATTGGCATGGCAAGCCCAGCAAGATTATATGCCGTGGTCAAGATTAATAATCATGATAAGCAAATTGGTTCCAGATAATGTAACTATTGAGTCTTTTAACGTCAACTCGGACGTTAATAAAACTGAATATAAAATAAGTCTGTCAGGAGTTGCCGCAAGCCGCAATGATTTTTTGGATTTTAAAAAAAACCTGCTTGAGGCAAAAGATTTGTTTGAAGAAAAAGACATTGAAATTCCCCTGGCTAATCTTGTTGAAAAAGAAGATATTAAATTTGATATTATTTTAAAAATCAAAAAAGAAATTTTGGCAAATTTAAAAATGCCAGACAGCCATTGATTATTTATGAAACGGATTAAACAAAAAAATTTAATTATAATAGCTGTTTTGATTACTATTATGTCAGCTGTGTTTTTTTTAATCATCAATCCAACTGTTGATTATATTAAAAATACCAAAGGACAGATTAAAATTGAACGAGAAGAGCTGGAAACAAGATATAAGCGAGTGATATATCAAAGACAAAATGCTGAAAAAGTAAAAAAAATAAAAGAACAATTGTCTGTTTTGGATGATATGTTTTTGATCAGCGAGCAAGAACTGAAATTTATTACAACCCTTGAGCTTGTCGCTGAAAAAAATAATATATCGCAAAAAATAAATCTTAAATCTGCAAATTCAAACGATTCAAAACAAGTTGCGTTTCCTTTTATAATTTCGGCAAGCGGAACTGCATATGACATACTCTCTTTTTTAATGGAAATTGAACAATTGTCATATTATATTAATTTTAATTCGCTAAAAATCAACACTAAAAGCGCCAACAATGAATTAGATGCCGTTTTTAATGGCGAAGTTTATGTATTAAATTAAAAAAATTATTTTTGTTCAAAATATGAATATGGATATAAAATTCAAATTAACATACTCTTATGCTCTGAAATTAATTTACGGATTGATTGCGGTCGTTTTGATTATAGGCGCGTATTTTTTAATCAGTTTTCTTTATACAAATTTTTATCAAGTAATGATTCAAACTGAAGATATTGCCGCTTTAAGAAAAGATGTTTCAAATGAAATAGTTGATGTGGAGCTTTTTGAAAAAGTTTTCGCGAATCTAAATGAAAAACAAAAAAAACTTCCTTTTGATATTAAAAATGTTAAAAATGTTTTTGGTTCTTCGTCGCCTGAAATAAACTTTAAAAATCCCATAGGATATTGATAGTTCTGCCAACAATCCCCCTCCCGCGGAGAGGTTGGGGGAGGGTTTTAAAAAATAAATAAAAACAGAGATATTTATATATCTCTGTTTTTATTTATTTTTAACGTTTTATTTAAGAGTAACTTTTGCGCCAGCCTCTTCCAGCTTTTTCTTCAACTCTTCAGCCTCTTGTTTTGATACTCCCTCTTTGATTACTTTTGGAGCGCCGTCTACAATATCTTTTGCGTCTTTTAATCCTTGCTGGGTAATTTCGCGCACAACTTTTATTACGGCGATTTTATTGGCTCCAGCCTCAGTTAATTCAATGTTAAATGAGGATTTTTCTTCTGCTTCGCTCTCTTGCGCTCCGCCAGCCGCCGGCGCCGCCGCCATCATCATTGGAGCCGCCGCTGAAACGCCAAATTTTTCTTCTAAAATTTTCACCAGTTCGGATAAATCCAAAACTGACATTTTTTCAATTTCTTCTACTAATGATTTAAATTTTGCGGGGACTTCAACGTCCTTTTTTTCTTCTGACATAATTTTTAATTTATTATTTAATTAATATATTATTTTATTTGCTTTTTGATTCTCTGACTGCGTCTAAGACGCCGGCTAAATTACGCAAGCATCCTCCGAAAACATTCACAAAACCAGAAATAGGGACATTGAGCGAGCCTAAAAGTTTGGCGTATAATTCCGGTTTTGAAGGAATATCCGCCAAGCTTTTTACCATGCTTTCATCAATATATTTATTTTCCATAATTCCGCCCAACACTTTGAACATTTTATATTTTTTTGAGAAATTTTTTACAATTTTTGCCGGAACCATCTCGTCTTGATAGCCAAACACCATTGCCAAATTACCTTTCATCTCTTTTAGGTCAAAACCAGCTGTCTTGTTTGCGGCTGCTACTTTGATTAAAGTTTTTTTGGCGACAAAATATTCGCTTTCCTGTTTTTCACATTCATCGCGAAGTTCGTCTAGTTCTTTAACTTTAAGACCTTTGTAATCAACAAAAATCGTTGATTTGCTTTTGTTTAATTTGTCAGCTAAATTTTTGACTATTTCTTCTTTTTGTTGTTTTGATTTTGGCATAGATTAGTAATGAGTAATTAGCAAACAGTAAAATAAAAAACTGCGATTTTAGCCGCAGAGATAATTGGCAAACAATAACGCATTGTTTGTTTAAATTTTGTCTCGGCAGGATTTATTCGGTCTTTCAACCAAACCTGCTATCTGCGACTCTTAATTTGAGGATAGTATAGCAAATTTAAAAAATATGTCAAATTTCTTTCTTGTTTTCGTGTTTTTAAAATCCCCCCAGCCCCCCTTTGCGAAAGGGGGTTCATTTGATTTCTTGATTTCTTGTTGCGGCCTGCCCTGAGTAGGAACGCAACATTTTGCGTTCCAGTTCCAGCAGGAACGCAAGATGTTGCGTTCCTACATAACCGGAATCCAAAAAGTAAACTCGCTCCCTTTGTCATCCCCCTCGCTCTGCGCTTCAACCCCGCCCCCATGCTTTTCCACCATGCTTTTAACAATGAATAACCCCAAGCCTGTGCCATCAGGAGAGATGTTGATGGCGCGAGGCAAACGGGCGATTTTTTTAAATAATTTTGGCATATCTTGTTTTTCAATTCCAATGCCAGTGTCTTTTATTGTGAAGATAAAATTTTTATTTTCTATTTTTGCGGTGATTTTAATTTTGCCTTTTAATGTGTATTGAATTGCGTTGTCAATCAGGTTGGCGATAGCTTCTCCTATTTTATTTGAATCAATGTTTAACATCGGGGTCGGCGTTTTGGGCTGTTGATAAATTAGTTCAACATTTCTCT
>JBDRHN010000072.1:0-11275 GCA_043816765.1 bacterium | reverse complement strand
CCCCCCCCGGGGGGGGGGCCCCCCCCCAACATTTGGCGGCCCGCCACCCCCGCAACTCGCCACTGTCATCCTTGTAGACACCAACTAATTCGCTAAATATTTATAGCGTAGCGGAGGAATCCCTTTTTTGGTGCACTCATCAAGGGATCTCTCCGCTACTTTGAAATTTTAAAATATAATTTATCGCTTCGCTTAAAAATTATAGGTTAATAACTATAATGGAAACTGGGAGGCTTATCTCAATGTTATTTATGACTGCTTTAAGAATGATTTTATAGATAGAAAATTATTTTTTAGAGGAATAAAGCTTGGACTTAAAAAACATCCAAAATTTCAAGATAAGGAAGCGACCTTTTGGCACCTAATAACTGAGGGCAAGGTTGAGAGTGAAAGAATTCCAGACATGAGAAGATGTGAAAGAATAAAATGGCCAAGATGTGTTATTGAAAATTGTGAGCATGATAGTATCAAAATTTGGGAAAGGAGAAAAAATAATGAAAATAGAATATATTTATGTTATGGAAATTGGGATTATTTGGTAGTGTTGTCAAACCGCAAAGGATATCTTCTCCCGTGGACAGCTTTTCTGATTAAATATTCTCACTCCAAAAAGAAGTTAAAAAGAGAATATTGGGAGTTTTCCCAAAAAGCAAACACCGCCTCCAAGGAGACGGCATCGTGACTCTTTCTGCAACATGGCAGATGAGCTAATAATATTGTAGCATATTTTTAACAAAATGTTATGCACATGTCAAATAAACTTATATATTTACCTAACTTTAGATTAAAATAAAACTTTAAACTTTTATCTCTAAACAAAATGTACCTCAAAAAACTAGAAATACACGGCTTCAAATCATTTGCGAGTAAAACCGCTTTAGAATTTCCCGATGCAAAAAAAGATGACAAAGGCATAACCGCCATTGTCGGGCCGAACGGATCGGGAAAATCAAATACCGCTGACGCCATCCGCTGGATACTCGGCGAACAGAGTATGAAAACACTTCGCGGCAAAAGCACAGCCGACCTAATCTTTTCAGGCTCAGACAAAAAAACACGACTCGGATTTGCCGAAGCCTCTTTGCATTTGGACAACACCAGCCGCATCGCCGACATTGAATATGAAGAGATAGTAATCACAAGAAGAATCTACCGCAACGGCGAAAGCGAATATTTATTAAACAAAAAACCGGTTCGCCTGGCCGATATTTTAATGATGCTCGCAAAAGCCAAATTTGCGCAAAAAACATACAGCGTCATCGGGCAAGGAATGATTGATTCAATCCTCACGGCATCCGCCTCAGAAAAAAAAGAATTTTTCGACGAAGCCGCGGGCGTTAAAGAATATCAGATAAAGCGCGACCAGTCTTTGAATAAATTAAAAAGCACCCAAATAAATTTACAACAGGTTGACATCATGTTAAACGAAATAGAACCGCGCCTGAAAAGTTTGACCCGCCAAGTAAAGAGGCTTGAAAAAAGAGAAGAGATAGAAAAAGAGCTTCAAGACGCGCAGATAAAATATTATTCCAAACTTGCAAGCGAGATTCAAGAAAAAATAAAAATAGAGATGGAAAAAGAACACGAAATATCGCCAAGAATAAAAGAACTGCAAGAAAAACTCGTCAACATTCAAAAAAAACTGAACGACGTCGCGACGCAAACAGCAAGAAGCGAAGCTTTTACCAACCTGCAAAGCGAGTTAAACAAACTGCTCGGACAAAAAAATAACCTCTTGCGAGAACAGGCCGTCTTGAAAGGCAAACTTGATATTGAATACACAAAGTCAGGACAGATAAATATGGTCTGGCTGGACAAACGAAAAGAGGGGGTTCAAAACAGAATCAACGAACTTAACGTCCAACTTCAGCAACAAAACCCTGTTCAGGACGACAGCATGATAAAAGAAAAACAGGACAAACTTCAAAAGGTTGAAATGGAAATCGACCGACTCAAAGGCAAAATAGACGAACTAAAACACGGCGGAAATAAATTAAACGACGAAGAGATAAAAGACAGCCTGCGCGACATTGTGGAAGAGCAAAGAAAATTGGTTGAAAAATTCAACAACGCAAATACCCTTGAAGAATTCAAAGAACTGAAAAATTCCATTCAGGAAATTTACCAGAAAATCTCCACCCTGCGCGAAAAATTTATTTTATCAAAAGACACACAGCATATTGTTGATGAACTAAAACAAGTTCAAGATACTTTGGAAACTTTTCAAAACGAAAAAAGAAACCTGCTTGAAGAAATCCACGAAGCAACCGTCGCGCTAAAAGTCGGACAAAACAAAAAAACACTTCTTGAACAAGAATTGACGCGTGAAAAAGAAGAGATGAAAAAAATAAAACAAGAACTTGAAAAAAACGTCGTCCAAGAAGATACGGGAAATCAGGAAGAAGAAATCAGAAAACAAAACGAAAAAATTGAAGAAGAAATAAAAAAACTTGATGTGGAAATAAACAAATCCCAAGACAAAATCAATGACTTTAATAAAGAAGAGGAATACAAAAAAAATGTTTTAATTGACCTGCAACGTCAATACGGAATAAAACAAAATGATCTAAACATCCAAAACAACCGATTAAACGAAATCAATATTGAGCTCACAAAACTCACCACAAGACATGAAGGTCTGATGGAAGAAGTGCGAGAAGAATTACAAGACATAAATCTGCTAATCAAAAATTTCTCAGAAGAAATCAATCGCGATTATCTTTATAATCAGATTCAACAGCTAAAACATCAGCTTGAACTTATCGGCGGAATTGATGAAGAGGTCGTCCGAGAATACACGCAAATCAAAGAACGTTATGAATTTTTAGACGCTCAGACAAAAGACCTCAAAGAAGCGATTATCTCATTGGAAGAGATAATTGAAAAACTGGACAATACAATTAAAAAAGAATTCAATGTTTCGTTTGAAAAAATAAACGGCGAGTTTGAAAAATATTTCAAAATTTTATTCAATGGCGGAAAAGCAAGGCTGGTGAAAATCACCCAAGAAGAAGTAAACCAAGAAAAAACCGAAAAAGAACTCGCGCTCCAAGAGATAGAAAAAATGAATCAGGAGAAAACCGAAAGCAAAGAAGAAAACAAAGAATACGACATCAGAAAAAAATTCAGAAAAACAAACATATACTCCGGCGTGGAAGTCCAAGCCGCGCCGCCGGGCAAAAAAGTAAGCAACATAAATATGCTCTCCGGCGGAGAACGCGCCCTAACTTCCATCTCTCTAATCTGCGCGATTATCTCATGCAACCCATCGCCCTTTGTAGTGCTGGACGAAGTGGATGCCGCCCTTGATGAAGCAAACTCCGAACGTTTCGCCGCGATTTTAAACGATCTCTCCCACAAAACCCAATTCATCGCAATAACCCACAACCGCGCCACAATGCGCCAAGCCAAAGTTCTCTACGGCGTTACAATGGCCAGCGACGGGGTTTCAAAACTATTGAGCATCAGGCTGGAGGATGGGCTGAAGCAGGCGAAATAGTATGATAGAATGCCTTACGTTAATGGGTATATATTATACCTATTTGACATAGGTATAATATAGGTATACAATAGGTATATATTATACCTATTTAAAAACTATGCTTTATTTGCTCGAAAAACCCCAAAAAACCTCTGATGAAAAAAATCTAGATTTGCTTTCAAAATTTAGCCAAAAAGATTTAGATGAAT
The DNA here is from genome assembly GCA_043816765.1 of bacterium. Taxonomy (GTDB): domain Bacteria; phylum Patescibacteriota; class Patescibacteriia; order JBDRHN01; family JBDRHN01; genus JBDRHN01. The sequence continues at coordinate 7,585 of JBDRHN010000072.1, read as the reverse complement.
TTTTCAAAACAACTTCATACCCAGAGTATCTCTATTGGGATAAAATTAAATATAAAAAACCGTTGCCGCAAGGAATATCAACACCCGAAGATTATTGGCCATTGATTAAATTTTTTAGAAAAATTCAATCTTATGAAACAGTAATTAGAAATGAATATAATATTTATTTTAGAATAACTAAATTACCTGAAGTTGAAAAATTTTTTCATGATGTTGACTTTGAAACTGGAGGTAATCTATTTTTATCTAACAAAGATATTGATGGCAGCATAAAAAACAACTTTATTTCCCGAGGCGTAATGGAAGAAGCTATTGCTTCATCACAACTTGAAGGGGCGCATACGACAAGATCAATGGCTAAAAAATTTCTGAGAGAAAATAGGAAGCCGCAAAATAAAAGCGAACAAATGATATTGAATAATTATAAAACGATGCAGCTAGTTGAAAGTGATTATAAAAAAAAGGAATTAAGCAGGGAGATGCTTTTTGAGTTGCATAGTTTAATTACGAAAGACACATTGGCTGATGACGGGACCATCCCAAGACTAAGAATAAAAAAGGACAATATTAACGTAATGGATGAAACTGGAATAATCTATCATCAGTCGCCCAAAATAGATTTTGTTGAAAAAGAAATTGATAGATTAATAGATTTTGCCAATGATAAAATAGATGAACAAACTTTTACCCACCCCGTAATAAAAGCTGTTTTACTTCATTTTTGGATAGGATATCTTCATCCTTTTACTGATGGGAACGGCAGACTTGCAAGAACTTTATTTTATTGGTATTTGCTTAAAAATGGCTATTGGGCTTTTGCGTATTTGCCAATATCAATCATTATTAAAAAATCACCTGCTCAATATGGAATGTCTTTCGTTTACAGCGAACAGGATGATTCGGATTTAACATATTTTATTGATTATAATATACGAAAAATTAAATTGGCTATGTCGGAATTTGAAAAATATGTTAAAGAAAAAGAGACTGAAAGCAGATCAATAAACAACAAGGCGAAAAGCAAATACCATTTAAATGAAAGGCAAATAAAGCTTTTGCGATACTATTATAAAAATAAAGACGAAAAAACATCACTCAAGCTTCATATAAATATTAATCAAATATCAAAAATGACAGCTATTAAGGATCTAAAAACTTTAGAATCTTTTGGATTTATTGTAGCAGAAAAAATCGGCAGAAATATCCATTATTACGCCACGGATAAAATTAACGAATTATTCAAATGATTATGAACATGAAAATAAAAAAGACAGAAAAATTGGCCGGCAGTGTCACTCCCCCGAGCTCAAAATCCCAAAGCATTCGCGCTTTGGTTATTGCAACGTTGGCGGGGGGAAAATCGGTATTAAATAATGTTTTAGCGTCTGATGATACTAAGGCGGCAAAAGGGGTTTGCCGCGGTTTGGGGACGAAACTTACCGAGAGCAAAGAAGATGGGCAGATTAAAGTTGAGCTTGAAAGCGACGGCGTTCCATTGGAAAATTCGGATAATAGATTATTTGCGGATAACTCTGGTGTTACTACAAGACTTGTTATGCCGGTTTTAGGTTTGAGAAAAAATTTTAATGAAAAAATAATTTTGGATTGCGGGGAGCAGATGAGGAAACGTCTTGTGCAGTCGCTGATTAGCGCTTTAAATAATTTGGGTATGAATGTTATTTCGCAAAATAACAACGGGACTTGTCCGTTGGAAATATTTGGCAAACTGCTGGGTGGCAAAACAGAAGTTGACGGAGTTACGTCGCAATTTTTATCAGCATTATTATTATCTCTGCCTTGCGCTGAAAATGATTCAGAAATCACGGTTAAAAATTTGCAAGAAAGACCTTACGTGGAAATGACATTGGCTTGGCTTGATGAACAGAATATTAAATATGAATATATTAAACAAGATAACACTGACGTTTATAAAGTGGCGGGCGGACAAAAATATAGGGCTTTTGAAAAAGCCATACCGGCGGATTTTTCTTCTGCATCGTATTTGATCGCCGCGGCGGTTTTGATTGATAGTGAAGTAAAAATTGAACATTTGGATATGAACGAACATCAGGGTGATAAACGTTTGGTTTATATTTTGCAAGAAATGGGAGCTGATATAAAAATTGACAGTAAAAATAATATTTTAACTATTAAGGGCGGCAAGCCTTTGAAAGGGATTAAAATAGATGCTAACGATATTCCTGATATGGTGCCGACTTTGGCGGTTGCGGGAACTCGCGCGAATGGCGAGACTGAAATTTATAATGTCGCGCACGCGCGCATAAAAGAGACTGACCGAATTCATTCAATGACTCAAGGGCTGACCAAAATGGGCGCGACGGTTATTGAAAAACCGGACGGTCTTATTGTGAGGCGGAGCAATTTGAAAGGAATAGAAGTTCATGGATATGAAGACCATAGAACTGTTATGTCGCTCGCTTTGGCGGGTCTAATGGCTGAAGGCGAGACAACTATTGATACCGCGGAAAGCATTAATAAAACTTTTCCCGCTTTTGTTGAGAGGATGAATGATATAGGCGCAAAGATTGAGATTGTTTAATTTTTGGACTATAATGATTATGCAACATCAATCCTTGAAACGTCTAAATTATAATTTTCAATTTCAATGATCAATTTTAAAATTTCCAAACGGCTCTACGTTTGAAAATTTAGTAATTGGAAATTGAATTCAGCTTGATTGAAAATTAGAAATTGAAAATTGAAAATTTTCTCGATAATATTTCAATTCCTAAAAAATAAATAATCTATGACTATTTTATGCGCTGGTTCTGAGTTGTCCCGCGGACACTCAGAACCATAATGCACTAATAATGTTGTTAGCGCATTATGGTTCCCAACGTCCTTCGGACAGCTGGGAACTATCCGACATAATTCATTTTGATAGATATTAAATTATGCCCCATATCATCCTTATCGGATTTAAAAATATTGGCAAGACAACTATTGGAAAACTTTTGGCAAAAAAGTTGAATATTGTTTTTTATGATATTGATGCAGAGGTTGAAATTAATTATTTAAAAAATATGGGAGAGAAATTGAATTTTCGCCAAATCGCGCAAAAAGAGGGTATAGAATTTTTTCATAAATTAGAGGGCGAAGCGTTAAAATCTATTTTGGAAAAAGATGAAATCGGGATTATCGCAACCGGCGGGGGCTCTATCTTGGCAAAAGAGAATAGAAATTTAATAAAGAAGCAGACTGTTATATATATCACAGCTCCGCAAAATGTCGTTTATAAAAGGATTATTTCAAACGGCATTCCCGCCTTTTTCCCAAAAGGCAAAAATCCTAAAGATTCGTTTTTGAAATTATGGAAAGAGAGAGAGCCGATATATAGAGGGTTGGCAGATGTAATTATTGACAACAACGCAGAACCGGAAAGGGTTGTTGAGGAGATAATTGAATTTTTGAATAATAAAAAATAAAAATATTGTAGAGACGCATTGCCATCGCGTCTCTACAAATTAATATATGAAAATTCTTGTTATAAACGGACCAAATTTGAATAACTTGGGTAAGCGCGATAAAGCGTATTACGGGGATTTAACTTTGGCTAAAATTTATAGTTTACTGAAGGTTGAAGCTAAAAAATTAAACTGCGAACTGGAATTTTTTCAGTCTAATCACGAGGGGGCTTTGATTGATTTTTTGCAAAAAGAATCAAAAAACGCGAATGGAATTTTGATTAATCCGGGGGCATTAACTCACTATGGTTACTCGCTTTATGATGGTTTGGTTGACGCTAATTTGCCGATTATTGAGGTTCATCTTTCTGATATTAAAATAAGAAAAGAGGTATGGAGAAGAAAATCTGTAATCAAACCGATTGCGATAAAGCAGATTGCGGGAAAAAAAGAGAAGAGTTATTTGGAAGGACTGATTTTTTTAGTTAAATATATACGAAGCTTAAATATAAAAAATTTTAAATAACAAATTGCACAAATTTTAAAACAATGACCAATATTAAATTTTAAATAACAAAACATAAGTTTTAAAATTTAAAATTAGAACATTAAAAATTGTTTTAAAATTTAAAATTTGTGCAATTTAAAATTTTAAAAAACTATGACTATCGACAACCAGACCAAACTTTGCGCCGTTATCGGACACTCAATAAGCCACAGCAAAAGCCCGATTGTTCATAACGCGGCGTATCAGGCGGCAAAGCAAAACTATGTTTTTTTGGCGTTTGACTTTACGCAGGTGAATGAGGCGATAAAAATAATGAAACAGCTGGACATTAAAGAGTATGCCGTAACGATGCCGCATAAAATTGAGGTGATGGATTATCTTGATAAAATTGATCCGCTCGCGAAAAAAATCCAATCCGTGAATACTGTTATTAATAAAGACGGAAAACTTTACGGATACAATACGGATATAACGGGAGTTGAGAGAACTTTTATAAAAAACAGGGTAAATTTAAAAGATAAAAAAGTAGTGATGATCGGCGCTGGAGGAGTTGCAAGAACTGTGGGGGTTGTTGTGAAAAATCTGGGGGGGAAACTTACAATTTTTGACCGAACGGGGAGCAAATCTTTTGCTTTGGCAAAGACATTGAAATGCGATGCCGATACAATAGATAATCTGGGCAAATATAATGATTATCAGATTTTGATAAACGCAACGCCGGCGGGAATGCATCCCAATACAAGATCAATGCCTGTTCCCACAAACTTTATCAAAAAAAACAGAGTGATTTTTGATCTTATTTACAATCCGATTAAAACAAGACTATTGAAAGAAGGGATGAAAAAGGGATGTAAGTGTATTAACGGCGTTGATATGTTTGTGGGACAAGCGGCAAGGCAGTTTGAGCTTTTGACTGGCAAGAAGGCGCCGATGAAAGTGATGGAGAAGGCTTTTGTTGGGAGTATTAAATAAATAATAAATGTATAGATTTGACAAAAATTTATCCGTAATATAGTATATAAATATATAATAATGTATAGATTGAGATATGGATTTAAAATCATTAACAATCAGTCAAACATCTAAAATGCTCGGGGTTTCCATTCAGACCCTGCGTCGTTGGGATGATGCAGGAAAATTTTTTTCTGTTCGCAAAGGGATAACTGGACATAGATATTATAAAAGAGAGGACATTGATGATTATATAAAAAATAATTTAAAAAGCTTGCTTTTTAAATTAGCAAAAAGTTGGGTTATTAATGATTTAACAACAGAATTTTACCCTGATTTTTACTGCTCCGATAGTTCGATATTCCAAGCAAGGTTGTCAAGATTAGAAAAGGATTTGGTAAATATTAGAGAATTGGGTAAAACATTCCCTTTAATTTCAGCTATTACTGGTGAAATTGGCAATAATTCTTTTGACCATAATTTGGGCAACTGGCCGGATATTCCCGGCATATTTTTTGCTTACGATTTAAGCGAGAAAAAGATAGCTTTAGCTGATAGAGGGCAAGGAATATTAGCAACTTTAAAAAAAGTTAGACCAGAGCTTGCAAATCATAAAGACGCTTTGCGAGTCGCGTTTACTGAAATTGTTTCCGGACGCGCGCCGGAATCAAGAGGAAATGGATTAAAGTTTGTAAAGAATGTGGTGAGCAGTAATAAAATAAGTCTGTTATTTCAAACAGGAGATGCAAAGCTTGAAATAAAACAAGGCGATTTAGAATTAAATATAGAAGAATCTGACATTGAATTTCACGGTTGCTTGGCTTTAATTAAATTTTAACGAATATGACTATTTTTTTAAAAAAATTTGGAACAACTTTAACTGGCAGACAATTCGGCAAGGAGGCTTTTTCAGCTTTCAAGCCGTCTTTAAGAGAAGTAGAAGATAATGAAGATGTTGAGGTTGATTTTGAAGGTGTTATAACTTTTACTCCGTCTTGGGGCGATGAATTTTTAAGTCCTTTGCTTGATGAATTCGGCGATAGAGTGATTTTAAAAAATACTGAAAATGTTTCGGTTCAGGCGACTTTGGATTTACTGGAGAGTATTCATGATAAAAAATTTAGGCGCGCTTAATATGCCAAAAAGCCAACAACAAATCTAATCCCGCAAGAAGCGATACAAAATAAAATTCTTGTTTTGCGAGACAAAAAAGTTATGGTTGATCGCGACTTGGCGATGCTTTATGAAGTTAAACCAATAGCGATGCGTCAGCAGGTTAAGAGAAATATAGAAAGATTTCCGCATGATTTTATGTTTCAGCTTAATAAAGAATAAAAAGAAGAGGTGGTCACAATTTGTGACCACCTCAAAGTTATAAAATTTTCACCTGTTTTACCTTTTGCGTTTACAGAATATGGCGTGGCGATGCTTTCTGGAATTCTTAATAGTAAGAGGGCAATACAAGTAAATATCGCAATTATTAACGCGTTTGTAAAAATGCGGGCAATGTTTGAGGTTTTAAATAAACAAATATTCTTTCTCAAGTTTTTCTAATTGTTTTAAAACAATTTTTCTTCTTTCTGGATTATATTTTACGGCAGAAATATCTTTGCATCCGCCGCAGTTGCCGCAATCATTGTTGCATCCCAACAGATTGTAATCTTTCTCAATGCGCACATCCATAAGTTCTGGCAATATTTCACGATACTGCAATACTCCTTCTCTGGATTTAATTATTTCTTTCATATTAATTTCTGCAACCTCTTTGTTGGACATTTTTTTTATGCTGAGAGTGGTATAGGTGCAGGTAAAATCTAAAATATTGCCTTTATAAAAACCGTCTAAATAATGCCCAACCACTTTCTCAATCCAAGGAGTTTTCTGTATCCTGTCAACCAATTTTACAGAATCAATGCTTATGGTCTCATAGGCGCGCAAATCTTCCGGTCTTATTATTGGAAGGCGTAAAAATTTTTCGGGGTTTTCATAATGATATTTCATGCAATAGAAAGTGCAGGGAGCATAATGAAGGACGGATGTATCAATTGACGCAAAAGATTTCATGATTGCATGTTCTTCCGCTCTTATGCAATCTGCCATACAGCCTAGATTTGCGATAACTCTTATTTTGATATCATGTTTTTTAGCCTCATCCGCAAGTTGTTTTAATAGGGGAATATTTCTAAAAGTTTTTACTCCTGTGTTTATAACTTTAACATTTTTTAGTTTTGCAAATTGTCGTATTTTTTTAACATTATCAACATTGCAATAAAAAGAAACCACAGCATTAACGTTCGGACAATATTTCTCAGCCAGCTTTATCATTTCGTAATTTGCGAAACTTGCAGCTTTGATGGGGGATTCTTCCAACCATTTTAGTTCTTTTATTATTTCATCTCTATTTTCCAATACTCTGGCGCGGGGAACAATGTCGTTGAGCGAATATTCATAATCTACACCCATCTTTTTAAAAGCCTCTACCCGTTTTATCATCTCATCTTTTGAGAGTGGATCGAAAAAGATGTTTGCTCTTCCCGAGCCGATGTGTTTGCTTTTGGTTGGCTTGCCGTAAATTTCTGCAATTTGATGGTTGGATTTTTTTTCAGTTAATCTTTTGACTGCATCCAGTAGCTTTGAATCGTTGTTGTCTGGTATTATTATTTTCATATTGTTTAGATTTAATAATTTATTTTTGAACAAA
>JBDRHN010000071.1:0-16969 GCA_043816765.1 bacterium | reverse complement strand
AACGGCGGAACATCCGATTCCGCGTTGGGCGCTTTCTTTGATAATATTAAACTGCAAGCGATTTCTGACAGTATTTATGTGATTAAAGACTCATGGAGAACTCCAACTGTTTGCGACCAAGACTGGCAAGGAAATTCTTATTTATACTATATGCTTGGTTGCGATGAATATTCTGATACGCAAGGGAGTTTGCATTATCTTAAATCTTTTTCCAATCTTTGCCGCGCTGATTCTGTGGGTTGTCAAAAATTGATTGATATTCATAATTTTAACGAACCATTTGGGAAGACATGGAATGCGGGGGACGAAGCCGAGACCACTGTTCCGACTCGTAATTTTGTTTATCTTGCCCAAACCCAAGATTATTCTTGCATGCAATCATCGGCAGGTTGCGCGGCGATGGGTTCTCCATTGTTTAATCAAGATGAAACAATTGTCAAAGGTTTTGACACTGTTTATAAGATTAACGATCCCGATTATTACGAATTATCCTTATGTTTAGAGCAAAATGTCGGTTGCCAAACCTTTGCGTCCGCGGCGGGGGATTATAATTTTAAAGATCCCGGCGAAAAGGTTTGCGAATATATACAGCCGACATATGAGCAAGATTACGGTTGGTATAAAAAATCTGACAGTTATAATGTTAATTCCGAGAAATGTCCGGTATCAAATTATCAGAATTTAAACGTTGATTTTCCTTCCGGAGTATGTGTCGGAGGAGTTGAGAATGGCAAAGAATGTTTGCCTGCCAAAGATAATCAATTAGAATATCAGTGTACCAGCAAAGAAGGTGAATGCGTTGCCGATGTCTGCAGTGTCGGCGGCGCTAGCTGTTTGTCAAAATGCAGCGCCGGGGGCGGTTATTGCTCCAACTGGACAGGGACTTGTATGGAAGAGCAAAGCGGATGCGGCGCTTTTGTCGATCCCATCAGCGATTCATCCACATCGTTGGTTGCCAATGGTTTATTTAATAAAGATTTAAATAACGATTTTATCCCTGATGGTTGGAACGACACTAACGGTTTGATTAAAGGCTCTTCAAAAAAAGAATATGTTGACGCAATTTATGTCGATGGGTCTAAGAGCTTTTTTCAATCCCCGATTGATATTAAATCCAATACCGCCTACACCGTTTCTGTTGATATTAAAAAATATCTTACCAGCAACGACGATTCTGCTTTGGTTGAAATTGAATGTTTAAATTATGCTGATGGTTTTGATGGCTGTCCGTCTGCCAAAGATAAAGGTTTTTATTTTATAGATGAAGCCGGCGAACTTGCGTCTAGCATAAAAACTCCTCCGTGCAGTATAAGACTTGAAGATAGGGCGCGATTAATTATTTCCGAGGATGAGTTGTCAAATGATTTTAAACGATATAGTATGAGAGTTTTTTCGGGAACTTGCAATAAAGTTCAGCTTTCAATCGGCGGCATGGGAAATATTGGTCAGAGTTTTGATAATGTTTCGCTGAAAGAGACAGGAGTCTATTATTATATAGACAGCTCGCTCAATGAAGCAAAGAGAGAGTGTAATGGTTATGTTAATTCCGAGTTTGGATGTGTTTTGTTAAATAATAGAAATAACGGGTCTTTAAAAACTTTGAATTTTACAAAATATTTGAATTATAACGCGGATGAATTAACCTCTGCTCCCGCAAGCTGTATTGATTCTGATGGTTCGAAATTTGCTTGCAATGCTGATACGTTGATGAAGGTAAAACCGGACAGGGATTGCGGCAAATGGTTTTATTGCACAAAATTTGAAACTGTTGGCAACAAAGATATCTGCCTCGGCATTAGTATTTGCGATAAAATGAATAAAAACGGTAAATGCGTCGGCAATCCGCTGGAGTATTCCACTGATACAGCGCCAAATAATATGACTTTTGATATATCCAGCATAGATAAGATTAAAAATTTAACAGGATACAGCAAGGTAGGATTTGATTGGTCGGCAGCTGGAAAAGGAAAAATAGAGGGAAATTTGCCTCCTACGCAGATGACATTTTTTGGTTCATCGGCAAGCCTTGTCAACGGAGATTTTGAGCTTTCTTCCCAAGGCTATTCCCGCAAACCGCTTGGTTGGGATACATATCAATGCAGCGGACCGTCTGGCAATCCTTGCGACGAAACAACTCTTTGCCCTTCTGATGAAATATGCAAAGAAGGGATTTGTTCAGTGGGAATACCTTGCGATTTTGATCAAGATTGTTCTACTGGCGATAAGGTGTGCGAGGGGAACAAGTGGAACGAACAGTTGCCTGAATTTTCTTTGATAAATAATCCTATTGACGCGCAGAGAAAGAGTCTTAATGTTTTTAACGGCAGTAATGTTTTAATGCTTACAGCAGGAAGCAGTATCGGGCAAAATCATGCCTTGTCTGATGATGTGTATGTAAATTTTAGCACTGACTATGTTATTTCTGGTTACATTAATACCAAAGATCTTTCGCCGACAAGCGAATCAACTGTATATGGAGTGATACAGGTTTTACAGGATAATGCTGTTATCCATGAAGAGAAAGTTGAATTTGGAAAAGATGATTGGGTTTTTGTTCAGGGCGCTTTTATCTCTTCTCCTAGTTCGGGTAAAATAAAGGTCAAGCTGGCGGATGCGGCGGCTTTCAGCGATCATTGCGAAAATTGTTCGGGACAGGTTTATTTTGACGATATTAATATTCGTCCGGCGATTACAACTAAACTTCCTGCAGATGAAGGGTATGCTCCTATGTCTTGCCGTCTTTATTCGCAATCTGACGCTATGTCGTGCGAGTATCAAAATGAGGATGGTTATAAATATAGCGGTTGGTATGGATATTGTTTGGAGCGCGATCCTGTTTATCCTGATTATTGTCTAAACTGGTATCCTGTGGATGTTGTGCAAGGAGGAGGCGGTTATACATCGCAAGGAGATTCTTATTCAGACAGATTTCCTCTTTATTATTGTTCCAAAGCTACGGCGAGGAGATTGGAAGTGGTGGAGTATAGGAAGGGGGGGAAAATTGATTTTGAACCTTGCGGCGGCGATGGAATGGTACGATGGTGCAAAGGATGCGGATGTTCTGGTCCATCCACTTGCCCTAGCGGTTATTTGTATAAGAATCAAACAGGTGCTTCATGCCACGATGTCAAAGGTGCTAAGACAGGAGATCAAAATGACCATTATTGCTACGTTATTGGAGAAGATGGAGTGCTTGATGATTACACTATCAAAAATGATGACGGTTGGTATCCTTATGACGGAGACTTGCAGTCTTTTGGCGGCGACTTTACTTTTGACGAAGCTAATAATGAAATCAGTCCAGGTGTTTTTAGCGGCGGGATTAAATTGCGCGATGCGGATACCAAAGAAATATTTGACATGAATCAGTTTGGAGAGCTGTTTCCATGCGTAGAAATAATAAGAACAGTTAAAGATAACGGTCAAGCGAGATCGTGGATAGGTCGGGTAAGCAGCGCCAGCAGTTATGCTGTCCCTGATTTGGGATACAATTACAGCTCTGGATATAAACCTTTTGGCGCGATAGTAAACCCTATTCCGGCATCAGATCCTTCGGAGTGGGACTTGCTTTATTTGAAGCATTTTGACGATCCGAATGATTACGCAAACGAAGCCAATCCGGGCAGTCCTTATAAATTATCCGGCGGCGGTATCGCGCAATCAGGGATTTGCAGTGTTTCAAAAACTTTTTGTTATGATCTAAATCTCTCAACATGCTCTGCTCCTGATAATTCTGTGCTAGAAATTGGAGATCCTTCAAAATGTCCTGCTGACGGAAGCAGAGTTTGTTTCTATAATCCTTTTGAATGTTCGGATGATGAATCTTGCAATACGCCATTTCCTGTTGCGTCTCCTGCGTCTGGTGAAACTTATATCAAACGGCTCTTTGCTGAAAGCTATGGCAAATGGGTGTGGAATGGATCAAAATATAATGCCGGGGGCGTGAACGTGAATTGGAGTCCTCCCGACCAGTTGGTTTTGGCTGATAATTGTCCTGGGGTTCGTCCGGCTTGGCCAAATGATTATTGCGGTATTTCGCCAAAAATTGAAAATTTGAAAATTAATGGCAAGTTTTCAGATGAAGGAGTGTTGATTAAAGACGGCGTCTATGCCGCGTTGAATTTTAATAGCGTTATAAATGTTCAGCAATTGCCATTAACAAATTACGTGATTGATTGGGGCGATGGAAACATAACAAGCGAAAGCGGCTTGTCCCTAAAAGACAAACCGGGAACCGAAGATCCTCATAGCTTTACTTACCAATATAAGTATTCCACCTTGTATGCCAACAAAGATGAGGTTGGTCTAAATATTGATTGCGGTATTAATTGCAGAGACGATAAAATTTATGGTTGCGACAAAATAGTCCCTTTCACCGATAAATCTTTTTGCAGAGTTAGACCAACTATTGGAATCAAAGACAACTGGGGGTGGGTAAACGACTTTGAAGATGACGGAGTTGGAGTTGACGACGGAATCGGACCATATATCTACGTTATTTCTGTTTTATAAGATGACAAAAATATTTTAATATTATTAGGACTTCCGCATTTTTTGTTAAAATTTCAGAAATTTAGCGCGAATTTTGTCAAAAATGCGGAAGTCCTATTAATTCTATGCCCCAAAATATAATCTTATTTATAATTTTTTTAGCAGGATGTTTTTTGGTTGTCTTTTTTTTGCAAAAGATTAAAGAAATAAAAAGCGCTAATGAAGTTTTGCAAAAAAAAATTAAACTGTCTAATGGCAAGTTATTGGCGGCAAACAAAAAAATAATTAAAACCGTTGAAGCGAAAAATGATTTTATATCCATTGTCGCGCATGAGCTAAGAGCGCCCTTGACAGTTGTCAAAGGATATTTATCAATGCTTTATGAGGGCGCCATGGGGGAGCTTTCAGAAAAACAGATATCAGCGATAATAAAGGCATACCGAGGCAATGATGATTTGATATATATGATTGAAAATTTATTGAATTTTTCTAGAATTAAAGATGGCAAAATTAAATATATTTTTGGGAAAGTTGAACTTGGAGAGATTGTTCAAAGCGCTTTGGAGCAATTTGAAATACAAATAAACAGTAAAAAATTAAAAATAAGCGCAACAAACAAACCAAAAGATTTGCCGCTGGTTGATGGCGATGCAAATAAATTAAAAAATATTGTTTCTAATTTATTAGGCAATGCCATAAAACACAGCGAAGATGGCGATAAAATTAATATAGATATCACAGCAAACGATAAAGATATAATTTTTGAAATGATTGATAATGGCGTTGGAATGGCTCCAGCTGACGCCAAACGTTTGTTTGAAAAGTTTTCTCAAAACAAAGAAATGTCTTTTGAGCGCGTCCAAGGCGCGGGACTTGGTCTATATATTATCGCGCGTTTCGTCTCCGCGCACAAAGGCAAGGTTTGGGCAAGCAGTCCCGGTCTTGGCAAAGGAAGCGCGTTTGGTTTTAGTTTGCCGAGGTAAGTGCGGCTCATACGCAATTTAACCAATAATAACAATCGTTAAAAATTTTCTGGAATGACAGATTGAGATGTTGAATTTTAATTATTTACGTTGACAGATATTTTGCATTGTCTTGCATTGGTTAAATTGCGTATGAGCCGTAAGCGCCCTGTCATTCTGAACGATTTTTTGCAATATGATTTTTGAATAAAAAAGGATTATTATTTTACAAAATTTGTGAGTTAATAAAAGCAAGTGAAGAATCCCGACGTTATTGCAACCACGTCGGGATTCTTCACTTGCCTTATTTAACTTTTCAATTTTATACAATTATCAAGTTTTTTTATCTTTTCAAGTTTGTGGTAAGAGTCGTTCAGAATGACAGCCGCAAAACCCTTGTTTTTTTATTTTTTATGTGTTAAATTATTGACAATCTGGGTCGGTACCCAAGCGGCCAAAGGGAACAGACTGTAAATCTGCTGGCTCTGCCTTCGGGGGTTCGAATCCCTCCCGGCCCACAAAGTCCAAAAAAGAAACGATATTAGTCGTTTTCTTTTTTTAAAATTTGACAATATTTTTAATATAGTATAAACTAAAAATACCCATAAAAGAGTATTATTAGTTTATAAGATAATGAAAATTATGAAGAAAGATTATCTTTTAGATATAATGAGATCAAAAGAGACTGTATTTACTGCAAACGGCATTGCTTTGTTGTGGGGAAAAACTGATGTTGGCTTTGTCAGAAAAAAAATATATCGTTATATTAAAACTGGGAAACTTTATCCCATTCGCAAAGGTATTTATGCTAAAGCTGAAAATTATAATAGAGACGAACTGGCAACCAAAATTTACACCCCGTCGTATATTAGTTTTGAAACAGCGCTTGGAAGAGCGGGCGTCACTTTTCAATATTACAGTCAAATTTTTGTTGCATCCTATCTTGCCAGAGAAATAAAAATAGAAGGACAAACTTATTCATTTAAAAAAATAAAAGATTCTATTTTAACTAATCAAACAGGGGTTGAGATAAAAGATAATTACTGCATAGCCTCGCCCGAGAGAGCTTTTCTTGATGTTATTTATTTGCGCAAGGATTATTATTTTGATAACCTCGGCGGCATTGATTGGCAAAAGGTTTATGAAATTTTGCCTATTTATGGCGGGAATAAAAGAATGGAGAAAGAAATTAAACAGCACCAAAAAGAGACCGAGCAAGGGCTTAATTAATTTATTGCAGAGGAATTTCAATATTTGCATGTCCGTAGAGACGCATTGCAATGCGTCTCTACAAAATGCGCGCGTTAGCGCCTAATTTATGACATTAAACATTACCGAACATAAAAATATTTTTATTAGAATTTTAAAAGATATTTATACGGACAACACTATTGGTCCTGTTTTGGGTTTTAAGGGCGGCACCGCTGTTTACCTTTTTCATAATTTTGACCGATTTTCAGTTGATTTGGATTTTGATCTGCTTGAACCAGACAAAGAAGATTATGTGATGGAAAGAATAGAAAAAATTGTTTCTGCTTATGGAAAAATTAAAACCAAGAGAAAAAAATATTATACTTTATTTTTTGAATTGTCCTATGCGGAAAAAGATCATAACATAAAAATAGAAATAAATCGCAGAAATTTCGATTCTCAATATGAAGTAATAAGCTATTTGGGCATTTCTATGAAAGTAATGGTTCAAGCAGATATGTTTGCGCATAAGCTGTTGGCGATGTATGAACGTTTAGAAAAAACTAATCGCGATATTTATGATGTCTGGTTTTTTCTCAAAAATAGTTGGCCGATTAATAAAGAATTAGTGGAAAAAAGAGCAGAAATGCCGTTTAAAGAATTTTTGAATAAATCCATAAATAAATTAGAAAAACTTCCAGAGCGCAGTATTTTGGCCGGCATTGGAGAATTGTTGAATGAAAAACAAAAGGCATGGGTGAAAACTAATTTAAAAAGCGATACTTTGTTTTTGCTCAGATTGATGCTGGACGGCGAGAAATGAATATATAAAAGGCGCGCTGGACACCCAACGGGGGTGTCCAGCGCCTAATAAAATTATGACGCAAGAAGAAGTGTTTGATATATTAAAATTAGGACGTAATGTCTATTTAACGGGGTCGGCAGGAAGCGGCAAGACTTTTTTATTAAATAAATATATTGATTATCTTAAAAAGAATAATGTTGAGGTTGGGATAACAGCTTCAACAGGAATTGCTGCTACTCATATGAATGGCAGGACTATTCATTCGTGGTCCGGGCTTGGTGTAAAGGATAATTTGACGGATGCTGATTTTAAAAAATTATTTAAAAACAATCTCCTTATGCGGAGGATTTGCAGGACAGAGGTTTTGATAATTGATGAGATTTCAATGCTTCATGCTTTTCAATTAGATTTAGTGAATAGGATTTGCCAGATGTTTCGGCAGAGTGTTGCGCCGTTTGGCGGTTTGCAAATTGTGCTTTGCGGCGATTTTTTTCAGTTGCCGCCGGTTGGCAGATGGGATGATGATGTTAATTTTGTCTACAAATCGGAGGTGTGGCAAAATATGAAACTTTGCGTATGCTATCTTAGCGAACAGCATCGCCACAGCGATGATTTGTTGACGCAGGTTCTGAATGATATACGGACAGGCAATGTCGGGGAGCATACTCTTATACCGCTTAGAACGCGATATAGAAAAGAGATTGGTTGTTCAATATCTGAAACAAAGTTGTACACGCACAATGCGGATGTTGACGCGATCAATGCAAAGGAGCTTTTGTCTATTGCGGGGAAGCAGTATTCTTATCCGATGTTTTGCGAGGGGAACAGGAATTTAATAGAAATTTTGAAAAAAGGATGTTTGGCGCCGGAAGAATTAAAATTAAAAAAAGGGGCTGTTGTGATGTTTGTTAAAAATGATGCTGAAAACAGATATGTGAACGGCACTTTGGGAACGGTTGTTGATTTTACAAGCGAGGGGATGCCGATTGTGGAAAATTTAAAAAATAAAAAAATTATCGCAACGGCTGTTGATTGGCGGATAGAAGAAGGGGGCAAAGTGAGGGCGAGAATTATTCAAATACCTCTTCGTTTGGCTTGGGCTATTACGGTTCACAAAAGCCAAGGGATGACTCTTGACGCGGCGCAGGTTGATTTATCAAAATCTTTTGTTCCGGGGATGGGGTATGTGGCGCTGTCGCGGGTTCGGTCTTTGGATGGATTAAAATTGATGGGATTAAATAAAATGGCGCTGGAGGCGCACAAAGATGTGATGGTGATTGACGAGGAGTTAAAAAATTTATCTTTGTCTGCGGCGCTTGCGTTGAAAAATATGGATTTGGAAAAAAAGAGAGAGGAGCAGAATAAGTTTGCGGGCAAAGCGGTTTCAAAACCACAGGAGAAAAGGGTTTCTACTTATGAAAAAACTAAATTGTTGGTTTTAGAGAAATTATCAATTGACGAGATTGCGAAACGGAGGAAAAAGGCGAGAGATACTATCATGTCGCATTTGGAAAAAATAATTTTGTCGGGTGAGGATATTGATATAGATTATTTAAAATCCGATTTAGACGCGAATCGTTTTGCGCGGATTAAAAACGCGTTTGAAGAGAGCGGGGATAGGCTTCTTTCTCCTGTGAAAGAGATTTTGGGCGATGATTTTTCTTATGATGAATTGAGATTGGCGAGGTTGTTTTTGTAATATTTTTGAACGGTGAATTATCTAACATCCGCAAGAATGACATTGCTTAAAATTTATGATTAGTAATTTATTCACAAAAGCAAAAAGCAATCATTTGGTTAAAAATAGTTTTGTTTTTTTTGTTGGTTCGCTGGTTGCCAGCGCGTTTTCTTATCTGTTTCATATGTGCATGGGGCGGATGCTTTCTGTTGCTGAATATGGAGAATTGCAGTCGTTGATTTCAATTTATATGATTATTTTTTTGCCGTCTACGGCTTTGACTTTGGTGGTTACAAGATTTTCTTCGCATAATTATCGCTTGGAAGAATTTTATAAAGTAAAATTTTTTTTTAAAAAAATTACCAAGAGTTTTATTTTGGCGAGTTGTTTGGTGTCTTTGTCGCTGATTGTTTTTTGCAAACAAATTGCTTCATTTTTACAACTAAGCAGTCCGCTTGAGGTGGTTGTTTTCAGTTTGGTTTTTCTTTTTCTTTTTTTGTTGGCTGTAAACAAGGGGGTTTTGCAGGGTTTTCATTTTTTTAAAGATTTGTCTTGGGTTGTTGTTTTGGAGACATCAAGCAAATTTATTTTTGGCGTGCTTTTGGTTTGGTTTGGCTGGAAAATTTATGGGGCGATTTGGGCTATTGTTATCGGGTTTGCCGTGAGTTATCTTTATTCTTTTTTGCCGCTTCGGAGAATTTTTAATAAAAATAGGCGTGATAATTCTTCTACAGAGGAGAGCTCCTGCGCGTCGTTCGTGCGCCGCAGTTCCGCCGGTGGGCGGAGAGACTGCGGCGGAGCGGAAAAGAATGCAGATGCGACAAAGGTGTCCGACGCCCAAAGGGGTGCCGGGCACCTGCGGTTGGATGATGAATTAAAAGATTTAACCAAATATGCGATGCCAGTTGTATTTTCGCTTTTGGGGGTGGCGTCGCTTTTGAGTTTTGATGTTATTTTGGCAAAGCATTATTTTACTCCGGAGTTGGCGGGGGCTTACGGCGGACTTGCTATTATCGGACGCGTTATTTATTTTGCCGCCGCGCCTTTGTCTGGTGTTTTGTTTTCTATTTCATCAAGACAGCATAAAGACGGAGAAAATTATCAAAATTCATTTTTATTATCTTTTGTCCTGACTTTAGCGGTAGGCGCGTGCGCGATTTTTGGCTATTTTCTTTTTCCGCGTTTGATTATTCAGACGATTTTGGGAGGAAAATATATAGGTGTCGCCGGTTATTTGGGGTGGTATGCTGTTGCGATAACTATGTTGAGCTTGGTTAATTTGTTGGTTAATTTTTTGCTTTCTATACGGATGACTAAATGCGTTTATTTTGTTTTGTTTGGGGTTTTACTGCAGATTGTTGGAATCGCTGTTTGGCATAAAAATATTTGGCAATTTATTTTTATTTCTAATGCTGTTTTGTTTTTAACTTTAGTTTTTTTATTTCTTTATTTTTTTTCCTATGAAAAACATACTTGGCGCTCATGTTTCAATCGCTAATGGAATTTTCAGCGCTTTTGGCGAAGCTGAGAGTTTGGGTTGCGACGTGATGCAAATTTTTACTAAAAATTCCAATCAGTGGTCCGCGAAAAAGTTGAATCGCGATGATGTTTTGAAATTTAAAGAAGAGGCGAGCCGCACGAAAATTAGGGCGATAGCGCATGATAGTTATTTAATTAATCTTGCGTCGCCGAAGAGTTTTATTTTAGAGAAATCCATTAATGCTTTGAGCGAAGAGTTGGAAAGATGTGATGAGCTTGATATTCCTTATTTAATAATGCATCCGGGTTCCCACATGGGAAAAGGGGACGAGATTGGGATTAAAAAAGTCGCCGAGAGCTTGAATAAGGTTTTGGATAAAAATAATTTTAAAGTAAAAATTTTGTTGGAAACAACGGCGGGGCAGGGGACTAATTTGGGGTACAGTTTTGAGCAGTTGGCGGGTATTAGAAAGTTGGTTGGCAAAAAAAATCAGATCGGTTTTTGCATTGATACTTGCCATATTTTTGCCGCCGGGTATGATTTGCGGACAAAGGCGGCTTATGAAAAGACGATTTCAGATTTTGATAAAATTTGCGGGTTGAAAAATTTATTTGCTATTCATATTAATGATTCAAAAAAAGATTTGGGAAGCCGCGTTGACAGGCATGAACATATAGGAAAAGGGTTTTTAGGAAAAGACGCTTTTAAGTTTTTGCTTAACGACGAGCGATTGATTAATATTCCTAAAATTTTGGAGACGCCGAATGACGGGAGGGGGGATGATTTGGGGGTGTTGAGGGGGTTGGAAAAAATGTCTAAATTATAAATTATAATTTCTAATAAAAATTCAAATTTCTAATGTCTAATTTTTTGGATAATTTTGGCGCAGGCATTTGACACCTTTGCCTATAAACACAAAACGAGGGATTAAAAATCAAAAAAACAGAACATCCGTTCTGTTTTTTTGATTTCAATTTTTGCCTTGACAAGAGAGAGAGAGAGAGAGCTATAATCCGACTCGAGATAAAACCCCGCGGAAAGGAGGAAAATCTAAAAAAAAGATAAGCAATTTTTGTTTATCGGGTTTGCAGGGGGCTGCCTCTTTAGTTGGTCTTTCTATTATTTCACTTGCAAGTGCAATAAACAATTTTAGATGAAAGGAATTACAGATGGTTAAAAAAGTTCTTTTAACGCTTATAGTACTTCTTTTTACTGCCTGTTGTTTAACGCCAAATTCTGCTTATGCGGGATGGCATGAATGGAGCCAAAGGGCTAGGAATGAAGCTATCTTGAATGCGGCTTATAAAGATATTAATAAAACCCTTTATAAGACTGTCAATGGAAAAAAGGTTGGGGTAAGTTGCAAGGTGTGGGTTCAGGATGTTGTTAAAAATGCATCAAACGGAGCGGCAGTAGTTCCCGCGACAACAGACACCTTCCCATATTACTATTGGAAGCCCAGTAAAGATGTATTGAGCAGATCTGGACGAATAGAGAGCGCCGTGTCCGGTGAAATCGTGCAGATGTATACGACTTATGGTCTGCATACCGCGATTGTTTACGACATATCCAAATCTGGTGTTACATTCATAGAATGTAATTGGGGCACCCCAGGTAATACTGTCAAAAAACGACCTGTAGATTTTACCACTTTTTATAAACAGGTGCCATGTGGAAACTTTACCATAAACACCATACTGTAATTATACTATAACCCCCATATGTAAGTGAACCATGAGAGAGAGTAATCGGAAATTACTCTCTCTCGCATATTTTTTATAAATAAAGTATCATAATTATATGACTTCAAAAAAAATAATTCTAATTTTATCCGCTTTTATTTTTACAATTTTATTCACCATTTTTGGCTGTCGCATTTTTTTTAGACAAAATAATTGTAAAATCCCAGTTACGCGAGAATTCCCCAAGATTAAAAATTTAGAGACCAAACCAGCAGAAGAAAACCCAGAGGTCAAAGCAGTAGAAGAAAATTTGAACGCAGAAACAACAAAAGAATGGAATACGTATTACGACGAAAGATATAAATACAGTATAAATTTCCCGGCAGAGTTAAATGCAGACACTATATATGAAAACACGGTTGAATTATCAGAGGATTCAGGAGGCGGGGTTTTAACTACAAATGGGGGTGTTAATTTTTCTTACCCGGCAGACGGACCTTGGGCTATTATAGTTAATGTATTTGAGAACAGCGAATTTCGATCTCTTGATGAATGGCTGGGAAACGAAAGTGGTAAAGAATTAAATAGTGTTGTTGATGATAACTTTAATGAAGATCGTGTTGTGGAAAAAAGAATTAATATAGATGGGAACGAAGCAGTAGTCACTCATCACGCAAGCATGCTTCATGGAAAAATATTTGAAGAATTTAAAAATGAAAAAGAAACAGCGTTTATTAAAGATAATAAATTATTTATCATACATACTAGAATAGATGACCACGAAAAAGTTTGGAATAGTTTTAAATTTGATAAATAAAATCTTATATATGACCTCAAAAAAAATAGTTCTAATTTCATCCGCTTTTATTTTTACAATTTTTTTTACCATTTTTGGATGTTGTATTTTTTTTAGACAAAATAACAATAAAATCCCCGTCGCCCAAGAATGTCCCAAGATTAAAAATTTAGAAACTAAATCAGCAGAAGAAAACTCAGAAACAAAACCAGCAGAAGAAAATTTGAACGCAGAACCAAAAGAAGAGTGGAGCACATATTATGATGAAAGATATAAATACAGAATAGATTTTCCGACAGGATTCAGCGCGCTTTCTATTTATGAACACACACTGGCGGATGGAGTTCCGACTACAAATGGCGGCATTGTCTTTTCTCCCGCAGATTCAATTGATGCGCCTGGCGGCATATCGGTTGAGATATTTGAAAACAGCAAATATAAATCTCTTGATGAATGGCTGGAAAGCGAAAAAAGTGAATATACGAGCAGAGTGGTTGAAAAAAAGGTTAATATAGACGGGAACGAGGCGGTAGTTACTCATCAAGCAGGCATGCAGGATGGAAAAATATTTGAAGAATACAAACAACCAAAAATGAAGGGGAAGGGGTGAGATATAAAAATTTTACCCCTTCCGCATTATTAATTTAAAAATAAAATTTAATAATATGTTTCATTTTCTAAAAATAACAAAAAGTAAAATCAAGCTGTCTTTCTTTTTTCTTCTTATTTCTTTTCCTTTTATTTATTTATCAATTTTTTTAACTTCTATTATTGTAAGAAGAGCCGGGCTTGACCACTTTCAGGAACAAATGAATATATTTACTCGGTTTTGGGGAATTTTAAGTTCATGCATCATTCCATATATCTTGCTTGTTTTTTTGAAAAAAGAATTTTTTTTGAAAAAATATTTTACAGAATTTACAAAAGTTTTTTTTGTTCTTTTTATATCTGACGAATTAGCCGCAATAATTCCAATTTTGTTTTATAAAATCTTTCCTGAAATTTTTCTTTCCAATCCAGTTCAAATCACGGGTTTTATATTGAAGCTTATTATATTTTACATCACGGTTTGTTTTATCGACAAAATTGATAAAGAGAAAGTTAAAATATAAATATATATGGCTTAAAGAAAAGCAGACTTGAGTATTTTGTTTATATTTTAAACCCCCTTGGCGAAACATATTTGCCAAGGGGGTTTTGCGTTTGGTTTTAAAAAAATTTACCCAAATATTCTCCCGACAAAATAACCAACATAATTGGTTATAATCACAACAGCTATGGCGATGATTAAATGTTCGGAAATAACGCCAAGCGGTTTTATTTTTTCTTTTTTTGCCATGTAGAAACTGAGAATTCCCAGCATAGACATTCCCCAAATGATGCTTGCAATCATGGCTGTTGCAAGGTTGAATAATAGTATTGGAACTATAAAAGTCAGGGCGAAAATAAATTTTGATAAAAAAGTAGATATGGTTGATTGCCATATCTCTTTTGTCGTATGTTTATTTTCCGATTCTTCTGAAATATGAATGCCCAGCGCGTCTGAAAACGCGTCTGCTATGGCTATTGTAATTATGCCGCCGATGATTACCAGTTTGGAATTTGTTGAAGAGTTTAAACCGATTATCAATCCAAGGGTTGTGATTATTCCCGAGGTTGTTCCAAAACTAAATCCTGTTTTGAGCGAATGGTTCATTGTATTGTAAATGTGGCAGTGTGTGCGGCGACATCGCCGCACACACTGCCACATTAGTATAAATATATAAGCCGGATTCTGTTGGACTGGTCATCTATCTAGCCTTATTATTGCTAACAAGGTCAAGCGGGCTACTTTTTCCATCTATTAAAATTAACAAATGGTTTGCCCTTGCATCAGGTAGAGTTTACCGCAAATCGGCATTGCTGCCGTTTGAGAAAAGCAGTAAATAAATTTACACCTTTTCACTTTTCACCTTTCGCCGTTAAAAACGGTTAGTATAGTCTCTGTGGCACTGGTCCGTATTTAATATTGCTATTAAACAGGCGGGTGTTACCCGTTACCTTTTTTAGCGATGTCCGGACTTTCCTCCCCATAATTTAATGCAAAAATGGGGCGACCAGATATTTATTTTATTATTCTTTCATTTTTACTCCCATTTGGCGGGCTGTTCCAGCGACGATTTTTACCGCCGCGTCAAGGTCGCGGGCGTTGAGATCCGGCATTTTTATTTTAGCTATTTCTTCCAGTTGCGCTCTTGTTATGGTTGCCACTTTTTCTGTGAGCGGATTTTTTGCTCCTTTTTTAATGCCTAATATTTTTTTAAGCAATTCTGACGTGGGGGGAGTTTTTAGGATGAAGTCATAGGTTCTGTCTTCGTAGACCTTGATTTCACAAGGAATTATATCATCGCCCTTGCTTTTTGTCGCGTCGTTAAATTTGGCGCAAAATTCCTGAATATTAAGCCCGTGTTGTCCCAATGCGGGTCCGACCGGAGGCGCTGGATTGGCTTTTCCTGCTTGTATTTGCAGTTTTATAATTGTTTTGATTTTTTTTGCCATATATCATTTTGTAGAGACGAGGCAGTGCCTCGTCTCTACAATTATTTATATTTTTTTAATTTGCAAGAAGTTTAATTCAACCGGCGTTTCTCGTCCAAAGATGGAGACCAACACTTTAATTTTGCCACGTTCGTTGTCGACGTTTGAAACTTTTCCTTCAAATCCTTTGAATGGTCCGTCGGTGATTTTAATAGGAGCGCCGACCGTAACGTCAATTTTAAATTTTGGCTCTTCTTGTCCCATTCTTTTTTGCAGGTCTTCTATTTCTTTTTCTGATATCGGAGTCGGGGTTGTTCCTGATCCGATAAATCCTGTTACGTTCGGCGTGTTTCGCACAACATACCATGAGTCGTCGGTTACAATCATTTCTACGAGTATATATCCGGGGAATATTTTTTCAGTTACTATTTTTCGCTTGCCGTTTTTTATTTTAATTTTTTTTTCGGTCGGAATCAAGATGTTAAAGATTTTATTCTCCATATCCATTGATTCTATTCTTTGCTGAAGATTGTGGGTAACGTTTTCTTCGTAGCCGGAATAAGTATGCAAAACATACCAGCGCCTCCCCATGTTTAATGTTTGTTTTGGCATATTATTATTTGATTAATTTTTCTATTCCTAAGTTGAATAAATAGTCGGAAATTCCTAAAAAGGCGGCTGTTGCGAGGCTGATGCCTATTACAAGCCATGTGTGGTTTATGAGCTGTTTTTTTGTCGGCCAGACGACTTTTTTTAGCTCTTCTTTACATTCAATCAGGTATTGTATTGCTCTATTTTTAGCCATAAAGTTTGTTTTAAAAAACCGCCTTTGGCGGCTTGTCTATTTAATTGATATTATTATACACAATCAGAAGGATTTGTCAATGTTTTGGGTGCAATGGCCTTTGTTTGGGTTGGGGTATGTTTGGCGAGGTACTAGAGAGAGTTAATTTAAAAATAAAAAATTTATTTCATATAACGTTTGCGGATATGAGAAGTTGCGTAGCAATTTGGGTGGAGGCTTTTGTAAAAAGCCGTAACCAGATATGCCGTGTTATGTGATGTGCATGTTTTACTTTAATCCCGATAGCAATCGGGATTGCTCTAAAAAAAATTTGAATTTTGTTTTTTTGTTTTGAAAAAATGAAAGAGGGGTTAGGGGTGAATTTCATTTTTTCAAAACTCCTTATTCTTTTCAAATAAAGATAAAAATATTGAGATTATTTTATAATCGTATTGATAATTTGCAAAATATCATGTTTGTGATTTTTAGATAAAATGCCAAACATTTTTAGCATTTCCAAAAACACTTTGATATTGCTTTCTGAAATTTCAAAGTGGGCAATTTCTTTTACTTCAGCACATCT
>JBDRHN010000070.1:0-4381 GCA_043816765.1 bacterium | reverse complement strand
TTCCGCGTTGGGTGTTGGGACGCTGAAAGATTGGAAAAAGAATTTTTGCCTTGGTTTGATAGGGAACATTTAATGGAACAAAAAAATTACGAAATTATTTATAAAAAATTATTAAAAGGAGAAACAGAAGATCCGTCTTTTACTCGGACATTTCCGGATAGCGATTTTTTGGGCGATGAAGCGAGTAGGGGAGTGATAATAAAAACATCCCGCCAAAAGTATGGGCGGGATGTTCTAATGGTTGAGGGTAAGATAGGGAAGTGGTTCGAGGGAAATTCTTGATGTTTTATTCACTGATAACACATTGTTTTGACCGATAGTCGTCAACACTCGACATCTCCAATTCTTCTAAGTTTAGTTCATTTAGTATATTTAAAAGTTTTTGGTGTTTTTCTTCCATGCGAATTGAGGGGTTTGTTACGGAATTTTTTAACATTGTTATCTCTATATTATTTTCCCTTATTGTTCTAATTTTCGCAACCCCGATGTTTAGTTGATTTATTTTATTTTGAAGGATTGATACGTCGGGTTGTTCTGTTTTATAAATGGCAACAATAGAGAAATAGCCATGGCAATTTTTTAGTGAGAACTTATACAGGAATTTTTTTGTATTCGCACACACAACAAGTAATATAAAAATGGTCACAATAACGGCTAGTATTATTCCTATAAATTTTATTATTTTTTTCATGGCTGTTGTTTATTTATAAAATTAAAAAGTCTACCACATTGTTGCATGCGAGATTTTTTCTATTCTCCAGCCATCATCATATTTTACTAAAGTCGCTTCACCCTTTCCATGATTGGCAAGAGAAGATGATTTATTATTTTTTTAGATTATTTTTTAATACTTTCATATCCTCTTTTCTTTTTTTAGCGTGTCTGCGTGGATGATTACAAAAAGTAGCGTCGGCATCCTTTCGCCCATCAAAATAACCTTTCATAAATATTTTTGTCTGTTTATTTGAGGTATGTTTAGATATACACATAAGTTTATAACATTCCCAATCTCCGCCCCAGAAAAACCAGTGCGGGGTTTTGAGAATTGTTTTATTATTTTGACTAAATAAATATCTATTTCTTAAAATAATAGGGATGTGGTTTGAGTGTTAAGGTGTTTTTTGTTCGGGGGTTGGATTCTCTGTAAGTCCTCGCCCAGCGTTCAACCGCTCCACTAGGGTTTTTGCTTCATCTTCGGTAAAAGTAAATGTTTCAGACAGTAATATTTTGTTGCTTGTAATTTTTTCATTCACTCTTAGTGTTTCTACAGAAAGATTATCTATATAGAAAGCGATTTGTTTGTCAATATTTCTTTCGGTTATTTCTCTAAGAAGTCGCGCGCCCTCTTCTGTGAAATCCAAACCAATACTACAAATAATTGGTGTTTCTTTAGGTATTCCTTGATTATGATCAAAAAATAATCTTGCGGTTTTGAGATGTTCGCTTGTAAGCACAGTCGTAATAAAATCTTCTTTATCTCCTATCCGTTCTCTTATTTCAAAAAATGCGGGGGTTGCATTTGGGTTGATTAAAATTTCACCATTATCAGTGTCATCAGACTTGTCTTTTATAAAGGTTGTAGTTTTATTCATAAATTCTTCCATCTTTTTTTCCGCTTTTTCAACAATAGGTAAAGATTTAATTATTGATTGACGGCTTGATTGCCATAGTAAGAGCCCTGCGCTAGTGGCTATAAGTGTAAGAATCCCTATTGTTGATAATTTTTTATTCATAACCGTTGGTTATTTATAAATTTTATGTAAATTTGTTTTGATAGTTGTGGATGATTTCCAGCCAGACCAGCAGGTTGTTTTAAACCTACTGATCCGACTAGTTGACGCGAAGTTATCAATTAACGTTTTTTGTCTACTTCGCCTTGGTCGTATCCTTTATTATATTCTTCAGAATTTCCAACAGGATCAATTCCCGGAACAACCGCGCCGAGGAATGTCCTTAAAACTGACGCGCTTTCGCGGGGTTTGCCTTCGCGACAATCATGATAACCTCTTGCGTTATCATTCCTTTTGTCGTTACCCATAAATTTTAAGCCACTTGCCAGCCTTGAATTTTACGTTGATAAGTACGTAATTCATAAACGGCAAACGACGTTAATTATTAGAATTATTTAATAAGCCAATTGCTTTTTCCCGCCGACAGCCCGATCAAAATTCCTCCTGCTCCTATTATTAACAACATAATTCCCAATATGCCTTTATTGACGTCGCCGGGGCTGGGCGCTTCAAAATATATTTTTCCGTCTTTTAATTCAACAACTTTCTTGTCCAACAAAGAAAGAAAGTAATCCGATTCTTCAAAAGAGATTAAACCTATATTGCCTTTGCTTCTGTATTCTCTCGTAAAAAAATATCCATTTTTTAATTTTTCGGTATAGTAAATATTGGCGGGTATTGGAGCAAAAGAAAGAAATTGATTTTTGTCGGGCATTCT
The DNA here is from genome assembly GCA_043816765.1 of bacterium. GTDB lineage: Bacteria > Patescibacteriota > Patescibacteriia > JBDRHN01 > JBDRHN01 > JBDRHN01. The sequence continues at coordinate 1,933 of JBDRHN010000070.1, read as the reverse complement.
TAGGACGCCCGCCTCTTTTGCGGTTTTATCAAAACGCCACTCTTTAAAAATTTCATTGTCTTGCTCGATTTTTACCGCTCTTGTTATCGGCGGTTTAAGGTTTATTGTTTCAAGGTGCGGTTTTCTGCTTTCTTTGTAAATAAGTAATAGTTTAATGCCTATTATAAATACCAATATTGAAATTAGAATAACAGGCACCATTTTGTCTTGTATGGTTTTTAGTTGGCGCATATTTTTTTTAAATAAAAAATCCCGGGGGTGCGGGATTAAGCTTTTGCGCGGTAAAACACAAAGCCCCCCGTCAGGCGGTGGCTTTTAAACCACCCGCATGAGTTTCCCCATACGACCGACTAAGGTAAACCTGAGCGAAGAGCTCAATGTTCCTTAGTCGGTTTTTTTAAACCATGCCTTAATTGGTAAATTAAGGGTTAGGTTTCTAGATATTTAATTACTTTGATTATATCAATTCATACAAATAAGTCAATGTTTATCCGCTTTTTTGGGTTTTATATTTTTATTTGCCGACTTCTTTAACTAATGGGTGTTAGGGCGGGGAAGGTCTTCCGCGAAAGACAATTTTGTTTAATTCACATAAAAAAAGGGAACCCTTTTGGGTCCCCTTTGCCGAATTAGTAATCTTCGGGAAGCATAAAGGTAAGAGCTTGACTATCTCTGCTTACCCAAACCACCAATTCGCCCAAGTTAAAGACAAATAAGTTTTCATCAGTTTCGTCGTTTGAGATTTTTTCAAGACCTCGCACAAGAAAACTTAATAAATCAAATTTAGAAAATTTCGCGATTAGGGATTGTGTGAAAACTATTTGTCTGCCGTCAAAAGATCCGATATCGGCTAAATATCCATCTTCAATCGCTTGATCTTTGGAATAAACACTTATTGGTTCGCCAAAAAAATCGTTCATGGCTTTAATATGCGCTTCCTCTTTGGCTCGTTCTTCCGTGCGTCGTTTTTCTTTATCCATATTTTTACACTAGGTTTGTATTATAAACGAATCGACTTTTATTTTTTCCGTTCGTGTTTCACAGGAGCAAATCGCTGTCGGCTGTCAAGTTCCTTGCGGACTTTACAGCCGTAAACAGCGAATTTGCTATAATGAAAAGAACGAGAAATAAAGGAATGGGAACAAGGGAAGACTTAAAATTGTCTTTCGCGGAATCGCCTTCGAGGGATGAATTGTCGGTAAATAAAAAGAAAGGAGAGGGATTTAAAAATTCCTCTCCTTTTTGTAATCTGTATCATATTCGCGCTATTTTTTTTCGTGCGGGTGGTTTAATTTAATTGACATTTGGTTTGCGTTGCTTTATTTAAAAAAGGATCAGTTGTTTAAAAAATAAATAATTGAAACTAAATTATGCGAATAATAAATTTTCATAATTTCGGTTTTGATATAAATGTATGGACAAATTTCACAATGATATTTCCAATCAATTATTTTGCGGTGATTGCAAAGAAGTGATGCGGAAATTTCCAAACAACAGCGTCGATTTAGTCGTTACCGATCCGCCTTATTTGGTCAATTATTGTTCACGAGATAACAGGCGGGTTGCAAATGATGATAACAATGGCTGGATTATGCCGACGTTTTCTCAAATTTACAGGGTGCTGAAAATGAATCGTTTTTGTATTTCTTTTTATGGGTGGAGCAAGGCGGAGAGATTTTTATGGACATGGAAAAAAATCGGCTTCCGTCCGGTGGCTCATCTTGTTTGGGTAAAAGATTATTCTTCGCAAGACAAAATCGTTCGTTATTTTCATGAACTTGCTTATGTGTTGTCTAAAGGAGAGCCTACAAGGCCGAACATGGCCATTAAAGATGTATTGGAATGGAATTATACCGGCAATAAATTACATCCAACACAAAAACCGGTAATGGCTATCTTGCCTCTGATTATGGCTTTCTCAAACAAAGACGAT
>JBDRHN010000069.1:0-5882 GCA_043816765.1 bacterium | reverse complement strand
GAGACCTTGGGCGTGGGCCGCGGCGCGTGCATAACAAGGCGCCGCAGTCCCTTCCCGGAGCCGGCGGCGGAGCGACCGGGGCGTCCCACACCCTATGGGGTGTCGGACGCCTAAGCCGTTTGCGCTCCGCGGGAGTCTCTCCGCAGAGGACTCCCGCTCGGAGAGATTCTGAACGGGTGGAAAAAATTAACAGTCTTGAAAAAGCCAGAGAAGAGGGCGCTTTTGTAAAAGAGGTTTACAGCGTTGAAGAGGCGTTGGAATTGCAAAAAGAAAAATCGGATTTGGTTTTTTTTGGTTTGGGTTTTGAGACTACGGCTCCGATGAGCGCGTTGGCTGTTAAAAAAGGATTGAATTTTTACTCAACGCATAAACTTTTTATTCCAGCGATGGCGGCTTTGCTTGAAATGGATGAACTAAAAATTGACGGGTTTATTGACCCAGGTCATGTTTCAACCATTGTCGGGGTTAAGCCTTATTATGAATTAAAAAAAATCAGACCAATTCATCAGGTTATAGCCGGGTTTGAAACTTTGGATGTTTTGCTTGCTATTTATATGTTGCTTTTGCAGATATATGAAGAAAGGTTTGACGTGGAAAATGAATATGATAGACTGGTTTTAGAAGAAGGAAATATAAAAGCGATGGAATTGATTAATGAAGTTTTTGAAGTTAAAGATGGCGTTTGGCGGGGGTTTGGAATTATTCCCAATTCCGGGCTAGAATTAAAAAGCGAGTTTAAAGATCAAGACGCCAAGATTATTTATAAAGAAATATTGGAAAAAGTTCCTGAACCCAAAAAATCAGCTTGCGCTTGCGGCGAGGTTATCAGGGGTCTGATAGAACCGAAAGATTGTCCGTTGTTTGGGAAAGTTTGCACTCCGCAAAATCCTTATGGTCCGTGTATGGTTTCGGTTGAGGGAGGATGCAACAACGAAGTTAAAAGTTTAAAGTTGAAAGTTTAAAAATATTATAAAAATAACCATAATCATATCAACATCAAAATTAAAAAAAATTTAATAAAAATTTTAAGATTTTTTTTTGATTGTATTATTTATGCCAAAAGGGGAGCGGAATCTCTTTTTTTAAAAATTTTTATAAAACCGATTGGTTTTGTTTTTAAAAATTTTTTTTATTTGATTTTGGTCCCTCTTTATAAGGTTTATTTGAAAGCAAAGAGCAAATTAAGAAATTTATTTGGATTAAACGAGGAGACGAATTTATATTTATTGACTCATCGCAAGGCTGCGCATATTTTAATAATCGCGCTTGTGTTTCTTACGGCTTTGACTAATTGGCAAGTAGGAGAAACTCGCGCGGAAAGCCAATATGGCAAGGATATTATTTTAGCTTCGCTTATTGAAAATCAAGAATTGGGCGAATTGATTGAAGAGCGCGCAGGTACGACAACATCGCAAGTAACCAGCTATTCGGAAGGGGGCGCGGCGGCAAAAAGCGTTCCGGGAATTGACGCGAATTACATGGACGGCTTGAGCGAAAATTTGATTAACACGACGCAGGATGAGGGCGCTTTGATAAAACCTGAAATTCCGACAAACGTTGGGTCAAATAATTTAGCCCAACGTCAGAATTCAATAAATTATATTGTTCAAGAGGGGGATGCTATCAGCAGCATAGCAAGCAGTTTTGGATTAAAAAGTTCTACGATTTTATGGGAGAATAATTTGGGAGAATATTCAATAATTAAACCAGGGCAAGAGTTGGTTGTTCCCGCAATTGACGGTTTAACCCATGTTGTTAAGAGCGGGGAGACGCTTTTAGCGATTGCCAAGAAATATGGAGCGGAGATGGGTAAGATTATTGACCATAATAATTTAGTAAGCGCTGATGATATTTCCGCGGGGCAAAAATTGTTTATACCGGGCGGAGTAAAAATATTGCCCCCTCCCGCCCCGAAAAGATCAACAATCGCAAGTTTTATCATACCCGATTCGGCGCCGATTGTGTCTCAAACCAGAATGTTGTGGCCTGCTGACAGCAAAAGAATAACCCAATATTATTCTTGGCGCCATCATGGGCTGGATATTGGCGGAAAAACAACCAATTATATTTACGCATCTGATGATGGAACAATTTCTATCGCTGCATATAGCGGTTGGAATTCAGGATATGGAACTCATATAATGATTGATCACGGCAACAGCAAAAAAACTTTATACGGACACTTGAGCAAAAATTTTGTTCAAGTCGGGGAAAAGGTTAAAAAAGGCCAGGTGATTGGAATGATGGGAACAACAGGACGTTCAACAGGGGTGCATCTTCATTTTGAAGTTAGATTTGGAAGTTCGCTTGTGAATCCTCTAAAATATGTTAAATAAGTTATAAAGTTGAAAGTTATAAAGTTCGCAACTGCCCCTCGAATTGTCATTCCGACCGAAACGGAGATTTTAAATATTAAATTTTTGTTGAAGACTAAAATTTAATATTTAAAATCGGAGTGCAGCGGAGGAATCCCTTTTTAAATGAGGAAATATATATCAGATTCACTAAAATTTTTACTCCGGTCGGAATGACATTGCTCGCTTTAGGCGCGGGAAAAATGTCAGCGAATTATGTAACGTCTGCAAGAATGACAGCGAGAGGGGGGGACGTTGGCGCTTGAGTATTCAAAGCTATAAAGTATATGCCGCTGCTTTCAGAAATAAAATTAATTTGTAAGCAACATAATATAATCCCCAGCCGCGAGATGGGGCAGAATTTTTTGATTAATGAAGATGTTTATCAGAGGATTATTGAAGTTGCGGGTTTATCAAAAAAAGATGTTGTTCTTGAGGTTGGTCCTGGTTTGGGAATTTTAACACGACTTCTTTGCAAGAATTCCAAGCGTGTGGTGGCTGTTGAGTTAGATGAAAAAATTTTTAATTATCTAAAAATTATTAAAGAGCTAGAGAAGCTAGATAATTTGGAATTATTAAATCAGAATATTTTGGATTTTAAAATTGCAGATTTATCGGAACAAAAAGTTAAGGTTGTTGCTAATTTGCCTTACAATATTACTTCAATATTTTTGAGAAAATTTTTGCATTTTTTGGCGGAAGAAAAAATAGATGAGATGGTTTTAATGTTGCAAAAAGAGGTTGCCGAGCGAATTGTATCTGGGGCGGGTCAAATGAGTTTGCTTTCATTGTCGGCGCAATTTTATTGTGATCCGGAGATTGTTGAATATGTAGATAAAAATAATTTTTGGCCTCAACCAAAAGTTGATTCGGCGATAATTAAATTAAAGCCGATTGGCGATTTAAAAGATAAAAAATTAAGGCTGGAAACAGACGAGAAAGTTTTTTTTCAAATAGCCAGAATAGGTTTTTCCGCCAAAAGAAAAAAATTGGTTAATAATTTGGCGAATGGGTTGCGTAAAAACCAATCCGAGATATTGCCGTTTTTGTCGGAGGTTGGTTTAAACGGCAATGCGAGGGCGCAGGAATTAAACGTGGAACAGTGGATAAGATTGACTCATATTATTAACAATTCCAAATAGTTGCATTTTTTAAAATAATTGCTATAATGGGGATAAATTTCCAATTTTCAATTTCCAATTTTCAATCAATTTTCAATAACTAAATTTTCAAACAATTCAATGAACAGGATTGCAGATAATAAAAATAGAAATTACTATGATTTAGAAGAAAGAACGGCAAAATTCAGCGAACGTGTTATTGATTTTATTAAAAATATCAACAGAGACGCACTTAACGATTCTGCGCTAAGACAGTTAATAAGATCAGCAACAAGCATTGGCGCTAATTATTGCGAAGCAAATAACGCAAGCTCAAGAAATGATTTTAAAAACAAAATTTATATTTGCAAAAAAGAGGTGAACGAAACAAAATATTGGTTTAGAATTTTAGCAAAAACAAACCCCGGAGTTAAAAGATAATTTAAGGTCGTTATGGCAGGAAGCGCAGGAATTAAATTTGATTTTTCAAGCAATTGTTAATTCTTTGAATAAAAAGAAGCAAAAGTTTGAAAATTAAAAAATTGAAAATTGATTGAAAATTGAAAATTGGAAATTGAAAATTGGAAATTTAACAAATATTCGCGGATGTGGCTCAGTTGGTAGAGCATCTCCTTGCCAAGGAGAAGGTCGCCGGTTCGAACCCGGTCATCCGCTCAACGAAGTCGAAAGTCTATAAAGTCAAAAGTCCATAAAGTCTTTACGAAAATAATTTTTCAAATGTTCTGTTGCAATCTCTGCTCCGCGGGAGTCTCTCCGCAGAGGACTCCCGCGCGTTGGGAGCAAACAAAACAAGACTATTTCGTCCCCTCGCCGCAGTCCCCGCGGGGAGACTGCGGCGGAGCATCATCAATTTAAAATTTGTAATTTAAAATTTTAGTCTGCCCGGGTGGTGGAATCGGTATACACGCGACACTTAAAATGTCGTGGTTTCATAACCATGCGGGTTCAAGTCCCGCCCCGGGCACACATACGAAAATTTTCAATTTTCAATTTTCAATAAATTTTCAATGAAATAATTTTCAAACATTCCAAGGATTTTGTTTGGAAATTGAAAATTGTTCATTCATTGAAAATTGAGAATTTAAAATTGAAAATTAAGCTACGAGCTCATAGCATAATGGATAATGCAACAGCCTTCTAAGCTGTAGATTGCAGGTTCGAGTCCTGCTGGGCTCACACGTAAAATTTTTAATTTCAAATTTCAAATTTCAAAACAATTTCTAATTTTTTAATGACTTAATTTTTAAAAAGTTATAAAATTAGACACGGATTCGTATAGTTTTGAAATTTAAAATTAAAGCATTTAAAATTGTTTTGAAATTTGAAATTTGAAATTAAAAATTTAAAATTAATTTATGGTGGCTATGGTGTAGTGGCAACACAGAGGCTTGTGGAGCCTTTGTTACGGGTTCGATTCCCGTTAGCCACCCCTGCACAGATTTCAAAATTCTCCCTCCGCCAGCTGGCGGACCAATTTGCGGAAGGGGTGTCTGAAAGCGCGACGCGCTTTCGGTCTCCCCCTTTGCGAAAGGGGGACTAAGGGTAAGGGGGATTTTTGCGTTCAGACCAAATGGTTTCGTAATTTAATTTAAAAAGAGAGTTTAAAATTTTTTATTTTTTTAAAAACAATTGAACGCGGATAACATTGTTGATAACTCTTGACATCCGCATTTGTTTTGTTTTAGTTTGTGTGTTATAATTTTGTTATAATAATTTTTAATTTTTAATTTTTAATTTTTAAATTTTATATTCTATGAACAAAAGACATAAGTTTAATAATATTGAAATAAACTCGTCTGCTCAAAATGTTCATGGTCCGAATTTTATTATTTCAGAAATTGAGGATATTAAAAATAACAAAAGCAAATTTTTTAATATCGCGAGGAATGTTTCTTTGGCGATTATTTCTACTTCATTAATATTTTTTGTTGTTAAGGCCGCTCCTCCTTTGGGTCCATATAGTCCGGGTGAAACTTTGGCTCCGACGTGTTCTCCAGGGGAAGCGAATTGCACGGTTGCGACTCCGGCTGTCTCCGGGAGCAATTCAGACATTACTGCTTTGTCCGGTCTTACAACAGCTTTGAGCGTGGAGCAGGGAGGCACAGGGCTTTCCACTATTCCGCTCGATTCTCTTTTATACGCTCCGTCTCTTGACACTTTGGCCTCTCTTTCTCTTGATTCAACTCTCGGAATATCAAGCGGCATTCTCTCTGTTCAAGACAATTCAATAGCAGGGACAAAGCTATCCCTGGGTTCAGACACTATTGGCGATATTATGTATTACAACGGCACAGACTGGGCAAGGCTTGGAACAGGAACCAGCGGTCAATATCTTAAAACCCAAGGGACCGGAACAAATCCTGTGTGGGCGACTCTAGACAATATCACGGGAAACGCCATTGCTGTA
>JBDRHN010000068.1:0-19270 GCA_043816765.1 bacterium | reverse complement strand
CTAACCACTAATTACTAATTACTAATTACTAATTACTAACCACTAACCACTAACCACTAACCACTAACCACTAACCACTAACCACTAATTACTAACCACTAATTACTAATTACTAATTACTAATTACTAATTACTAATTACTAACCACTAATTACTAGTTACTAATTACTAACCACTAATTACTAATTACTAATTACTAATTACTAACCACTAACCACTAACCACTAACCACTAACCACTAACCACTAACCACTAACCACTAATTACTAACCACTAATTACTAGTTACTAGTTACTAGTTACTAGTTACTAGTTACTAATTACTAACCCATGTTAAACAAACCTTTTTTTCAGAAGTTACAAAAAGAATATACTGATTACACGAACGCGCGCCATGAGATTATTAAAATTTCCTCAGACGCTCTGCGTATGTCAAAGCAGGCCATTTTTGCGCTCCACCGCGAGGAACAAAAAACGGCCGGTGATTTAATTTTGGGAGTTGAGAGTATTTTTAAAGAATTAAGCAAGAAATTCAAAACAGACAAAAGACTGCAATATGAGGGCGCCTACAAAGCCGCCGTTGAAGAGTATGTTGAGTCAAAACTTTTTTATCAATTTTTAAAGACTGAAAAAATAGCTGTTATAAGCGAGGTAAAAGTTGATTTGGAAGGATATTTGGGCGGACTATGCGACTTTACAGGCGAACTGGTTCGCCGCGCGGTGAAGCTTGCCACAAATAAAAATTATGAAGAGATAAAAAAATATGCTCAAGTTACTGATCGAGTAATTAGTGAATTGATTCAGTTTAATTTGACCAAAATATTGCGAAATAAGTATGACCAAACAACCAGAAATCTTAAAAAGCTGGAAGAAATTTTATATGATTTGTCGCTTAGAATTAAATAAAAAAAATATTAAATCAGCCGGTTTATTTTTTTTGATTTTATTTTTGTTTTGCGGATGCTCTCTTTTTCCAAAAAAAGCCCCAGTTTTTGATTGCAAAATTTTTAGTCCGACATGCGGAGAGGATGAGACCACTTATTATAATCAATGCCAAGCAGAAGAAAATAATGTTAAAGTTAATTACGACGGGGCGTGCAATGGTTCTCTTATAAAAACTATTCCGTACGAAATGCAGGCAGATTAGTTTAACGCGTCGGCTCCATAGCCCCCGCTGAGGCGGGGGACTATGGAGCCGACACAGTAAAGCTCTATGTTAGCAATAATCTCCGACATACATGACAATTTAGCGAATTTAGAAAAGTTTTTAAAATACGCGAAAGAGAATAAAATCAGCGAAATATTTTGCCTTGGAGATTTGACCGGCGATACTGCGGTAAAAGAGTTGGCCGATGGATTTGACGGAAAGATATATTTAGTTTGCGGCAACGCGGATTTTTTTGATGAAGATTATGTTAAGAATTTTCCCAAAATTAAATACTTCGGCAGAGTCGGGAATGCGGAAGCCGGGGGCAAAAAAATCGCTTTTACGCATCTTCCCGGTGATGGCAAAAAATTATCTGAAAGCAAAAAGTATGACTATGTTTTTTACGGACACACTCACAAACCATGGCAGGAAGAGTTTAACGGGATTATTTTGTTAAACCCGGGAACAATAGCGGGAACTTTCAGCAAGCCGTCTTTTGCTGTTTGGGATGAAAAAGAAGATAAATTTTCTTTGATTTTATTAGACTTATTGCGATGAGTTGTTGCGTTTGCGATAAAGTCAATATTATGATAAAATAATAGCAGTTTTTACGCAAACGTGAAAGTTTTAAAATTTAATTAAAAATATGCAAATAACTTGGTGCGGACATTCTTGTTTTAAAATTCAAACTAAAACCAATAGCGGCGAAGTTATTGTCGTCACTGATCCTTTCGGAAAAGATATGGGCTTTAAAATTCCCAAAACTGTTGCTGATATAGTTACTGTGAGCCATAATCATTATGATCATAATAAGATAGAAGAGGTTGGCGGCGAGCCTTTTGCGATAAATGGTCCAGGCGAGTATGAGGTCAAAGGAGTTTTTGTGTACGGAGTTGCTTCTTTTCATGATAATCAAGAAGGCAAAGAGCGGGGGGGAAATACAATTTATATTATTAAACTTTTAGACGAAGATATAACTATCGCCCATTTGGGCGACCTTGGTCATGTGTTGAGCAATAAGGAGCTGGAGCATTTAGAGAAAATTGATATTTTATTGATCCCGGTAGGCGGAAAATACACAATTAGCCCCAAAGAAGCCGTAGAAGTTGCCAATCAAATAGATCCCAGAATAATAATTCCAATGCATTATAAAATAGTCGGCTTAAAAATTGACGATTTGGATGGGGTGGATGTTTTTATAAAAGAGGCTGGAATTAAGGTTGAAAATGCAAGCAAATTAAAAATTTTTAAAAAAGATTTACCGCAAGACGAGACGAAAGTGATAGTTTTGGATAGAGTGTAACAAAATAAATTTCCTCCTTCGCTTCGTTGCGACGTTGCGGTCGCTTTTGCGGATGCCGTCCGTTGATGGCATTTCGTAATTTAAAGGACATATCAAGTTAAATAAGATTGTTTCACTCCCGCGCCGCAGTCCCCGCGGGGAGACTGCGGCGGGAGCATCTGGTAAATTTAAAATACTGCCGCTACACATCTCAATCATGCCAATAGACATTGTTAAAAAAAACGATAAAGATTCAACTGTTAATTTGAAAAAACGGCAGTTTTTGTATAAAAAAGATGAGAAAACAAAAAAACAAAAAAACAAAAAAAGTTTAGAAGAAAGACTGGAGAAAAGATTTTCCCATCTTCCGGATATGGCTTACAAGCAAAAGCGAAAAATAATATGGTCAACTGTTATTTTTTTCTCCGCGATAATAGTTTTTTTTTGGTTTTATCTAGCCAGCCAAGGAGTGCTTTTTTACAAATCAAAAGACAAAGAGGAACAAGGCGGTTTTCTAAAACTTTCAGAATTAACTTATGGTTTTAATAAAATAAAAAATATTTCAATTTCCAGTTTGCCTGAAAAGAAAGATTTCATTTTAAATTTAAAGAAACAGATAGAGCTTGCGGCTGAAAAAAATGAGATAATAAACAGCTTGAAAGATAATTTACAAAAAAAATCCGAAGGCGAATATAACAGCGAATCAAACAAAGTTGTTTGCGATTCTGGAAATTTAGCGGCAACATATCCATTGCCTGATTATTATATAGATAATCCTGTAAAAATTTTAGGACGCGGTAAATTGCTTTCCGGGGAATTTAAAATCAGCCTGAAAGATTCCAATGGCAAAATATTGGGAGAATCTACTGGTATTACTGAAAAAGGGGAAACGATGTCTGCTTTTGCGGTTGAATTAAACTACAGCGCTCCAGAAACAAAAACAGGGGTTTTACAGCTGTACGCATTGCGCCAAAAAGATGAAAATAAAGATGATTTGATTTCTATCCCGGTTAATTTTATCGTTGATTTGCCTGAATGGAATATTTATAGCAACGAGGAGTTTGGATTGAAATTAAAATATCCAAAAAAATTCTAAAATTGTTGTTGCGCAAAACGGATTTTTATTAAACAGCAGCGAAGAGACGTCCGAAGATAAAGAAAAAACAGCAGAGAGCCGGTTTTATGTTGATTATTTTTACGATATTAAAAAACTGCAAGAAAATTACGCGCCCAATCTTTTGCGGGCTTATGAAAATTTGGATTTATTTTTAGAGTCGGAAATTTTGGGAGAGAATGAAAAATCATTTTATATTGGAGGATTAAATTTTAATTCAATAATCGGCAATGATGTTTTTTATAGAATTTCTGAAAAAGAGACTGGTGAAATCGCGGTTATAAAATCCAGAGGCAAAGAGAGCGGCAGCTCGGAAATATTAGATCAAATTTTAGCTACATTCAAATTCTCGGAGTCTAATTTTGAAAATTGGAAAGAATACAATGATACAACAGGGGACGTTAGCTTTAAATATCCCGCCGCATTGAATGAATCAGAAGATTTGGGTCAATTTGTTTTTCGCGATAAATATCCTGGCGGTTTTAGTTTTTATTTTTTTTCCATTGAACCTCAGATTGATAATTTAGAGAAATGGATACAAGAATCGCCTGTTAATTTAGAAGAAGAGATGGAAAAGTATGAATATAAAAGTTTTGGCGATGCTATTTTGGGGGTATATTATGAAGCAAAAGCAAAACAAGCCGATTCAGCGGAAGATGCGCCAGACACCCAAGACACGAGAAGTTTTGGTTATATTTTTAATCATTATGGAGCGACTTATTTTCTAAGAACCAACAAAGATAATTTTCAAAAGACATTTAAGAATGTTTTAGATAGTATTAAGTTTAATTTTTTAGATGAAGAGCAGGATTTAAATTTTGAAAGTAATTAAATACTATGCCCAAGAAAATAGTTAGAAAAAATGATAAAAAAAGGTCGCGCGCGAAAGACGAGCCTATTTTTAATATCAAGAAAGTAGGCGAGGCGGCTAAGTTTAAAGTTCCGAGTTCAAAGTTCAAAGTTAAAAATCGCGAAGACAATGAAACACAAAAACAAGAAGAGTCCGTAAAGTCAGAAGTCTGTAAAGTCAAAAGCGCAAAGACATTACAGCAAGAAAATGATGAGACAATGAAACACGCAAACAATGAAAACATAAAAGTATCAGAAGAGTTGGGGGGGGATAATAACGAAGAAAAGAAAGTTGCGTCGGAAGTGTTAGAATTTGGCGCTGATAAAACGATTCCGCCCGAAAACGTGAACGGACAAATGATTGACGGCGTTGGCCGCGTGGATTTATTGCCATTGGTGGACGAGATGAAATCGTCATACCTTGATTATGCTATGTCGGTTATCGTTTCCCGCGCTTTGCCGGATGTTCGCGACGGGTTAAAGCCGGTTCATCGCAGAATTTTATACGCGATGTGGACTATCGGACTAAAAGCGTCTGCGAAATACAGAAAGTCAGCCACGGTAGTTGGAGAGGTTTTGGGCAAGTACCATCCGCATGGCGATACAGCTGTTTATGATTCTATGGTGCGTATGGCTCAGGATTTTTCGCTTCGTTATCCGTTGGTAAACGGTCAAGGAAACTTCGGATCAATGGATGGCGATAGCGCGGCGGCGATGCGATATTGTGTTGCCGGCGACACTTTAATTTTGACAAGTAAAGGAATTTTACCGATAGAAGAAATATCAAACAAACAGGAAGAAGATATTGATTTAGATATTTTAAACTATCAAGGCAGAATAAAAAAAGCTGATAAATTTTTCAATTCGGGCAAACATAAAATTATTAGCATAACCACAGAGCAAGGTTATAATATTAAGGGCAGTTATAACCACCCTTTGTTGGTTTGGCAGCCTAGCGAGTTTGGGCAGCCAACCATAAAATGGAAGCTGCTTGATGATATTACAGCTAATGATTATTTATTAATCAATAGGAATTTTTCATTTTTTAGCAAAGTCAATCTGAATTTAGAAAAGTTTTATCCCGCGATTACCGCTAAACATAAAAAATTCAGCCTGCCAAAAGAGATGAATAAAGATTTGGCGTTTTTGCTTGGGGCGCTCACTGCCGAGGGCAGTTTTCACCGAGGTCAAATTTTATTTAACAATCAAGATATAGATTTTTATAATAAGGTTAAAAAAATTATTAAACAGCAATTTAAAGGCATTGAAGTTTACGAAAGAGAAATCAGCGGCAATTGCATGGAGTTGAGCATTTATCATCAGCAGGTAGTTAAATTTTTGACTAATATCGGGTTATCTTTAAATAAATCTGACAAAAAAGAGATTTCATTTTCGGTTTTAACTTCCAACAGAGACGTTATTAAAAATTTTTTAATCGCTCTTTTTGAGGGGGACGGATCAGTAAGCCATAATAAAGATAAACGACATAAAGGCGAATCTATTGAACTAACTTATAATTCAAAAAGCGAAAAGCTGATTAGCCAGCTAAAGACAGTTTTGCTTAATTTTAATGTTATTGCCACTTCTCCTTATAAAGACAAAAGAAACGGGTGTTTAAAATTAATTATTTCCGGCGCGGAAAATATTAATAATTTTTATGAAAAAATAAGTTTTTTTTCTCAGCGCAAAAAAGCAATATTAAATAAAATAACCGATCTCAACAGGCAAAGAATGAGCAGAACAGATTGGATACCTTATCTCAATGATTATTTAAGATTAAATTATAATAATTCATTTATTCAAAGAAATAATTTTGATCGTTATAATAATTTAGAAAAAAATTACGATAAATTAATAAAAATTATAAATAAGGCGGATGTCGCAATGATTGATTGGTTGATTAAAAATAAATTTTTCTTCAATAAGGTTGAAACAATAGAAAGGTTGGCAGAAAAAAAGAATGTTTATTCGGTAAGAGTAAATAGCGATTGCCACTCTTTTATAGCCAATGGTTTTGTTAATCATAATACCGAAGCAAAACTTTCAACGTTTTCTGAAGAGATGTTGTTTGATATTGAAAAAGATACAGTTGATTTTATGCCCAATTACGACGGCGCGCACAAAGAACCGAAAGTCTTGCCGTCAAAATTGCCGAATTTGCTTTTGAACGGTTCTATGGGAATTGCCGTTGGGATGGCCACAAATATTCCTCCGCATAATTTGAGCGAACTTATTGATGGAATAGTCTGTTTGATTGATAATCCGCAGGCGGATGTTGATGAGCTTATTAAACATATCAAAGGCCCCGATTTTCCGACCGGTGGAATAATCTTTAATATAAACGACATAAAAACAGCTTACGCGACAGGAAGGGGCGGTATTGTAATTCGGGCAAAGACTGAGATTGTTGAAGTGAAAGGAGGACGTTTTGATATTATAGTCAACGAAGTTCCTTATCAGGTCAATAAAGCTTCGCTTTTGGAAAAGATTGCAGAACTCGCGCAGAATAAAAAAATAGAAGGCATTAAAGATTTGCGCGATGAATCGGACAAAGACGGTGTGCGGGTTGTAATTGAGCTAAAAAAGGACGCTTATCCCAAAAAGATTTTAAACAGACTTTATAAACTAACGCAGCTTCAAACTGTTTTCCACGTTAATTTGCTGGCCTTGATTGACGGAATTCAGCCTAAAGTTTTAAACCTAAAGACCGTCTTGGAAGAATATATCAAACATCGCGAAATTGTCGTGAAACGGCGCGCTGAATTTGAACTTGAAAAAGCAAAGGACAGAGCGCATATTTTAGAAGGCTTGAAAAAGGCGTTGGATCAGATTGATTTAGTTATTAAAACAATACGAGCGTCAAACGACAAAGATGAAGCTAAAATAAATTTGATTAAAAAATTTAAATTTACAGAACGTCAAGCCGTCGCTATTTTGGAGATGAAATTGCAACAGTTGGCAAATCTTGAAAGCAAGAAAATAGAGGATGAACTTAAAGAAAAATTAAAATTAATTAAAGAACTGGAAACCTTGCTTGCGTCAAAACGGAAAATTTTAGATGTTGTAAAAATAGAGCTTTTAGAAATTAAAGAAAAATTTGGCGATGAGCGCAGGACAAAAGTAACAAAGGGCGCGGTAGGTGAGTTTAGCCAAGAGGATTTGATTCCAAACGAAGATACTATTATTACTATTACGCATAGCGGTTATATCAAACGTCTTCCGCCTGATACTTTTAAAACTCAGGGTCGCGGAGGTAAAGGAGTGATTGGGCTTACAACCAAAGAAGAGGATTCTGTTGAACACTTTTTTGCGACAACCACTCATTCCGACCTTCTTTTTTTTACAAGCCGCGGACGTGTGTTTGAGCTTAAGGCGTATGATGTCCCTGTCGGTTCCAGAACAAGCAAAGGGCAAGCCATTGTTAATTTTTTGCAACTGGCTCCGCAGGAAAAGGTTTCTTCGGTTCTTTCGTTTGACGAGCTTGGCGACTCAAAATTTTTGGTGATGGTAACAAATAAAGGTAATATTAAAAAAGTGGAAATTGAACAGTTTAAAAATATTCGTCGTTCCGGTTTGATTGCTATTAATTTAAACAATAACGATAACTTGGAATGGGTAAAGCCCTCAAGCGGAAAAGACGAGATTATTATCGCAACCTCAGATGGCAAATCCATAAGGATTCAAGAGAAACAAGTTCGTTCAATGGGGAGAGGCGCGTCAGGGGTTCGCGCTATTAGATTAAAAGGTGATGATTATGTGGTGGGAATGGATGTCATAGACGGGGGGCAGAATAAAACCTTAGAACTTGTGGTGGTTATGGAAAAAGGTTTTGGCAAGAAAACCAAATTATCTGCTTATCGATCTCAAAGCAGGGGAGGCAGTGGTATCAAAGCCGCGCAAGTAACGCCTAAAACGGGTAAGGTTGTATCGGCCTTTGTTATTGACGCGAAAGCGATTGGCGAAGAGGATGTGATTATTATTTCTGCCAAGGGGCAAGTAATCAGACTTCCTATGTCCAGCATTAAAAGCACGGGTCGCGCGACGCAGGGGGTTCATTTGATGAGGTTTAAAGATCCGAGCGATAAGGTGGTGAGTTTGACTTTTGTGTAATTTAATTAAAATAGGGTCGGCGTAACACGCCGACCCTATTTTAATTTTTTGAGGCAAAGAAATCGTCGGCTCCATAGTCCTCAACTTCCATCTAGCTTCGTTATCCGTTAATTTAAACTAAAATCCACAACACCAGCCCAATGGAAACAGGGATACGCAGGTTGTCTACCCAAAGTGGCTTTTTGTCTGGCGCGAATTCGGCTACTGTTCCGACTGTTGCCACCACAAGCGATGTGAGTATGGGAATTGTAAAAGATATGCAGACCAAAAAAGCTACCGTAAAAAACGCAAAACTCCCGACAAAACTATTTTTTGTATTTAATATTTTCTTCTTGCCCCACTTGATTCCAAATATTCTTGCCACGGGGTCGGCAAGCGCATTAATTAGTATGGCTATTGTAAGCAGGTTTAATGGCAGCCATGAAATTATTAAAAAAGCCAGCGCGGCAGTCATTAGCGGGCTAAAATTATTCTTTTCTTCATCGCGGATGATTTTATGCCAAAATAGATATTTGTGCGTGGTAAAATAATAATTGATTTTATCATTTTTTAATCTGATTAATTCAACGAGTAAAATCAACAAAAAAGCGCAACTGGCAAAAATAGTCGGTTTGACATAATTCAACGTCCAGACTAAAATTAAACTGCATCCGATATGGAAGATTGCTCTTGTAAATTCGTAGTTTTTTTTGGCAGGCATGATTTTATTGTAGCAGAAAGTTCGGAAATATTAAAGGTTAAAAAGAGTTGAACGGCATTATATTTTAGGGAAGTTATTTTTTTTCAAGCTCTAAATTTTGGTCTATTATCTTATCCATTTTTGTGGTAGAATTGTGATAGTATGGATGAATATAAAACAAAATCACAAAGATTGCATGGTACACACTGGCATCAAGTTGTTGGAAAGGCCATTGGTCAATACAAGGAAATAAAAAGCAAAACAAAAAGACGACCATATATTAGGTCGGCTTATTTTGGAAAAGAAAAAATTTTCTTAGGACTTTTTTGGCATCATTTACACGAAAAAACTAATATTCGCGATAAGACGAGGCGACTTAAGTATTTTCCATGTGCTATTGAGTTAATACAAAATAGCAGGGTGGAGCCAATAACGCAAATAAGCAAAGAGGAGCCCAATATATATTTACACAGATTTGTAGGTGCCACAAAAGATGGGAAGCGTTTTTTTGTGCAAATTAAGGAGAATATTAGAAATAACCAAAAATGGCTAATCTCCGTGTTCCCTTGGGATGAGTAAAACAAAAAAGAACCTTCGACCAATTTGTGGCAATAACCACGGCCAAAAGTCTTTTTCTTAATTATATGGTAGCATAGAGATACAATAGTGTCAAGGACATGGAAATGATGGGTAAGTGGTAATTTGGAATAAAATAATAAGATTAAATAAATATATGCAAACAACTTTAATATTCATTGGAATAGTTATCGCCGCCGCTTTGTCTTATGTTATATTTTTATTAACAAAAAAACAAAATAGCGGAGAAGACGCGGGCGTTTTGAAAGAGATTCATGAAAATATTTTAAAACAGCATCAAAATATTGAAAATCAAAAACAACAGCTTTTTGAATTAAATAAGTCTGTTGACCAAAAACTTGGAGACACGCATCGGGCGATGCACGCGCAGTTTAGCCAGAGCGCAAAAATTATTACCGATGTTACAGAAAAGTTGACCAAACTTGATGACACAAATAAACAGGTGATGGGTTTTGCCAACCAGTTGCAGAGTTTGGAAAATATTTTAAAAAATCCAAAACAACGCGGTATTTTGGGAGAATATTTTTTGGAAACAGTTTTGAAAAATGTTTTGCCGCCAGGTAGCTATCAATTGCAGTATAAGTTTAAAAACGGCGAGATTGTTGATGCTGTTGTTTTTATTAAGGACAAGATAGTTCCTATTGATTCTAAGTTTTCTTTGGAAAATTATAATCGTATCGTGGAGGAGAGTGATGCGAGCATTAAAGATAGTTTGCAAAAAGAGTTTAAGTCTGATTTAAAAAGAAGAATAGACGAAACTTCAAAATATATTCGTCCCAATGAGAATACAATGGATTTCGCTTTTATGTTTATTCCGTCTGAGGGTATTTATTATGATTTGCTTGTTAATCAGGTTGGGGCAATAAAGATTAATACTCGCGATTTGATTGAATACGCTTTTAAAGAAAAGCATGTAATTATTGTTTCGCCGACTTCTTTTCTTGCTTATTTGCAGACTGTTTTGCAAGGGTTGCGGGCGATGCAGATTGAGGATTCTGTGAAAGGTATTGTAAAGCAGGTTGGGCAGTTGTCAAAGCATTTGCTGGCTTATGAAGATTATTTTAAAAAGCTGGGGAGTAATTTGGGGACTACGGTTAATATGTATAATTCGGCCTATAAAGAGTTTGCGAAAATAGATAAAGATGTTATTAAGATTGCGGGAGAGGGGAACAATGTTGAAGTAGAGCAGCTAGAGAAACCAAGGGTTGAATAGGGGATTTATAAAATGTCTAAATTATAAATTATAATTTTTAATAAAATATCTAATGTCTAATGTCTAATGTTTGAAAATTAATTCATTGAAAATTTATTGAAAATTGAAAATTAGAAATTGAAAATTTTGGTCACATTTATCCATATTAAATCCTAATGTTAAAAGAACAATTAGAACAATCCATACTTGCTACTTTGAACTACTTTGATATTTTTGAGTATCCTTTGACTTTGCTGGAGATTAGAAAGAATTTGATTGATTTGGAGAAAATCCCCCCAACCCCCCTTTGCGAAAGGGGTTAAATTATATATAAATATTGTGCTACCTAATGGTGTCCGACACCCATGGGGGTGTCGGACACCTTTGACGTCCCTACTATGACTGATATTGAGGATGCGTTGAATGGTGAGGGGTTGAAAAATATAGTGGGGGAGAATAATGGTTTTTATTTTTTGGCGCGAAATAATGCTAATTATTTAACTAGGCAAAAAAGGTGTTATCTTGCTGATAAGAAATTTAAACGGGCTAAAAAAATTGCATGGATGCTTAGTAAAATACCTTTTATAAAGATGATTGCTGTTTGTAATTCTTTGGGGTATGGCAATGTGAGAGAAGATAGCGATATTGATCTTTTTGTGGTGACTGCTAAGAATCGGGTTTGGGCGGCAAGACTTTTGTCGGTGATTTTGATTAAGTTTTTAAACTTGCGCCCACGGGAAGGGAGAGTAAAAGACACTATTTGCATGTCTTTTTTTGTTGATGAGGATAATTTGAATTTGGAAAAATTTAAAATATCTGAAAATGATATTTATTTGACATTTTGGGTTGCGCAAGTATTTCCGGTTTATGACAGGGGAGGCGTTTACGAGAGGTTTTTTAAAGAGAACGAGTGGATTAAAAAGATTTTGCCGAATGCGGAGAAGAGGGAGGTTGAATTTGGTAGGGTAGTGCAAATAAAAAGTAACCCCCCCAACCCCCCTTGTCAGGGGGGAGTATTGAATAAAAATAGTGTTCAAGCTAATTGGTTGGAGAAATTTTCAAAAAAGGTTCAGTCAAAATTTATGAATTCAAGATTGAAGGAGATGGCGAACAAGGATACGAGGGTTGTTGTTAATGATGGGGTTTTAAAGTTGTTTGCGGTTGACAGAAGGGAAGAGTATATGAAAAGGTGGATGGAATTGAATCAAAAGGGCGGTTGAGACGTTCGCAAGCGGCGCGAACGCGGGCCGACGCGGAACCAAAGATGCAAGCTTGCACTCTGGCTCCATAGCCCTCAACTTCGCTCCGCTCGTTTCGGGACTATGGAGCCAACGCGGCCAATTAAAATCCCCCCAGCCTCGCTTTGCGAAAAAAAAGGGGGGGGGATGATAAAATTTTTTGCAATTTAAGTTATTGCGGGTTCTACGTAATAATTCTTGATGCGTTTGTAATTGCATCGGAGGATTGTTGCGCAGAGTTCTTTTTTTAAAAAAAATTTATGTCATTGCTTTCCCCCAATGACTTTTTTCAACCCCAAAAAGGTTTCCGTCCAAAAGCGCGGAAACCAAAAAGGAGAAAGAAAAAGATGGATATTCAAAAAATTGAGAAGATACTGGAGTTAATCGAAAAAACAGGTTTTTGTGAGGTAGAGGTAGAGGAAGACGGCCTTCGGGTCAAGGTCAGAAAAAATATTCCGGCTTCAGCAACAAAGAAGGCGGAAGAAAGAGTGATCGTCGAGACACAGGCGAGTACGAAAACCATGATGGAGGAAAATGATAACCGTACCATCATACGCTCTCCCCTGGTTGGGACCTTTCATCGATCTCCTTCGCCTGAAGCGCCCACTTTTGTGGAATTAGGCGATATTGTAAAAAAAGGGCAGACTCTCTGTATTGTTGAAGCCATGAAGCTGATGAATGGAGTTGAATCCGAAGTGGACGGAAAAATAGTCTCCATTTTTATTGAGAATGCTCAACCTGTAGAATATGGCGAACCCCTTTTTTTGATAGAAAAAAGTGACTCGCAAACGCAAAAATGATCGTTACAAAAACCGCCCGCGGAAACTTTTATTCGCGAGCGGTTTTTAACATCTCAAAAAATCACCTCCTCCCATAAATCCACCTCCCGCGCTTCTTCGCATTTGCCATAATCGCAGAGTATTTTTCTATATCAGAAAATTCTTTTGAAGTATATCCGACCACATCCATCGCGACTTGGCAAGCAACATCATCTCTCATACGGGAAAGCCATTGCAGACGATTGCGGTATTTTTTTTTATTAAAATCATCAGAAATAACAGCCAAATCAACATCACTATGCTTTGTCGGTTTTCCATAAGCAAAAGAACCAAACAAAAAAATACCGTCAATACTTATTTCCGTTTTTAAATCATTTATATAATGCTCTACAATTTTTTTAGGAAATTTTATCTTTTTTGCAACCATAAAAAGAAAATTTTTGCGTAATTAACCCACTGCTCTAATATTTTTTCTTTGGAAATTTTCATATAAAATTATTATATCATTAAAAACAACCAATTACATAAACCCCCGAGAGCAAAACCTTAGCACTCCCTGCTTGACACTGCCAACAAACAATCCTATAATTAAAATACTATTTTAACTAATAAACAACAAAAACTATGAGCACACCACTGCTAATCATAATAGCCGCAATCGCCATAATAATCATATGGCTAGTAGCTGTTTACAACGGCCTAATCAAGCTAAAAAACCGCGCAGACGAAGCATGGTCAGACATTGACGTCCAATTGAAAAGACGTTATGACCTGATACCGAATTTAATAGAAACAGTAAAAGGATACGCAAAACACGAACAAGGAACATTGGAAAAAGTAATACAAGCAAGAAACCAAGCGATGCAAGCCGGCGGAACAGCGGAAAAAGCCCAAGCTGAAAACCAGCTGTCACACACGCTAAAATCAATTTTCGCGCTTTCAGAAAGCTACCCAGACCTAAAAGCCAACCAAAACTTCGCAAAACTTCAAGACGAACTCAGCGACACCGAAAACAAAATCCAAGCCGCAAGACGTTTCTATAATGGCAACGTCCGCGACTTCAACATCAAAATTGAAGTATTCCCAAACAACATTATCGCAAACAGCCTAAAATTCAAGAAAAAAGAGCTTTTTGAAATAGAAAACAAAGAAGAAAGAAAAAATGTGGAAGTGAAATTCTAATTTTACAAGTAGGCGGGTAGAATTGTAGACGGGTAGGTAAATAATCCTACCAACCTACAATCCTACCCGCCTACCAACCTTAACACCAATGAATCTATATAACCAAATTGATTCAAATAAAAGAAAATCAATAGCGCTTATCGCAATCTTTGTAATAGTTGTCGCGTTTTTGGGCTGGCTATTCGGGCAAGTAACAGACTTTGGAAACGCAGGACTAGTAATCGCGGTAATAATTTCAGTAAGCATGGCGCTGTTTAGCTATTACAAGGGAGACAAAGTCGCGCTAAAGACATCCGGCGCGATTGAAATAGAAAAACAAGAAAGCCCATATCTCTATAACATGGTAGAAAATCTTTGCATCACGGCGGGACTTCCCAAACCAAAAGTATACATTATCAACGACCCAAGCATAAACGCCTTTGCCACCGGACGTGATCCGGAACACGCATCAGTCGCGGTAACGACAGGAGCGATTGAAAAATTAAATAAAACAGAATTGGAAGGCGTTTTGGCGCATGAACTTTCTCATGTAAAAAATTACGACATCAGGGTAATGATGATAGTAATCGTTCTCGTTGGAATCATCGTTTTAATTTCAGACTTTACAATACGAGGGATGTGGTTCGGCGGCGGAAGAAAAAGAAACAGCGACAGCGATGGCGGACAGCTTGGAATGATACTGATGATCGTTGGAATTGTCCTGCTTGTACTCTCCCCCATTATCGCGCAATTAATTAAATTCGCGGTATCAAGAAAAAGAGAATTTCTAGCCGACGCCTCAGGAGCGCTTTTGACCCGCTACCCCGAAGGACTGGCAAGCGCGCTGGAAAAAATACAACAGGCGAACATAGCGCCAATGCAAAAAGCAAACAACGCAACAGCTCATCTCTATATAGCAAACCCATTTGGAAAAACAAAAAAATTCCTCAGCAAAGTATTCTCCACTCACCCGCCGATTGAAGAAAGAATAAAAGCATTGCGATCAATGGCGTAAAAATTAATAATTAATTTAAAATTACAAATATATGGAACACAAAAACTCAGCAAAATTCGCGTTTTTTTACATGCTATCGCTGGTAGCATTGGTTTTTATGTCTGTCTCAACAGGCATGATTATATTTCAAATTATTAATAAATATATAACCGACTTCGTTGAGCAATACAGCATACGATATTCATCAAATCAACTAAAATTCGCAATTTCCGCGCTTATAATTTCAGCGCCGATATACTATCTTACTGCAAGGCAAATTTTTAAAAATTTGTTTTCAGGAGAATTGGACAAAAATTCAGGAGTGCGCAGATGGCTCACATATCTCATATTGTTAATAACATCAATTGTAATGATCGGCTGGATGATCGCTGTGATTAATAATTTTTTAAGCGGGGAATTTACTTTAAAATTTATTTTAAAAGCGATAACCGCGCTGGGAATTTCAGCAATAGTTTTCACGTTTTACCTGCATGACGTAAACAGAGAAGAATTTGTAAACAAAAAAGATGAAGCAATAAAGTTATATCTCTACGGTTCGCTTACGTTAATAATCATCGCTTTCGTCGCAAGCCTGTTCACCGTTGAATCGCCGATGCAGTCTAGAAACAGAAAATTTGATGAAGCTATTATCAGCGATTTTAATATTATAAATATGGCGATTGAAACTTATTGTCAAGATAATGAAAAAATGCCGGAAAATCTAAGCTCGCTTAAAGAAGGCAGTAATTTTTTGGCTGGCGACGATATTGAAAATCCAATAAGCGGGGAGGAATATGAATATAAAATAACCGGCGATAAGACATACGAACTGTGCGCCGTTTTTAGAACTTCAAATAAAGAGGAAGAGGAGAATGAATACAGATATTATGGTCCGAACGAATTCTATCTGCATGACTCCGGATACCAATGTTTGAAAAATACAATAAATCAAGAAGAACAGGAATTTAAAGAAATACCGACTTCCGCACCGACAGAAATTGCAGAATAAGCAACATCCGCACTCTAATCCCATATCTAATTTTGAATTTATTTTTTCATTTTTAATTTTAACTTCTCATGACAGAAATCACAATTCTTCTAAACAAATTCTCAACCAACCTAAACGACGTGATAAAAAATGCGCAAGAAATGACTATTGAATTCGGTCATCCGCAAATCAAAACCGAACATATTTTTTACGCTCTTTTGATGCAAAAAGGGAGCCTAAGTTCTGAAATTTTACTGGGCGCGAAAATTGATCCGCAAATGGTGCGTGATTTTATTTTTGAAAAAAATGTTTCTGTAAATAACAAAAAAAATATCTGCCTTTCAAAAAATGTAAAAAACGCCATTATAAAAGCAACCAAAACAGCTTATGTTTACCAGCATAAATATATCGGAACAGAACATTTGCTGTTTGGACTGCTTGAAACAGATGATGAGAATCTTAAAAATTTATTGCAAAAAAAATCCATAAATATAAACAACCTAAAAACACAAACAATAAACATGCTGAACAACACTTCCCGCTTCCCTGATTTGGGAGAAATATTTGGAATAATAACAAGCAAAGAAAAAGTAAAAGAAAAAACCGCTTCAAAAAATAATCAAAAAAATTCCGCGTTGAATTTTTTTGGAATCAATTTGACAGATGAAAAAATTCAAGACGCAATTGACCCTGTCGTAGGACGAGATGAAGAAATTCAACGAATAATTCAAATTTTATGCCGCCGTTCAAAAAATAATCCGATTCTTTTGGGAGAAGCGGGGGTGGGGAAAACCGCGATTGTTGAAGGTTTGGCAAAAAAAATAGTTAAAGGCGATGTTCCTGAAGTATTGCATGGAAAAAAAATCTATAATTTAGACATGAGCATGATTGTAAGCGGAGCTATGTTTCGCGGCGAATTTGAAGCAAGATTAAAACAAGTGCTTGAAGAAGTAAAAAGGGATCCAGATATAATTATTTTTATTGATGAAATCCATACAATAATCGGAGCTGGTTCTGGCGGCGGCGGAACACAAGACGCGGCAAACATACTAAAGCCCGCGCTCGCCAGAGGAGATATTCGCTGTATCGGCGCGACTACATTCAGCGAATACAGAAAATCAATTGAAAACGACCCCGCGCTGGAACGACGTTTTCAACCAATAAAAGTCAACGAACCCACAGAAGAAAAAGCGATAGAAATCCTGCGCGGCATTAAAAAAAATTACGAATTATTTCATAATGTTGAGATAACAGATGAAGCCGTAAAATCAGCAGTAAGGCTCAGCAAAAGATATTTGCCAAACAAATTCTTGCCGGATAAAGCCATTGACCTTTTGGATGAAGCTGCGGCTAAAATAAAAATTCAGCAAAAATTGCCAAACGAAATATTGAAAATAAAAAAATTATCTAAAAAATTAATAGAAATTCAAAACGAAAAAGAAGAAAAAGTGGCAAACGAAGAATTTGAATCCGCGTTGCAACTCAAAGAATTGGAAATCATACTGATTGAAGAGTTGGGTGATTTAAAAAATAAAAATAAAGAAATTAAACCAATAACTTGCGGAGTAATAGGACAAGAAAATATCGCCCAAATTATAAGCCAAATGACCCAAATCCCGATTGAGGATTTAACAGGAAAAGAAAAAACCAAACTTTTGGATTTAGAAAAAATCCTAAGCAAAAAAGTTATCGGACAAGAAGGTGTAATAAAAACAGTTTCCCAAGCAATTCGCAGAGCGCGAACTGGAATAAAAAACCAAAACAAACCCCTTGGCTCTTTTATGTTTCTCGGACCCAGCGGAGTTGGAAAAACAGAATTGGCAAAAGTTATCTCAGAAAACCTGTTTGGGCATGACGCGCTGGCGCGAATTGATATGAGCGAATTTGCCGAAAGTTTTAATATTTCCAAACTAATCGGCGCGCCGGCCGGATACATCGGATACCAAGAAGGCGGCAAGCTCAGCGAAGCGATCAAGCGCAAACCCTACTCCGTTGTCCTTCTTGATGAAATAGAAAAATCCCACCCCGATGTAATCAATCTTTTATTGCAAATTCTAGACGAAGGACACCTCACCGACGCAAGCGGGAAAAAAATTGACTTTAAAAACACTATTGTAATAATGACTTCCAATATCGGCTTGGACTCTTTTAATAAACAAGCGAATATTGGATTTAACTCAAAAGAAGAGTCCCCATCTCCTCAGTACGATGAACTTAAAAAACATATAAAAAGCGAACTGAAAAACAGCTTTAAAACAGAATTTTTAAACCGGCTTGACAATGTCTTGATCTTTAATCCGCTCACTTTAAAAAACTTGCAAGAAATAGTTAAGCTAAAAATCGGCGAATTAAACCAGCGGCTGGCAGAAAAAAATATACAAATAAAACTGCTCCCAACCTCAACAAAATTTCTAGCAGAAAAAAATTTCAGCGCAAACGGCGGCGCAAGAGAAATAGAACGAAACATCGCCGAAATTGAAAACATGTTAGCTGAAAGCTTGTTGCAAGATAAATTTGGAAATAATAATGTTGTTAAGATTGATTTGAGAGATGGTAAATTGGTTTTGATTTAAATTTTTTAAAATAAATTAGGGAAAGGAGTTGAACTTCCCATAGGGAGTTCAACTCCTTTAACCAACTAACGTTCCGCGGGAGTCTCCCGTCAGGGGACTCCCGCGCGGGGTGAAAAATTATTTAAAAAACAAATAACCAATTTCCAAATTTCCGATTTATTTGGTATAATAATAAAAATGACAACCCAACCTAACCTAACTTAAATTAAGCTGAATGTATATATAGGACTTCCGCACCCCCCTGTCATTCTGAACGGCTTTTTGCAATACATTTTATAAAGAAAAAAATATTGTTATAGTGGTTCTATTCTAAATTTACTCTATGGGCAGATTCGAGCCCTCGCTCGAATTGAGCAGTGAAAGCGAGGGCTTTCACCTGCCCTTATTGGTTAAAATTTAGCCGAATTTAGAATGGAACCGCTATATTTCGCAAAACTTATTAGCGAACAGAAGCAAGTGAAGAATCCCATTGCGGTTGCGACAGCCGCGGGATTCTTCGCTTAATTTATTCAGTTTTAATATTTTTTTCATTTTTACGGTAAAAGTCGCTCAGAATGACAGGTATTTT
>JBDRHN010000067.1:0-4961 GCA_043816765.1 bacterium | reverse complement strand
CCTTGCCCAAACAAACCCTGTCATTCCAAAAAATTTTTTCTGTGGAATTAAATAAACCAATTAAAACAGAATAATATCGCGTTAAAAATAACCTGCGGCGGCAAGATTAAAAATTTATAAAGTAAAATAATATTATTAACTGACCTTACGCACGCATTGTCATTCCGACCGAAACGGAGATTTTAAATATTAAATTTTATGTCGAAGACTAAAATTTAATATTTAAAATCGTAGTGCAGTGGAGGAATCCCTTGATAATTACACAAACAAAGGGATTCCTCCGCTTCGGTCGGAATGACAGATTGAACTGTTTGCGTAAGGTGAGTTATTAAATTTCATGAGAAAAAATTTTCTGGAATGACAGATTGAGATGTTGAATTTTAATTATTTACGTTGACAGATATTTTGCATTGTCTTGCATTGGTTAAATTGCGTATGAGCCATATATCTTTTAAATACTTTCGTTCTTTAAAAGCGCAAATATGGAAATATATAAACATAGCCATCCAAACAGCCGCCCATATAAAAACAGAATTATGGCTAAGGTGAAATTTGGTTGCCTCAAACTCCATATTTACAGAAAACATATGAACGGCGACAGCAGCCATAATAATTAAAAAATATTTGCTGTAAAAATTGCGATTGTAAAGAACTTCCAACGAACGCAAATAAAAAAACATTCCGGTAATTGACAGCATTAATCCTATTTTATAAACAATCTGATTTCCTGACGCCAGCGATAAAAATTCAAAAAGCTGATGTCCGCCGATAAAAGCATAAGCAATTATAAGATATTTCAAAAACGGCAACAGCCATTTTTTCTCCATTGCCTTATACTTAATTGAATAATGAATATAATAATAAAAACAAAAAAGTAAAATCGTACTTCCTGTGGCTAATTGCACCTCCTTGCTGTAACACATAAAATTTTATTTTATTTTTGAATAAAAAAATCCACCACCCCCATCTCATACCATTCTTTTTTCTCAATAATACTCGTCTGCCTATCAAACCAATCCCCCCATTCAAAATTATTCTCTTTCGCTAAATTATAAACATCACTGGAAAGCATAGTCATTTCATAAAGATCAATTCTAGAATTCGGACATTTTGCAAGCTCAATATTTGCTCGCAAAATAAACTGCTCGCTCGGAAATATTGCGATAATTCCATACATCCACAAAAAAAGAAATAGAACAAATTTTACAACATCAATCTTTATATTTCTAAAAAGTTTAAAAATAATCCAACAAAAAAGAATGATACAAAAAATTACAGCGTAAGATGCGAAAAACTTTTCATAACTAAAACCATAGTAAATAACATAAAGCGCCATACGCCACGCCGCGGAAATAATCAAAAACAGCGAAGCAAAAGTAAAAATATTCAAAACTTTCTGCAACCCAACACTCGTCTTTTTATAATAAATAGTAAAAAACCCAATATTAATAACAGACAAAAATATCAATTGCCAAAACCCGCTTTTTACAAGATTTTCTGTTTCTTTAAAATCAATCGGCAAAGCGCCAACCAAAAGCCTCTCAATCTGCACCCATAGAAAAAGAAGATAAAGAGCCAAAACACCGCCAAGCACAATACCTGAAATAATATTATCAAGATTTTTTCTCTCTGACCCCTTTTCTTTAAAATCAAATTGCGATTGCCAAGCCAAAAGACCCGCCATAAAAGAAACAGACAAAACACAAAAAACCGTAATTTTCATCACAGTGCTAAACTCAATTAAATTTTTAATCCACACATAAAAAAAATTTATTTTACTCGCAAACTCTTTGTCCGCTGACGACAGCAAAGGAATAATCACAACAACAGCCAACACAGCAAAAAGCAAAACCCCGATTACTATCTTTGTAATATTTTTTTTATTCTCGCTTTTTGGCAACAATACTTTTATATAAGATTTGACAGCCTTATCAATACAAGCCAAAAATGAAAAAACTCTCGTAAACATCTCATTCAAAAAATTAAAACCCCAATATTTATTTTTATTATCTTCAAGCTGGGCATAATTATAAAAAACAACAAAAAGTATCGGAAGAATAACCAAACTAATTGCTTTAATAAATGGATTTTCGTAAATCAAAAAACTGCAAAAAATTAAAAATATCGGCAGTTGGCAAATTATATTATTGCGATTAAAAAATTTTTCTTTTTTTATATTATGCCAATTAAATAACAAAAAAATTAAAAATAAAAAAATAAAAAAATTAATACCAAGCGCGCGAACTCCCCTTTCCCAAAAATTCCATAAAAACAGAACGCTAAAAAGGGCGATAGCGCAACTAGCGAGCATATCGTTGGTTTGTTTTTTCTGTAAAAAATTAAACATACGTTTTATTTTTTTAAATAACGTCGCGATAGCCGCAACTGTCATTCCAAAAAATTTTTTCCATGTTGTTGATTAGGGCAAATTAAAATAAAATAATATTATTTTTAATAATAACCCACAACAACAAAATTAAAAAATTTATTTGGAATCCAGGAGGCATTGCAATAACCCCTAGATTCCAGATAAATTTTTTTAATGCATTAATTAAATTCTGATAATATTATATTTTAAGCAAAGTAAAACAATATTGTTCAATGGTCTTGAAAAAATTTTCTGGAATGACGGTTTTTAGTCGCCACAAAAGATAAAAATTATCTTTACCAATTAAACAATCTTAAATTTAAAACTCCTCAAAAACCCTCCTATCCCCCACCCTCTTCGTATTAAACAAAATCTTCTTCCCTTCATCATAATAAGCGGCCAAAATTTTTCCGATGAAAATAAAATGATCGCCGCAGTCAACCTCTTTAAACAACTCGCAAATTTGATTTGTTTAATTCTGAAATTAAATATATTTTATTATTTTCCAATTTTTTTATATTATTTATAGCGACTAAAATGGTATGTCTAATTTTTCGCTCAACATACACAAAATAAAGACTACTATACTAAAATTAAAATGCCTTTACATTTTAGTATAACTATTTTTATGGCAAATTTAATTGCTAAATTAACCAAAATCTGTAAAATAGTATTATAGCAAAACTATAACAAATAAAAAATCCACTGTCAAACAAATGAAATACCACATCACAACATTCGGATGCCAGATGAACAAAAGCGATTCGGAAAGAATCGCAGGGCTTTTTGATAGTTTAAATTACACAAAAACAGAAGACGAAACAAAAGCAGACATTCGAATAATAAACGCCTGCTCGGTCCGCCAATCCGCAATTGACCGCATTTTCGGAAAAGCAAGAAAATGGAATGTTGAAAAAAAACGAGTCCGCCGGCTGGCGGAAAAAAACAAAAAACAACCCGCAACAACAATCCTCACCGGCTGCATCCTCCCAAA
Organism: bacterium; assembly: GCA_043816765.1. Taxonomy (GTDB): domain Bacteria; phylum Patescibacteriota; class Patescibacteriia; order JBDRHN01; family JBDRHN01; genus JBDRHN01. The sequence goes on along the minus strand of JBDRHN010000067.1, from coordinate 1,599 downwards.
AGATAAAATAAAATTTAAAAAAAAATTTGATTTTGTTTTGAATATTAAGGATTTACCAAACTGGCCGGTGGAAGTTAGACTTCCACAATGTAACTCGAACTTCCATACCACGAACAAAAAAACATACCTCTCCATCACCCCCATCTACCAAAACAAATACTCCGCATTCGTCCCCATCATGACCGGATGCGACAACTTCTGCGCCTACTGCGCCGTCCCCTACACCCGCGGCCGCGAATTCAATCGTAATGTTAAAGAAGTTTTATGCGAAATAAAAAATTTGGTAAAAAACGGATGCCTTGAAATCACCCTGCTCGGACAAAACGTAAATACCTACCGCCCCAAAGACAAACAAAATTTTTCCAAAAAAAATCCATACAAAGACTCTTTCGCCGCGCTTCTTTGGGAAATCAACCAATTCAAAAAATTAAACCGCCTGCACTTCACCGCACCGCACCCAAAAGACATGACAGATGAAGTAATTGACGCGCTCACTCTTCCCAAAATGGTAAACTACCTGCATCTCCCCGTTCAATCCGGCGACGATGAAATTTTAAAAAGAATGAACCGAAACTACACGGCAAATGATTATTTGAATTTAATAAAAAAAATAGAAAAGAAAATTCCAAACATCGCGCTCGGCACCGACATTATCGCGGGATTTCCGAGTGAAACAAAAAAGCAGTTTGAAAATACTGTTAAACTTTATAAAAAGGCTCAATTTGATATTTCATACACCGCCAAATACTCCCCCCGCCCCAACACCGCCGCCGAAAAAATGGAAGACAACATAAGTTTGGAAGAGAAAAAACGACGTTGGGAAGTGTTGCAAAAATTGATGGAAGAAACAGCGCTCAAAAAAAATCAAAAATATAAAAATAAAATCGTTGAGGTTTTGGTTGACAAAAAAATAATCCGCCAGCCGGCGGAAAAAAATTTCTACGAAGGAAATTCACGCGAATATAAAAGAGTCCGATTTTATTCTAAAAAAAATTTAGTTGGAAAAATTGTTAACGTAAAAATTGATAAAGCGATGATGTGGATGCTGGAAGGAAAACTAGAATAAGCAAAATAATTAAGGAGTCGGGGCAATTACCCCCCCAATTTTAGTGCCCCCAATTAAGCTTAATAATTTAATTTTCATAAAAAAACTTTTTGAATGTTAGGCATATCCGAAGTTTTTCTGGAACGAAGCGGAAGAAAAATTTGGGAGAGAAAATTTTGCATTCCGTAATGTAAAAATTTAATAAAGCAAAATTTTTGAACTGTTTACTCCGTGTTGTACGATGTAAATTTTTTATCTCGTGTTAGCTGGGACAAACTATGTCGGCAGAAATAGAAAATTTGATTTTTTCGTTTTGGGCTTCGGGAAGAGGGTAATTAAAGGGGTTAATTCCCTAAGCCCAAAACTCCTTATTCTGATTTAGTTTGCTGATTTCAATTTTTTTGTTCCATTGTTTGTTAAGAGCGATTTTATCTGGATTATTGCGGTATTATTTAATTTTAGAATTCGATCTTGTTGTGAAAGTCCTTCACGGATCAACAGTGCATTTATGCTTTCAAGATTAGACAAAACCACCAATTGCTCAATTGAGGCAC
>JBDRHN010000066.1:0-22247 GCA_043816765.1 bacterium | reverse complement strand
ATGACGGATTGTGGATGTTATTTTGCTAATTTTATGGATTTTTGATGGGTGGGCTTGACAAATTTTTATTTTATGATATACTATGCGATTGCTTAAAAAATAGTTTTATGTCGTTTTGGACGGCCGCTTTTTTTAAGCGGCTCTTTGACAATCAAATATTAAAAAGAAAGGGGGAAATTAAGGGGGTTTCGGTTTTGTCCTGCTGACAATTCTGTTGGCGGGTGTCTATTCATTTTTTTATCCCATCGTCTAAAGGGGTCGATGGGTGAAAGAGGAGATTTTGGAATGAATTTAAGAAAGAGTTTAAATTTCGTTTTGGCTAGTTTATTTTGTTTTTGTTTGGCTGTTTTACCTGGATGTTGGGATGGAGATGGCGGGAATTCTAATTTGCCCGATGTTCCGGCAGGCGAACTCGGGGGAGACGTTCGGGTTTCGTTTGATTTCAAGAATGAAACCCAACAAGAGGTGGCGACAAGGGAGAAGTCGCAGAACCCGAGGGATTATGTTCTTAATTCATTTTTGAAGGAAAAAATTGAGGGGGTGGAGATGTATATTTACCACCAAAATGCGAAAGGTGAGTGCGATTACTATGGGTACTGGTATGTGCCCATTGTAAACGGCGTTGGGGGCGATGAGAAGTTTCTGAAGTCTCAAGATTACAAATTTGAAACGTGGACAGTTTCGTCATACGGGCGTTCTTTTACCGCAACGGAATATCACAGCATAAAACCCCACACCGTCAACCAAATTAACCTTTTGTTCCAGCGGACATCTGAACTCGTGGTACCCTTTTGTATAGTAAATCCTTTTGGGGTTTACGATGAAGGGGAAAGTTATGAGATAAAAAGAGTGCAAAATTTTTACATGTGGGAATCTTATGCAAGATGTGTTGGTGGGGAATTGTATTTCTCGGTTCTTGCGTACGAACCATATAATTTGAACGAAATTGAGTTTGTAATTTTTGCAGGTACCGAAAGGACTATGCATGCCTTTGTTGATATAATGGATATTATTTCGGGCAACCCCATCCCTCTTCAAGTTACCGAGGTTCCGATGGGATCTGCGTCTATTAATGCTGAATTTGATTTCGAAAATAATGCTCCCACTATCACAATTGCATCTCCTTCAGAGGGTGGACCCGCTATCTCCGCTTCGCACTTTTCTTTGCAGGGCACGGCTTATCCTAGCGAGCTTTTGCAAGTCACAATGAAAAATGGTGACGGTTTAGTTTTGTGGGATGCACCCAAAGTGGTGAGTCCTGACGGAACTTTCGAGATAGATGTGCCCCTTACAAAGGCGCCTCTCCAGACAACTTTTACGGTAACCGTAGAGGTTGGATACGAAAATTGGCCGAGTTTGCCGGTGACGAAGGTGGATGTTGCTTATCAGCCACCGATTCCCGCTAATAATTACGTAAACGTTGATACTATCAGTAGTATCAACTCTCTTGGCAATAATTTAATAAGTTATTGCTGGGATGTACTGCCGCAAAATGTCAAGGCAGGAGACACACTGCAATTTGCTTTTAAAAGAGGCAGTGTCCAGATGGCAGAGGGTGTTGTGATGCGACACCCCAGCGGAGATGAATATTACGATGAATATTACTGCGAAGTGCAGTGGGAAATAATTTTGCCTGATTATGCCGACAGGCAAAATTATACAATCCGCGTTAAGTTGTAGCACCACCCCGCCCAAAGGAGGTTGGGCATTGATCTTTTTATAAAATTACATAGGCGAAGAGAGAATCCTCCCAACAAAAAACTCTCTCTAATTTGATCCTATGTTGTTTTACTGGCCGAGGAACATTGTTGTTGCGTGTGATTTCACACAATACAGCATGTTCCTTGGCCTTTTATTTTTGTCTAAAAAAAGAAAATCAAAAAAAGGAGCTAAGCTCCCAAGCTTGGGAGCTTTTTATAAAAGTTGACAAACTAAATCAATTTAGTATATAATGTTTACAGATATACATCATTTATGATTAATAACTAAAAATGAAAAATACAATACTAAGCGAAAAAGACGCTAAAATCATAGAAAAAATAATATTGCGATTTGGACGCATTGTATCTGCAGAAAATTTAATGAAAGTTTTTGCAGAAGAAGGATACAGCGAAGGCTCGGCGCATAATAGAATCCAGACAATATATAAGGCTGGATGGTTTTTGCGCATTAAAAAGGGACTGTATTTAATTATTGAAAATCTTACATCAAGATCTATCAGCGATATGTCGCTCTTATTAATCGCGCGAGCAATACACAAAGAATCATATATATCCCTTCATTCGGCTTTAAATTATTATCAGATGTTTGATCAATACACAAAAACAGTCGTATCTGTAAATTATGAAATCAGCAGAAAATATAAATTTGAAAACCATGAATTTCATTTTGTGAAAATAGCAAAAAAATATTTTTTTGGATTTACTCAAATCAGGCAAGATGGAAAGTTGGTAAACATTGCTTTCAAAGAAAAAGCGCTTATTGATTTTTTGTATTTAGACAAAAGTTTTTACTCCGCCAGTTTAGTATTTGAGAAAATTCGAGATAACAAAAATGAAATAGATTTTATCAAATTGCAGGATTATGCCTTAAAATATGGTGTTTCAATTCAGCGAAAAATTGGTTTTATTTTAGATCAAGTAGGAGTTGATTCAAGCAGACTTTTAGAAAATGTTAAACAGCAAAAAGGCTTTTCAAAATTCACCAAAGAATCAAAAATATTTAATACTAAATGGCGTATATATTATGATGATAGAATTATTAAGTAAAGAAGAATTAATTTTATTAAATAAAAAGTTAAAATATCCGTTGGCTATTGCTGAAAAGGATTATTTTTTAGCTTTGATTTCAAAGATAATTTTTGATTCTCAAATGAAAGAGAAACTTATTTTTAAAGGCGGTACAGCTTTATATCATGTCTATTTACCTCAGTTTAGGTTTTCTGAAGATTTAGATTTTTCAAGCAATGCCCGCAAAATTGAACTTGATAAAGTAAAAAATATATTTTCTGATTTTGATTTTTTAAAAATTAAAAAAGAGTATGTGTCCAATGCGACTGTAAAAATTGAAAGATTACAATATTTTGGTCCATTAATTCAACCAAATTATATCAAAGTAGAAATTGATTTTTTACAAAATGTCGTATTGCCTCCGCAAGAATTGGAATATAAAAATGAATATGGAGTTAAAACAAAGGTTAGAGTGATGGATATTAAGGAAATAACAGCGGAAAAAATCAGAGCCATGAGCGATCGTGTGCGATATAGAGATTTTTATGATTTTGCTATGATTATGACAAAATTACCAACTAATTTAAACGAAATTTTAGGTTTGGTCAGAAAAAAAGAGATTCGCAGTCCAATAAGCAAGCAAAAGATTTTGAGCAACTAGGAGTTGGCAAAACAAGAGAAACAGACGGATTTGTTAAGTATCCATTACTTAGAAGAGTTAAATGATATGGAAATAAAGAATGAGTTAAATAAATTAGATTTTGATAGAATAAGCAATAATTAATTGCCAACAAATGTAAAATCTTGTTCAATGTCAAATATAACTTCCCCCCCTTAAATTTGACATATTTTTTTATTTGTGGTATGGTTATATACTAATTAAGGTTAAAAATATGCCCGAAACAATATTAGAAACAATTATAAAAGAAAAAGAGAGAAATGATGCTTTGGGCATTGAGCCGCATTCTGTTGTGTCTGATTTGTTCAATGAATTAAAAGAAAATGAAAGAGATATTTTAACAAGACGTTTTGGGCTGTTTAAACAAAAATGTGAAACTTTGGAGCAGGTTGGGCAAAAGAAGGGCGTTACTCGCGAGAGAATACGCCAGATTGAAAAAAATAGCATTAAAAAATTGCAACAAATGTATCCGAAAGAAAAAAGATTAAAAGCTTTAAAAAATATTACAAATAGCGTCTTAGAAGAATATGGCGGTCTTATGAGAGAGGATCATTTATTAGATGTTTTATTGGATTATATAGGTTCAATTGATAAAAAAGAAGAGAACAAACAGACTGCTGTATTTATACTTGCAAATTTGTTTGACGAGCTAAGTTTATTAAAAAATCATATTGATTTTTATAACAGCTGGTATTTGTCCAAAGTTCACATTGAAAAAGCGCAGGATATTATTTCTCAAATAGAGAAAAAAATAATAGAAAAAAATGAAATGATTGATGAAGCGGGTTTGGCGGAAATATTTGACGGAATAGAGGTTGAAAGAAAGCCGTTTGACGCCTATCTTAACGCGACAAGAAAAATTGAGCAGAATAATTTTGGAAACTGGGGGATCGCGTCGTGGCCGACCATTACGCCAAAACGGATTAGCGATAAAGCGTATTTAGTGTTTAAAAAATTAAATAAACCGCTTCATTTTAAGGAGGTTGCTGACATTATAAATGAATCAGATTTTTTAGATAAAAAGATTGCTAATATAGGAACTGTGCATAATGAATTGATTATGGATGACAGATACGTTTTAATCGGTCGCGGAATTTACGCTTTAAAAGAATGGGGTTTTACGTCAGGAACTGTGAGCGATTTGGTTTTTGAATTGCTAAAACAAAACGGGGCGATGCATCGCGATGAAATCGTTGAAAAGGTGTCTAAGCAACGTTTGGTGAACGATAATACCATCAAAGTAGCTTTGATAGACAAGGATTTATTTAAAAAGGTGGGTAAAAATGTTTACTCGCTAGCGGAAGGCGGACAGGGTTAAATTAAAATTTTTAAAAACAGGTTTACAAAAAACCTGTTTTTTGATTTGTTGACCACAAACTGTCATTCCAAATAAATTTTTTAATCTCGCTGTTATAGATTTTTATTAAAATAATATTATTTTGTTTTAATTTGTTTTGTTAAATATCATGGAAAAATTTTTTGGAATGACAGCGAGAGAGGTATTTTTTTGATTTGTTAGTTTTGTTAAAATTTAGTATAATTAAGATATTAATTTTCAATTTTCAATTTTCAATTTTCAATCAATTTTCAATGAATAATTTTCAAACATTTTTAGGATATTTTTATTCTTTCGTTTGGAAATTGAATTCAGCTTTATTGAGAATTGAAAATTGGAAATTGAAAATTATAATAAAATTGTTTTAATCCATAGTTAACGGATTAATTTGCGCAATTTAAAATTATAATCAATTATGTTTGACATAGTTATTGATTTTGATTATTGGTATAAACTCCAAAAATTAAATAATCCGATTTTAATTGTCTGGCAAGTCATAAAAGACGGCGGTTGGATTGTTTTTGTTTTTTTGTTTTTTTATATGCTGTGGATGATCTGGTATAATTGGCGCCGCGTTATGGCGGCAAAAGATTGGAAGTATACTTTTTTGGCTATTGACATACCAAAAAATAACGAACAGTCGCCAAAAGCGGTTGAATATATTTTCAGCCAACTTGCCGCCGTTTATTCAAAGGGCAATCTTGTTGACCGCTATTGGAGAGTTAAAGGGCAAGAATCTTTTAGTTTTGAAATTGTAAGCGATGGAGGATATTTGCAGTTTTATATCTGGACGAACAGCAGTTTTAGAGATTTGGCGGAAGCGGCGATTTACGCTCAATATCCGGATGCGATTATCACGGAAGTTGAAGATTACACAAAAGGTTTTGAAAAGCAACGTTTTCCCAATGAAAAGTATGAGATGTATGGAACGGAAATGAAATTTACAAATCAAGACGTTTATCCCATTAGAACATATCCGATGTTTGAGCATGCGTTAAGCCAGGAGTTAAAAGATCCTATGGCGGGAATGCTTGAAATTTTAACCCGCGCCAAACCTGGCGAAATGTTTTGGATGCAGCTGGTTCTTACGCCGATAGACAATTCATGGACAAATGCGGGAAAAAATATAATTAAAAAAATTACAGGACAAGGCAACAACGGCAGTAAAAATATAATTGACAAAATATCAGACTTGCCATTAAAATTAATTACTTTAATTGATCAAGCCATATTTCCAGGGGATGCATCCGGCGTCAGTTCCAGCGACAAAGACGAATTTTCATTGCAAAAGTTGACGCCGGGCGAAGTTGATGCGCTAAAGGCGGTAGAGAATAAAATAAGCAAAATTGGCTTTAAAACTAATTTTCGCATTGTTTATTTAGCCCCCAAAGAATTATTTGATAAAAAGAGGATTATAAGCGGGTTTCTTGGTTCTTTGCAGCAATTCAGCATACTTGGCATGAATTCTTTAAAACCGAACAGCAAACAGACAACCAACGTTGATTATTTTTTTACTAAAAACAGAGAAGCGAAAATAAAAAATAGAATATTGTCTAAATATATTAGCAGATCCGGCGATGGTTCTAAGATTATATTAAATATTGAGGAATTGGCGACTATTTATCACTTCCCGGTTATGACTGTAAAAGTTCCTTTGCTTTCTAAAACAGGGAGCAAAAGAAGCGAACCGCCTTTTGACTTGCCGGCTTTTGTTCAAGAATCTCTGGAAGAACAAGCGGAAAAAGAAGAAGCTGAAAAGAAAGATGAGTTTATTTCTCTTCTTGAAGAAATGTCATCAAAGAATAGCGAGCCTTCCGATGGCGACATTGGAGTTCCATACGATTTTTTAGAAAAAGAAAATATTGAAAAGGCAAGACCGCAGAAAGAAAGAAATGGCGTTCCGAGCAATTTGCCGATCGCGGGATAGCGAATTTAATTTTAAAGTTTAAATTTTAAAAAAAGATTAAAAAATTTACTGCTCCGCGGGAGTCTCTCCGCAGAGGACTCCCGCGCGTTGAACAAAACAAGACTATTTCGTCCCCGCGCCGCAGTCCCCGCGGGGAGACTGCGGCGGAGCGTTGAAGAAAAATATGACAACTACCAACAGCAACGACGACATAACCGTATTTGCCCAAACTGATTTTCGCGATCAGCTTGTTAAGTTTGGCATTAAGCGCGATGACCGCAGAAGGCATATGTATTTGATAGGAAAGACTGGCATGGGAAAATCCAATACTTTGGAAAATATGGTTATTGCCGATATCAACGCGGGCAATGGCGTTTGTCTTATTGATCCGCATGGCGATACCGCGGAAAAAATATTAAGGCACATACCAAGCAGAAGAATAAACGATGTTGTTTATTTTAATCCCGCTGATATGGATTTTCCGTTCGCTTTTAATATTTTGGAATCAGTTGATCCGAGCAAGAAGCATTTGATAGCTTCAGGTCTGATTGGAGTTTTTAAAAAAATATGGGCGGACAGTTGGGGACCAAGGTTGGAATATGTTCTTCGCAACGCTATTTTGGCCTTGCTTGATTATAATGGAAGCACGCTTTTGGGGATTACGCGACTGATGGTGGATAAAGATTACAGGAAAGAGGTGGTTGATAAAATTCAAGATCCGGTAGTAAAATCTTTTTGGGTCAATGAATATTCTAAATACCCGGACAAATTTCAGGTTGAAGCTATTTCTCCTATTCAAAATAAGGTTGGGCAATTTTTGTCAAACTCTTTGATTCGCAATATAGTAGGGCAAGTAAAGTCAACTATTGATATGCGGGAGATTATGGATAATAAAAAAATATTTATAGCCAATTTGTCAAAAGGAAGAATTGGCGAAGATACGTCAGCTTTGCTCGGAGCGATGTTTATCACAAAATTATATTTGGCGGCGATGAGCAGAATTGACATAGGTGAAGAAGAGAGGCAGGATTTTTATTTATATGTTGATGAATTTCAAAATTTTGCCACTGAAAGTTTTGCCAATATTTTATCTGAAGCCAGAAAGTATCGTTTAAATTTAATTATAGCCCATCAGTATATTGAACAGCTTGATGAAAAAGTGTCGGCCGCTGTTTTTGGAAATGTGGGGTCTATTGTTTGTTTTCGCGTCGGAGCCGCTGATGCGGAAGAATTGGAAAAAGAATTTATGCCAAGTTTCACCAAAGAGGATTTGGTGAATTTAACAAAATATAATATATATTTGCGCTTGATGATTGATGGGGTGGCTTCAGATCCATTTTCCGCAGTCACTCTTCCACCAGACGGAAGCCCTGAAAATAATCAAGAAAAAATAATAAAAGTCAGTCGGGAGCAATACGCCAATCCGCGCGTGAAAGTTGAAGAAAAAATTTCCCGATGGGCGCAGGTTGATGAATTGATTCGCAGAACAGAACAGGGTGAGAGAGATAAAAAGATTGCGTCGCAATTTCCTTCAGAGAGGATTAAGATTTCAAATAAACAATTCAAGAAAGATAAAGCCAAAATTTTTGAACGCGCACTAAAAGCTGAAGAAAAAATTTTGCCAAGCGGGGAAAAAGAAATTTCTTTGAATGAAGCTTTTAAGCAAGGGGCTGTGAATTTTTCAGGAAAGCCCTTGATTGACAAGCCGCAGAAAATTTATAATCTTAAAAATACAAATTTTAAAGACGCGAAAAAAGACGAAACCAGCGAAGATATAAAACCCATACATCTGTCAAAAGGAGAAGTGGTTAGGTTTTAATAAAAAAACGCGGGGAACAAAATTTTGTTCCCCGCGTTTTTTTATCCCAATATTCTTTTTGGATTCGGGCTGTATAATTTATTATTTATTTTCCACACATCTACGAATTGCCCGATTCCGTTTTTGCTGAGTTTGTTTTTTACTGTTGTTTTTTTTTGCGACCACTTCAAAAGATTGTTAAAATCCAGTTTGTATCTGCCGCGTATTACTATGTATATAATTTCTTGTTTTTTAATCGCTCTGCGAATTGTTTTTTGTTCCACCCCGAAGAGTTTTGCGGCCTCTGAAATAGAGAGGCGGATTGGCAGGTTTTCCATAGATTTATAAATTTTCAGCTGGCAGGTTCGGCGACGTCGCCGAACCTGCCAGCTGAAAATTTGTTTAGATGTTATAAAATAAGCTTCGCGCATTTATGGGTAAGTGAAAGCCCTCGCTTTCACCAATGCGAGCGAGGGCTCGCGCCTACCCAAATTTACATTCCTATGCGGTAAATTACTATTTTTGACCACGCTATTGTTGACAAATATAGTATATAACATTTTGCGGGGGCGCGCAAGAGGGACGATTAAAGTTTAAATTTTAAATTTTAAACTTTAAACTTGCACGCGCCTTGTTGCTTTATTAATTCATTATTGTATAATACTGCCAATGCTAAATACTGGCAGTTGGAGGTGTAACACTTTATTAATTCATACGTCGTATTAAATGACAAGCAAAATTACAAAAAAATATTTTTTATATAGAGCCGGCAAACTTGATCCTGACGCTTTCGGGAAAGTTTATGATATATATGTGAATAAGATTTACAGATATATCTATTTTAAAGTATCGTCGGCGCATGAAGCGCAGGATATAACATCAGAAGTGTTTTTAAAAACTTGGGAGTATCTTCTGAAGGGTGAAAAAAAGGTGGAAAATCTGGAGGCGTTATTTTATAGAATCGCGAGAAATTTGGTTATAGATTTTTATAGAAAAAAAGAGCACAGCGATTTGTCAGTTGAGGATCTGGATTCGCAAGAGAGTATCGCGCGCGTTAAAGGGTTGAATGAAATTTACAGAAATCTTGATGTGAAATTTAAGACGCAAGAAGTTTTTGAAGCTTTGGAAAAATTAAATGACGGGTATTGCGAAATTATTATTTTAAAATACGTCAATCAGCTTTCAACAAAAGAGATTTCCAAAATTATCAATAAGAGCAGGGGAGCGACGAGGGTGTTGGCGCATCGGGCGCTTGAGGTGTTGAAAAGATTGTTAGATGAATAAAAAAAGGGGGGAGGGAACGTTTAGAAAAATCCCCCCAGCCCCCCTTTGCGAAAGGGGGAATTATAAAAAGTTTAAAGAATAAAAGATGACCAACAAGGAAATTTTAAAAAAACTTAAATCAGTAAACGAGGTTAATCCCAATGAACGATGGGTGTCAAAGAATCGTTCTGTTTTGTTGTTGCAAATTAAAGAGAGCTGTCCTGCTGTTGAGCATAAAATGCGTGGCGGGATTTTTGCGTTTTTAAAATTAAATTTTGGTTTTTTCCTAGATACAATTATTCCTCAACGTTTTGCAGAAAATTTTGCCCGTCCTTTGGCGGTTAGTTTTGTCGGGTTGATGATTGTAATTAGTTCAATGGCGGCAATGGGCATGTCGCAAAAAACAGCGCCAGGTAATATTTTGTATCCTTTAAAAATTATTGGAGAAAATGTTCAGCTTTCTTTTGCGAAAAATATTGAAGATAAAGCGAGACTGGAAATAGAGTTTGCCGGCAGAAGGATGGGAGAATTAAACAAGTTGGTTACTGACGATAAATTAAGCTCTGCCAATTTGGAGGAAAAAATTAATAAAGTGACTGTGAAGTTAAAAAATAATATTCGCACGGCGAATGTTCATCTTGCCGAGCTGGATATATCGGGCGATGCTTATAACGCTTTGAAGGTCGCCAAAGAGATTGACAAAAAAGTTTCGGAATATGCCGCGGCTTTAAATAAAATAAATAAAACAGCGGCGGCTAATCCAAAGATGGCGGATGCTTTGAGCACTGCGGAAGAGGCGAGCGACAAGGCGTTGGAAGTTATAGTCGCAAAGCATAAAAAAGACGACGGGCAAGACGGCATCAGCGATTCGGATATCGCGGAAAAATTAAATAACAAAATCGCTTCGGCTATTATAGATATTGACAGCGAGAAAAATTTAAAAATTGAAAATCAAGAATTAGACCAAACATTTCAAGATGCTAGAGATTTGATTCAGACTGGCGATTTCGCGGCGGCTTTGAATAAAATCACAGAAGGGAAAGATATTATAAAAGAGCTTCGCGCGAAGATGGAAGAAGAAGAGAAGCAAAAACAAGAAGACGCGAATAAGCCGGCTGACGAAGTGGACACGACAGAAGGGGAGAGTGTTGATGGTGAAGAAAGTTTGGAGTTAGAGGATGATAAGGCGGGAGAGGCGAAAGATGGGGAAATTGGTGAAGCGGGAACAAAACAAGATGGGGTGGAAGTTAAAGAGGTTGAGGGAGATGAAGGTGTTAAAGATGAAAAGTAGGATTTTAATTTCTAAATTATAATTTGCAATTTAGAAATTTAATAAATAACCGATGCGATGGAGTGCTTGCCGTCGTTGAGGCGCAAACTTTGAGAATAAAAAATTTGTTCTTAGGGTTTGCCCCTCCGCGGAGGCAAATGTCCGTTTTGTTAACAAAGGCGGACAAGATGCATTCTATATGCGTCATCCCTGTTTAAAAGCCGTTTTAGGCTTACAGGACTAATTATTTTTCCAATCCTTTTTTTACTGCGAAAGCGGTGGAATAAAATTTTTTGAAAGAGACAGAAAGGTTGACGTTGCAGGAATGCGGCGGTTTCTATTTAAGGATTTTATTTATAAGAAAGACGGAAAAATAATTTAAGAAAGGAAATTATTATGAGTAAGTTAATTAAAAGAGGAAAAATTGCTCTAGTTGTTAGTTTAACAATTAGCACAGTTGTTTGGTCTATCGGACTAGCCGCTTTTACCCCTACGGTATTTGCGGCCAGCGCCGGCGACTTGATCAAGCAGGAAGGTTCTGCTTCTGTGTATTATTTGGGCACTGACAGCAAGAGATATCTTTTTCCAAACAATTCCACTTTTCAAGCATGGTATGGCAGCGGAGCTACTGTTACGACTGTATCAAGCGAAGTATTGCTTGGTTATGAATTAGGCGGCAACGCGGTTGCCCGCGCTGGTCGTTTGGTTCAAGTTGTTACTAATGACTCTCCTTGGATGGTAGCTGACGCTAAAGTGTATGCTTTGTCAAACAGCGGAACTATTCAGCACATTGACAGCGCTGAAACAGCTGTTGCTTTGTTTGGAGCTAATTGGGAATCAAAAATTATTCCTGTTCCTGAACAGTTGTTCAGCAACTACACTGAAGGCGACGCGCTAACATCTTCAAGTATGATTCCTGATGGATTTTTAGTATCTGACGGAACTGACACATACTTGATTGACGGCGGTTCAAAGAGGGCTGTGAGCGCTGAAGGTTTTACGGCTAATATGTACAAAGAGAGCGACAAAATCACCAAGACTGATCTAAGCGCCTACGAGGACGGCTCTGCTGTTTCCGGTTCTGAAAGCGGTTTATTTAATATCGCTGGCGGCGCGACTGTCGCAACTCCAGTTGTTGTTAAAGGTGGTTTGACTGTCGGGCTGGCAAGCGACGCCGCTCCTTCATCTACAGTCATTCAAGGACAGGCAGTTGCTAATTTAGCATCTTTTAACTTGACAGCTTCTACTGAAGGTGCTGTGAAAGTTACCACTCTTAAAGTTAAGAGAACGGGAGTTTCTGCTGATGCCACTTTGTCAAATGTTTATTTGTTCGAAGGTACGACTAGATTAACTGACAATGCTTCAGTTAGCTCTGGTTATGTTACTTGGAACAATTCAGCTGGAATTATTTCTATTCCAGCAGGAACAACCAAGACCGTTACAGTAAAATCTGACATTGCTGGCTCTACTTCAGGTCAGATAGTTGGCGTTTCTATAAATGCGGCTTCTGATATTACAACTGACGGCGGTTCTGTTTCTGGAACTTTTCCAGTTTCAGGAAACTTAATGTCTGTTGCCAGCGCCACTTTAGCTGGAGTCACCTTGAACGCTACCACAACACCATCAACCGATGGCACTCCAAGCGCAGGTGAAACACAGTTTAGCTTGTGGAACAACTCTATTGCAATCGCTACACGAGATGTAGATTTAGAGTTTATCAGATTCCGACAAATCGGTTCTGTAAGAACAACCGATATTCAAAACTTTACTTTCTATATTGACGGCGTTAAACAGGGTACAGCCCAACAGTTAGGTTCTGATGGCTATGTTGCTTTTGATTTTTCTGCCAGCCCTATTAGAGTCAAGACAGGTAATAAGATTTTTGAAGTTAGAGCCGACTTAATCGGCGGTTCTAGTTATACCACTTCATTGTCTTTGCGCCAAGCAGCTGATTTAATTATTGTAGATTCTGAATACGGAGCAAATATTACTGCTACCGCTATTCCAGCATCTTCAGTTGCTCAGACAATTGCTTCAGGCACATTATCTATCAATAAAATGACTGATTCACCTTCAGGCAATGTGTTAATGGATTCAGCTGGTGCAACTTTGGCTAAATACGAAATTAAAGCTTATGGCGAGGATATCAAGATTGAATACTTAAGAGTAGCTGTTGTTGAAAGTGATGGCGATACTGCTTTCACATTAAGAAACGGCGCTCTTTACGCTAATGGCACGCAGATCGGAAGCACTACAGCGATTGCCGCTACAACTGACGCAACCCAAGCATATACTGATTTTACATTAGGTTCATCATTGATTGTAAAACCAGGCACGCCGGTTACCTTAGAAGTTAAAGCAGATATTTATGACAGTGATGGCACCAATGATGTTGCTGTTAATGACACTCTTCAAGTTAGATTAGTGGTTTACTCTAGTGGTGCTCAAAAATTGACCTCACTTGGTTTTATCAATGTGCCTTCTAATAATACCGATGCTAATGCTGTAACGGTTGCGACAGGCTCGTTATCAGGCGTTAAAAACACTTCTTACGCTAATCAGGATACTGTTGACAACCTAAGCAATTATAAATTAGGTTCATTCACTATTTCTGCATCTGAAGGAGAAGATATCAATATCAGTAATTTTACTGTTGCAGTAACTTATACTGACACTGTTGCTGATGGCGATACAGCTGCCACCACTTTGACTGATTTATATGTCAAATATGGCGATGTAGCAACCACACCAAAAGCTACAGTTTCTGCAACAAGCAATTCTTTTTCTGTTAGCAAGAAGATTGCTAACAACAGTCAAATGAATGTTGATGTCTATGCTAATATGAATAGCACTCCGGACGCTACTGATACTATTGCCGTGTCATTGGCAGTAACAGGCACAACTGCAAGTTCTGGCACTTCAGCCAATGTTGCCGCAGTTCCTGGTCAGACTATCACCATTCAATCAGGTGCGATTACAGCCGCTGTGGATGGCGGGACGCCTGTGACAGGCATAGTTGTTGCTGGCAATGATGATGTAACTGTTGCTAAATATAAATTTACTACTCAGTATACCCCAGTTACCTTGAAAGATGTTACTGTTCAGTTGATAACTGTTGCTAACGCTAATAGCGTTATAAGCGCCAAACTTGATCTTGACAACGACGGTACGGCTGACACCCCAGCCGTTGTCCCAGTTTCTGGAATTTTCTCGTTCACTGGACTTGCTAAGGAATTAATTGCTAACAGCAATACTACTATTGGCGTAATGTTGAAGTTAAACGATGTTACAACCAATGGTACCTCTGGCGCTAATTTAGCAATGAGAATGACTGGTTATAAGTATTCTATCGCAGGTTCTGATACTACAGTAGCTAGCCAAACTTATGATGGTAACGCACAATATATCAGAAATACTATTCCGATTGTTGCAAAAAATAGTTCTAGTACATCCTTAGTCAATGCTGAGATGGAAATTTATAAATTTACCGTTTCGGCTAACTCTAATGCGAATGTCGCGCTTAAGCAAATGAAATTTGCTGTAGCTATTACTGACAACACCACTGATCAAACATTATTGCTTCAGACATTTAAATTCTTTAGAGGTTCAGATGACATTTCTGACAACGTATCTATTACTGACAATTCTGCTTCACCTGTTAACTTGAAAACCTCTAATTTCACTGAATCATTAAGTCAGGTGATTGTTAGATTTACCAGTGAAGAAGTAATTACAAAAGGCATTAGCCAAACCTATACCCTAAAGGCAACTCCTTCAGGATTTAGCGTCGGCGCCGAAGATGATTACTTCACTGTTCAAATGAGTGGCGATACAGCGGCGGCTACTGCCGGTTATACCTACTTGGTAGATACTGACGCTACTGCTAGCGAATCTATCGCAGGTTTAGGTGTCATAGCAAATACCTCTAACGCTAATTATAACTTTATTTGGTCAGACAATTCAAAGACAGTGCATACTTCTACTTTGACCGATGATGACGGCTCACCAATTGCTTCAACTTCATCTGCTGATTGGATGAATGGTTATTTGATTAAGAGCGATTTGCCTGGCTCAACCGTACAGTATACCTACTAGTTGAGTCCCAGATTATTGCAGAGACGAGGCACTGCCTCGTCTCTGCGCGAACCCCCCCTCCCGTTGTATGGGAGGGGGCTTTGTTTGTCTTGAACTATGATTTTTTTGATTGAATGACGGACTATGATTATTTTCGAGTTATCCACAGCCCGTTTTAATAATTTCTTAAATTATTGTATAATAATATACAATGTGAGTGTATAAATACCATTAATAACATACAACCCCAATGGATAAAAAAATAATACAGCTTACTATTCTTGACCAGCGAAGCTCGTTTGAAAAAAAAGACGAAATAATAAAACGTTATTTTCCAAAAAGTTTTATTGCCAGTAAAAAAATTATAGCCATTAGCGGAGTGCGAAGAAGCGGCAAGTCAACTTTATTAAAACAAATAGCCAAAGAATACATCAATTATTATTATCTTAATTTTGAAGATGAACGTTTATTGGATTTTACTTATTCTGATTTCAATAATTTATATGAGATTTTTTTGTCGCTGCATGGAGAGCAAAAAGTTTTTTTCTTTGATGAAATTCAAAATATTTATGGCTGGGAAAAATTTGTCAACCGTTTGTTTAATGATGGTTATAAAATATTTGTTACGGGAAGCAACGCCAAATTATTAAGTTCTGAATTAGCGACATCTTTATCCGGCAGGCACTTGAAATTTGAGATGTACCCATTTAGTTTTGCGGAATTTTTGACATGCAAAAAATTTGATATTAAAGATTTTTATACCACCAAAGAGCAAGCCAAGATAATTAAATTTTTCAACGATTATTTAGATTTAGGCGGTTTTCCCGAGGTTGTCATCAGTCGCGACGAGAATGAATTAAAACAGCTTTATCAAGATATTTTAATCAAAGATTTAATTGTCAGATTTAAAATAAAAGAAGTTAAAGCTTTTCGGGAACTGGCCATTTACCTTTTATCTAACATCAGTTCAAATATTAGTTTCAATAATTTAAAAAATGTTTTAGGTTTTAATAGCGTAACTACGGTTAAAAATTATATAGAATATCTTGAAGAGGCGTATTTGCATTTTACCGTAAGCAAGTTTGATTATTCTTTAAAAAAGCAGATTATTAATGATAAAAAAATTTATGGCATTGACACTGGTTTAATAAACCATGTTTCTTTTGCTTTTTCGCAAAATATAGGGAGAATATTGGAAAATCTAGTTTTTTTAGAGCTAAAAAGAAGAGATAAAACAATTTTTTACCATAAAGATAAAAGAGAGTGTGATTTTTTAATTAAACAGGGCAGAGAAATAGTTGAGGCTATTCAGGTGACAGAAAGTTTAAAACAGGACAATCAAGAAAGAGAAATAGAAGGTTTGGTTGAAGCAATGGGAAAATATAAACTAAAAAGGGGGTTAATTTTAACTTTTGGCAAAGAAGATGAGTTGATAAAAGCTAATTATAAAATAAAGATTTTGCCGATTTGGAAATGGTGTTTAGGAAATTAGACGAAAGTCTGTGCGAAAATCGTAAGCAACGGTTTTATAACTTTGAACTTTTAACTATCGCGTGTTATCCACAGCCCGTTTGCCTTTTAATAATTTCTTAAATTTGGTATAATAAATAAAGTTAAATATCTCAACAAGGAGGATATAATTAATAATTTAATAAAAATGTTGAAAACAAAAAAATCGTTGGTAATTTTTTGTATTGTTTTGATTTTAATTTTGGCGGGGGCTTTTGCTTTGTTAAAATTTAAAAAATCAGACGTAAAAAATGAAGTTTCAAAACAGGGGGAAATGATTAAGGGAAAAAATTGGTCGGTTGTTTATTTATCAAGCGGAGAGATTTATGTCGCGCGTTTGTCTTATCCGGTTTCTTTGTCCAGTTTATCTCTTCCTGCTGATTCTTATATGTTGCAGATCGTAAAAGGAAAAGATGAAAACGGACAAGACAAGTCTAATTTCCAGCTTACTCCGCTCAATGAATTTTTATGGGCGCCAAATGATCTTTTTGTGAATCGCGATCAGGTTATATTTTACGGTCCGATTAAAGAGGATAGCGGGGTTGGGAAAGCGATTAAGGACGCGGGGAAGTGGGATGAAGCAGGGACATCACAAGAATAACAGAATATTTTTGTTTCTTGTATCTTAGTAAGTCAATTTTAATTTTAAATAAGACGAGATTTTCCGAGGTTGAAATCACGGATGAGCGCGGAATAAAAATTTTGCGTTTGTTCGTGATTTTGCCGAGGAGGATAAGAAAGGTCGAGAATCGTCAAAATAAATATAATATATTCTCTTAGAACAGAGGAGACGAAAATCCGAACTCATTTTAGGAGGATGTAAAAGTCGAACTCGTTTTACTTATTGATGCATAATAAATAAAATGAGTATAATTTTAATAAATTATTAATTAACAATTTTGGTGTATTGTTTTAATCCGTCAGCTGACGGATGACGAAATAATATGCTGAAACAAAAAAACACAATGAACAAAAAATTTAAAGTTGGTTTAGTCGGCCTTCTGTCATTGGCTTTAATGCTTGGCATGAGCGGAATCGCCAGCGCGGCTATCACTCTTGGCGCGACGACCGTTGCCAGTAATGGAGTTTTGACCCTTACGGGCGCCACTTCTATAGCGGCGACAAGTTCTGGCGCTTTGACTTTGACAGGAGCTACTGCTTCAACATGGTCAACTGTTGCTGGAGATTTAACTGTTGAAGCTGGAACAACAACACCCGCTTCTTTGGTTTTAATTTCCGATGAAGCCACCACTGACGCGATCAATATTGACGCAACAGCAGGTGGAATGGATGTTGACACCGTGCTCGCTACTGCAATTACTGTGACAGGCACTGACGACGCGCATGATTTGAGTTTGATTACCTCTGGGGTTGATTTCGGAGATATCGTGCTTACTTCAGGCGATGATGTAGCTGTTACTGCGGCTGACGATATTACTGTTACGACAACTGACGGATCTTACACATTGACAGCAGGTGGCGCATCTAATGGTAATATGACATTCGCTGTTGGAAATGCTTTCGTTCTTAGTGGCGCGGATGCTTCTACTTATGTTATTGGTGATACAGCCACTACAGGAACAATTACTCTTGGAAACTCGCTTGTGAGTAACACTATTAGTGTTGGTTCTGGAATTATGGCTGATTCTGCAACTCAGACTATTAATATTGGAAACGCTGCTGCAAACGGTACAACAGCTGGAGGCTACACGGTGAATATTGCTGCAACTAATCCTTCTGCCGCAAATGGCGTTAATGCTGTAAATATCGGTAATGCGGCAACTGGTGCTGCAAATATTGCGATACGCGGAGGTAGCAGTGGTACAATCACGGTTGGATCTGTAGCTGGAACAGGTAATATTACTCTTGGTGCAAGCACAGCCGCTCAGACAGTGAATATTGGCTCTGGCGCTGCAGGGACTACTGCGCAAGTAGTAAACATTGGAACTGGCGTCGCAAGTACTGGCTCTAAGACTGTTAATATTGCAACTGATGCGACCAGCGGTGTCGGCACGACAACAGTAAGTATCGCAAACGGAGCGAATGCTGGTGTTACGACTGTTAACATTGCCAACACGGCGATCGGCGCAGTTGCTAAGGTAGTTGGCATCGCAGGCGGGAATGACGGAGCCGCATCAACTGTTAATATTGGCAATGGAAATAAAACTGGTTTGAACACGCTTGCTTTTGGTACTGGCACAGGCGCCCAAACCATTACTATTGGTAATGGTTCTACTGGCGCTGAAACGATTACTATTGGTAACGCCGCCGCTACTTCCGGCACAACAACATTAGCTGGTTATAATTTAACGCTTACCCCGAATGCCGCTGGCGCAGTTACGATTGGTTCTGCTACTCTTGCTGGAAACACGATTATTCGCGGTACGTTGGAAACTGGCACAAACTCATTGTTTGACAATACCACTACCGCTAATACGACAATTGGCGCTGCGTTGACTTCTGGAACACTTACAATTGGTAAGTCTGATCAAACAGGCGCAGTTGTTATTAATGGTAGTACAAATGGCGCCAACACATTATTTAATAATGTTGCTGGTGGTTCTATCACAATCGGAACTGTTGCAACTGGAGCTATCAGCATTGGCGCCGGTTCTGCTATTCATGCCATTACTATTGGTTCTACTGACACTACATCTACTTTAGCGCTTATTGCAGGCTCAGATAATGCAGGGGGTGGTATAACAGTTACTGGAGCGATAAATGGTGCTTCACCTTTATCTTTTGAAGGTGCGACAGCTAATGGTTTTGAAACTACTCTTGCTGTTACGGATCCTACTGCTGATAACACTATAACAATTCCTGCTGTTACTAATGGCGCATTAATGTTATCAACTCTTACTACCAATGCCACTGATATAGCAAATTCTGTATGGGGTGGAACGAATCAGTTAATTATGGAAGGCGCGACAGCAGATGATTTTGAGACAATAATTACTCCAACAGACGCAACTGCTGATAGGACAGTTACAATTCCTGACAGAACTGGACAAGTTCAGTTGGCTTCTGCGTGTTCGGCCTTGACAGCAGACACAGCTGTCACTTTGACTGTTGGATTATCAAATTGTTACACTGATACAATAGACACTGATGATGAAGACCAGACAATTACATTCTCAGCTGGAGGCACTTCTGGCGATATGATTACTATCATATTTATAACAGATGCGGCTGGAGCAGGCGACGAAGTAATTACATTTCATACGACACTCGTAAATTCTACTGGAACACTGACATTAGCCAGTGGCGCGTCTGAGCGCTACACTGTTACTTTCATAAGTGATGGCACGGTTTGGAATGAAATATCAAGAACCGCAGTACAGACTTAATCATTTAGTTTCTTGAATTTTCGCTTTGATTTTTATCAATTGCGATGTAAAGAAATTTTAGTTTAATTGTTGTTATAAAAAGAGGAATAAAATTTTGTACTCTTGTGTTTTTGAAAAGGTGTTGGACACCCCAGTTGGGTGTCCAACACCGCGAGACATAGGGGGGAGTGAAAGGTCGGCTCTTCTTTTTGTAATCATCTTTCTTAATAAATTAAGTATTTTAAATTACGAAACGGATTTCCCCCTTTCGCAAAGGGGGATAAAGGGGGTTTTAAAGCCATGAATTGAGAGCAAAACCCCCCAGCCCCCCTTTGCGAAAGGGGGGATCATTAAAAGGTGTTTCGTAATTTAAAAAAAATAAGAAAATGACAAAAAAAACAATTTTAATTTCAACGATATTTGCGGTAGTTGTGATGTTCGGGTTCACTAGTGTTGTGAGCGCGGCGGGCGATGAAGTGATTCTTAGCGCTGATACATCAACGCCGATTTATCTGCAAGGCACAACAACGCCATCAGACTTAGTCGCAAATTCAGGCGGTCAAGTTACAGCAATGGCAGTTGACACTGATAAAGTAACACTATCGCTTGGCGCAGATTCGGATATTACTTTTTCTTCACAGACAGGATTTGTAATCAG
This sequence comes from bacterium, assembly GCA_043816765.1. GTDB lineage: Bacteria > Patescibacteriota > Patescibacteriia > JBDRHN01 > JBDRHN01 > JBDRHN01. Next base: position 1,699 of record JBDRHN010000066.1, on the reverse strand, counting down.
CGCTAGTTGCGCGAGCGGAGCCACTTTTACAGCAGGCTCGCCGTCAAGTTTGCGTGTTGACTACAATGTCAGTTGCACTACAGTAGAAGTAACTGTCGGCCCTGGAACTTTAACCGAACCCAATGTCGCGGCATCTCCGCTTACAGCGGGAACAGCGTCAGCTTACACTGTAACATTCAAGACAGTGAATCCGTTAGTCGCAGGCAACAAAATTCAATTGGATTTTGGTTCAGAGTTTACAGTCGCCACCAATCTAGCAGAATCAAATGTGACTACTTTAACTGACGACACAGTAGATATTTCTTCTGGAATTACGTTAGTTACAGACGCAACTACTAGGCAAATTAAGATTACTCTTAATTCAACAGTAGCGGCTCAAAGTGTTATCAATATTGTTTTGAATAGCACGCTTATAACAAATCCTGCTACAGCGACTGCGACCGTGGCTCAATCGGGAATTGACATTTACACCACAACAAGTGCTGGGACAGTGATTGATTCACTTCTAAACCAAACCGCTTATGATCGTGTGGTTGAATTAGCCGTAGGCTGGAATGTTTTCGCGCCATCGCAAGAATTGGAAAATTCCGCCAAAGCCACTGTTATGGCTCCTATTTCAAGTAGCTACAGCGCTATTTATACATTGGCATGGAGCTCAACATCGAGCACAATGACATGGCAGACTCCGACCACGATTGATCCGTTGTATGGCTACGCGATTTACAACAGCAGTAGTTCTATAATAAAACTGCCTTTGGATTTTGCGAAAGAAACTCCGTCCAATGGTCTTGAGCAACGAACTTTATCCAATGTCGGCTGGTATTTAATTGGCTATGTTGGAACTTCTGATTCAAAAGTTGCCCAAACTGCTGGAAATTGTTTGGATGGATTAAAAGGAACTGGCACTGGCGGCAATGATGCGTTTAGTTCAATAGTTGATTTAACAGGTAAATTAGCTATTGGCGCTGCTCAGACTAGCCATGCGATTATTAGCGTGACTCAAAGCGAAGCGGCGGGTGCGAACAGTGGAGTCGGTGTAATGCAATTTACTAGAGATTACGGTTATGCGGTGTATGTTAACTCCGCTACTAATGGCGGTTTATCGGGCAATAGAGGTTTGTAATTTGAAATAGATGTTAACAGGCTTTCGGCGAAAGCTGAAAGCCTGTTAACGGACGACAGATTGTTGTTATCCGTTTAAGTTGAATTGACAACCGAAACAAACAGAACGCGTAGGTGTCATTCCTGTAGATGTCAACTAATCCACCAACATTCTTTCCTCGCTTTGCGAATTTAATCCGTCATCCCAGAAAATTTTTTTATTGGTTAGTGCGATTGAAAAATTTATCTGGGATCCAGGGGTTCACCCGTTGCCTCCTGGATTCCAAATAAATTTTTTAAACGTAATGTTCTAGTTATTCTATAAATAATATCATTTATTTTTAAATAGCTTAATTTAATATCGTTGGAAAAAATTTTTTGGAATGACGGTGTTATGTCGTTGGTGCGACATTTTGTCAGCGAATTATGTAACATCTACAGGGATGACATTACCCATTATTATTTTCAAGTTGGAGCGAAGTGGAGGAATCCCTTTGTTTGTGTAATTATCAAGGGATTCCTCCACTGCACTACGATTTTAAATATTAAATTTTAGTCTTCGACATAAAATTTAATATTTAAAATCTCCGTTTCGGTC
>JBDRHN010000065.1:0-55545 GCA_043816765.1 bacterium | reverse complement strand
TAATAAAATAAAATACTTTTTAATAAAATAAATTAAAATTTTAAAAAAATTTAATTAAAATTAACTAAAAAAACTATGGAATTAGGATTATTTCTTGCTCTTGCGGGAGCAGCTATGTCAGTATCTATAGCTGGCATCGGTTCAATTCTTGGCGTAGCCATGGTTGGACAAGGAGCCGCCGGCGTGTGCACCGAAAAACCGGAACTTTTTGGAAAAGTTTTATTGCTTGAGGTATTACCTGGAACCCAAGGCATCTACGGCTTTATCGGCACATTTTTTGTGCTAAACCAATTAGGACTTTTGGGCGACGCTCCAAAAACTATTAGTGTAATGCAGGGCTGGCAATTTTTCATTGCTTGTTTGCCCGTTGCCATTGGCGGGCTTATATCAGCCATTTTTCAAGGCAAGGTTTCTACCGCCGGGCTTAACTTAGTTGCCAAAAACCCAGATAAAAGCGGTAACGCTATTATTTTGTCAGCAATGGTAGAAACTTACGCAGTCCTAGGTTTGCTAGCAACAATTTTGTTAATAATGGGAATTAAGGTAGCTTAGAACATTAGACCGTAATAGCAGTAGAGTATTGACATAAAGCAGTTTGAAAAATAAAAATAATTTTTTTAAGAAACAAGATACAAGAAACAAGGATACAAACAAATTCCAATATTCAATATTCAAATTACAAAAGTTTGATTATTGAAATTTGTATCTTGTGATTTGTTTGGTTATTGTATCTTGTATCCTTGTATCTTTTTTAAAAATTATTATCAAGGTTAAAAATTTATAGAATTTAGTCGTTTTAAAGGTCACTTATAAATTAATTGATATGCCGCTTAAAAACATTCAAGAAACAATTAAAAAGCAGGCGCAAGAAAAAATTGCCGAGATTAAAAAAGAAGCTCAAAAACAGGTTCAAAAAATTGAAGCTGAGATTAATAATGAAAAAGAAAATATAATTAAAGAAATCCAAGAAAAGACAAATTCAAAAATTAAAAGCCTTAAAGAGCAAAATAAAATTTTTTTAGAAATTCAGCGAAGAAATTCTGTTTTGGCAAAAAAATTAGAATTGATTAAAGAGGCGCAAGATAATGCAATTGAAGGTTTGCGCAAACTAAAAAGCAGTGAGTATGAAGGCATTATCAAAAAGTTGCTTGAAAAAATTTCACTCAACGGCAGCGAGGTTGAAATTATTATTCCAGAAAGCAAAAAATTTGAAAGTAAAAATGCCTTGAAAGCCGCGAATAAAAATTTTACCGCGAAAGCAGACAAAAATTTAAAAGGCGGCTTTATAATCAAGACAGACAAGTTTGAAATCAATAATTCTTTTGCTGATATTGTAAGTCAAATTTTTGAAGAAAAAGAAATGGAGATAGTGGAACTGTTGTTTGATTAAAAAATATATTACAGACAAAGAAACAAGGATACAAGATACAAGATACAAACAAATTCCAAATATTCAAATTCAAAATTTCAAACATTTGATTATTGAATATTGTATCTTGGAATTTGTTTGTATCTTGTATCCTTGTTTCTTGTATCTTTAAACATATGTTTCAGAAATCAAAATATTTATATATTACAGGCAGACTGCGGGTAAAAGAAACTCGCATGTTTAATGCTGTTGATTTGGAACGAATGGTTGACGCCCCAAGCGCTAAAGAGGCTTTTCGTGTTTTAAACGACACCGATTTTTCCGATAACCTTCTTGAATTGCCTGATGGAAAATTAGAAAATTTTCAAAAAGTTCTTGATGAAGAACTTCATGATGTGCGAAAATTTCTAAAACAAAATATTTCTGACAACAATACAGTTCGTTATCTTGCTTTAAAATATAATTTTTCCAATTTGAAAATTTTATTGAAAGAAAAGTTATTTGAAGAAACAAAATCAGAAATAGAAAGCGATTTAGCTAACGTGAATAGAGATTTTCTGAGAGAATGCATTGAGTACGAACCGCCAAGGCGAAAAACTAAAAACAAAAGAAAAAAAGTCGCCTTAAAAGATTTAAAATTAGCTTACCATTTGGCAGTCAAAGAAGTCTTGGATTATTACAAAAATAATTCAGAAGACAAAAATCCAGCCATGATTGACCTGATTTTAGACAAGCATTATTATGCGGAATTGTTGCGTTGGGCAAAATTTTTCTCAAGCAGTTTTATAAAAGACTATATTATTGCTCAAATTGATTTGCAAAATATTTTAACTTTTCTGCGGCTGAAAAGAGGCGAGCGCGGAAAGGATATTTTGGAATTAGCGATTATTGACGGAGGAAAGATTAAAACAAACATTTTCAAAACATCCATTGAAAAGTCGCTTGATCACTTCAAAAAAGAATTAAATAAAACAGATTATTGGATGGACATAAAAAACGGATGGGTTTTCTACATTCAAAATAATGAATTTTGGATGCTGGAACGCGACATAGATAATATTTTAGTAAGAATATTAAAAAAAGCTAAATATATTACTTATGGCCCCGAAGTAGCATTTGCGTATCTCTGGGGAAAACATAACGAAGTGAGAAATATAAGAATTATAATGCTCGCGAAGATTAACAACATTGAGCCGAAGTTGATTAAAGAACGGGTGAGGGAAATTTATTGAGTCGAAAATCCGCACCTGTCATTCCAGAAAATTTTTTGGAATGACAGGTGCGGATGAATTTGCGGTATTTATTGACAGAAATGTTCTAAAAATAAAATTATAATTTTATGAAAATAGGAATACTAGGAAATAAAGATGTAACCGCCGGATTTGAAAATCTCGGCGTTGAAGTTATTGAGCTTGATAGCGCCAATAGTTTTCAAAATAATTTAGAAGCAATAAAACAAAAAGATTTTGGTATTGTATTTATAACAGAAGATTTGGCCGCTGGAAATGAAGAGATAATAAACAAAGCCGACCAAGACGTAACACCGGCATTTATAGTCATCCCGGGAATCAAAGGCAGTCAAGGAATAGGTATTAAAAAATTAAAAAAAACAATCGAGCAGGCGATTGGCTCAGATATATTAAATTAGTAAAGTAATCAGTAACTAGTAATCAGTAACTAGTAATCAGTAACTAGTAATCAGTAACAAGTAATATGGAGATTAAAAATTTTTATGATTTGACGGCTTGGAAGCAAGCGCATGAACTTGTATTAGATATTTATAAAATTACAAAAAATTTTCCAAAAGAAGAACAGTTTGGGGTAATCAGTCAATTGCGAAGAGCATCAAGTTCTATTACCGCAAATATAGCCGAAGGTTTTGGAAGGTATCATTTTAAAGATAAAATTAGATTTTATTATCAAGCCAGAGGATCAGCAACAGAAGTTCAGGATTTTTTACTGTTAACAAAAGATTTAGAATATATAACTTGGGAAGAGTGCAAGAATTTGGGTGAAAAGTTAAATGAAATTATAAAATTAATTAATGGTTTAATAAATTCAATAAATCGTAATAGTCAGTAATTAGTAACTAGTAATAAGTAACAAGTAAATTTTTAAAATCATGGAGTTGCTTATTACTAGTTACTGATTACTAGTTACTTAAATCTATGAGTGGAATAATCAAAAAAGTATCAGGACCGTTAATCATAGCTTCAAATATTGATGGCGCAAAAATGTTTGATGTTGTAAAGGTTTCTGATAAAAAACTAGTCGGAGAAATTATTAAAATGAAGGGGGATGATTGCTATATTCAGGTTTATGAAGATACTGCTGGAATCGGGCCGGGAGAACAAGTTATAACAACAGGCAGTCCGCTCTCTGTTGAACTTGGACCGGGACTTTTAAAATCATTTTATGATGGCGTCCAACGTCCATTGGCTGAAATAGAAAAACAAGCAGGCGGTCCTTTTATAACAAGAGGAATTGAAGCGCCAGCCTTGAGCCGCAGTAAAAAATGGGGATTTAAAGCCGTCAAAAAAGTTGGAGATAAAGTAAAAGCAGGGGATATTATCGGAGAAGTAAAAGAGACAGAGTTGATTGTTTTTAAAGTTATGGTTCCGCCGGGAGTTTTTGGAAAAATTTCTAAAATAGCAAGCAATGATTATACAGTTGAAGAAATAGTGGCGGAAGTTGAAAAAGAAGATAAAACAAAAGCGCAAATTAAATTAATGCAAATTTGGCCAATCAGAAACCCTCGCCCCGTCAACAAAAAATTAGTTCCAAAAGAACCGTTAATCACAGGACAAAGAATTATTGATACATTATTTCCAATAGTAAAAGGCGGAACAGGATGCGCGCCGGGACCTTTTGGCTCGGGAAAGACAGTTGTCCAGCACCAGCTTGCCAAATGGGCTGACGCCGATATTATAGTTTTTATAGGATGCGGCGAGCGTGGAAACGAGATGACCGATGTATTGATGGAATTTCCTGAACTTGTTGACCCAAAGTCCGGAGAGAAGCTGATGGAAAGAACGTTATTAATCGCTAACACTTCAAACATGCCTGTGGCGGCTCGTGAAGCCAGTGTTTACACAGGAATTACTATTGCCGAATTTTATCGCGATATGGGATACAAAGTAGCTCTTATGGCAGACTCTACATCCCGTTGGGCGGAGGCTTTGCGGGAAATGTCAGGCCGCCTTGAAGAGATGCCCGGCGAAGAAGGCTATCCCGCTTATCTTGGTTCGCGAACGGCCGACTTTTACGAACGAGCCGGCATGGTTGAATGTCTGGGCAGTGAAAACAGAATGGGTTCGCTTACGGTTGTCGGCGCTGTTTCCCCTCCCGGCGGAGACCTTTCAGAGCCAGTTACCCAAAACACACTCCGAGTTACAAAAGTTTTTTGGGGACTAGACGCAAAACTCGCTTACCGCCGACATTTCCCGGCTATTAACTGGCTGAACAGCTATTCTTTGTATAGTGAAAGTCTTGATGAATATTATAAAAAAGAAATCGCCATTGATTATCCGGAATTGCAAAAAGAAACAATGGCAATTTTACAGCAGGAATCGTCGCTTGAAGAAATTGTTCGGCTTGTTGGAGTTGACGCGCTTTCGTTTAAAGAGCAGTTGGTTTTGCAAACAGCCAAAAATCTACGCGAAGATTTTTTGCATCAGAATGCTTTTGATGATGTTGATACTTATACTTCGTTGAAAAAACAGTATTATATGTTAAAAGCGATTTTAACATTCCACCATGAAGCAGAAAAAGCGCTTGAACGTGAAGTGAAGTTAGAAGCAATTAAAGGGTTGAGTGAATTATCAGAAGAGATTGTCCAGTCAAAGTTGATTGGGGAAAAAGAGTTAGATAAATTTGACGCGTTAATTGAGAAGATTAAAGATGAGGTTGGATTTTTGGCAAAGAACTAAAGGCAAAGAACTAATTTTTTTTATATATGCCATATGTTCATAGTGAATTGGTTTATAAAATTAGAGGAGTATTGTTTAATGTTCGAAAACAATTAGGCACAGGATTAGCAGAAGAACTATATCAGAAAGCATTATCAATTGAATTTAAAAATCTAAAAATTTTTTGCGAAAAAGAAAAAGCGATTAAGATTTTTTATAAAAACGAACAAGTTGGCGATTATAGAGCTGATCTTTACATAAATAATTTAGTTCCAATTGAATTAAAATCTGTTGATATTATTAATCCTAAGCATAAAGCGCAATTAATTTGTTACATGAAAGGATTGGATAGCGGAATTGGAATATTGGCAAATTATGGCAGTAATTATTTTGAGCCGATTATTTTGCGCAACGTTTTAAAAGGTTTTATTGTAACACCAAAGATGAGGGTTGATTATGGCGGTTTTTCTAATAATAATTTAGTTAAAGATTTTGTTAGAGCAATTTGTCTAATTTACAAAAGTTTGGGAGCTGGCTATCTTGAGCAAGTTTATTATAATGCTCTAGCTGTTGAATTAGGATTAAACAATTTAAATTGCAATTTGGATGTTAATTTTTCAGTTAAATATTTAGGACAGCCAATTGAAGAACAACCCCTTAAATTAATTGTTGAAAATAAAATATTTGTTGTAGTTAAAGCCGTTGGTTTACTGCAAATTGATTATAAAAATTATATAAAAACTATTTTAAAAAATACTAATTTAGAAATTGGAATAATAGTAAATTTCGGCATTAGTTATGTAGATATTAGAATTATTTCAATAGGCAAAGAATTAAAAAAAATAACTATTTAAAAAAGATGCGCCAAATATTTATAAAATTTAAAATAGTTCTTTGCTTTTAGTTCTTTGCAAAAAAAGCTAAAATAAAATTAATATCATAATTAAAAATAGATATGTTAAAAGAATACAAAACAGTCAAAGAAATTTCAGGTCCTCTTTTGATAGTAGAGGGAGTTGAAGGCGTCAAATATGAAGAGCTTGTTAAAATCCAAAAAGAGGGAGACGACAAGCCGCGTCTTGGAAAAGTTTTGGAAATTTCAGACAAATACGCAATGGTGCAGATGTTTGAAAGCTCCATCGGACTTGATATAAAAAACGTAAAAGCGCAATTTTTGGGCAGGGGAGTTCAGCTAAATATTTCCCCCGACGCATTAGGACGAGTATTTGACGGAATGGGACGACCGATTGACGGCGGGGCGAAAATTATTCCAGAAAAAAAGTTAAACATCAACGGAAACCCATTAAACCCATATTCACGAGATTTTCCAAACGACTTTATTCAGACAGGAATTTCAACAATAGACGGACTAAATACGCTTGTGCGCGGACAAAAATTACCTATCTTTTCCGGCGCCGGTTTAACACACTCAAAACTAGCAACACAGATTGCAAGACAAGCTCAAGTAGTTGGAAGCAACGAACCATTCGCAGTAGTATTTGCGGCAATGGGAATTACATTTGAAGAAAAAGAATATTTTATCAACGAGTTTAAAAAATCAGGCGCACTCGCACGTTCAATACTTTTTATTAATCTAGCAGACGATCCAGTAGTTGAACGTATAGCAACACCGCGCATGGCTCTAACAGCCGCAGAATATTTGGCATACGAAAAAGATATGCATGTCTTGGTTATCATAACCGACATGACAAATTATTGCGAAGCCCTGCGTGAAGTATCAGCCGCCCGTAAAGAAATTCCCGGACGACGAGGTTATCCAGGTTATCTATACACAGACCTTTCAACCCTCTACGAACGAGCAGGAAGAATCAAGGGCAAAAAAGGATCAATCACCCAGATTCCAATTTTAACAATGCCTGAAGACGACAAAACCCACCCAATCCCCGACTTAACCGGATACATCACAGAAGGACAAATCATGGTTGACCGAACATTGCACAAAAAAGGAATTTATCCATCTGTTGATGTTTTACCGTCACTTTCTCGTTTAAAAGATAAAGGTATCGGCGAAGGCAAAACAAGAGAAGATCACAGCGGAGTTTTGAACCAGCTGTTCGCAAGCTACGCGCGCGGAAAAGAAGTAAAAGAACTATCCGTTATTTTGGGAGAAGCGGCGCTATCTGATATTGATAAAAAATATTTAAAATTCGCAGATGATTTTGAACAAAAATTTGTTCAACAAGGTGAAAATGAAAATAGAACCATTGAACAAACACTGGATTTGGGCTGGGAGCTTATGTCTATTTTGCCAAAGAGCGAATTGAAACGTGTGAAGGCGGAGCATATAGAAAAGTATTTGAAAGTCTAAGCCAATAAACGTTAATCATTTCAAAAAAATTATTCCAAATTATTCCAAAGTTCAAATTATTCCAAATCAAATCCAAATTTCAAATATCAAAAAGTTTTGAATTTTGGACATTGACATTTGTTTGGAATAATTTGGAACAATTTGGATTTTGATATTTTAATTTTACATTTTATTAGGTTTTATAAAGACTTTATAACTTTAAGGACTTTATGGACTTTTGACTAATATCCTATGGCATTGCTAAACGTCAATCCAACCAGAATGGAGCTTCTAAAATTGAAGAAGAGAATAGTTACGGCTCGTCGCGGACACAAACTGCTCAAAGAAAAGCGGGATGGTTTGATGCGTGAATTTATGATCGTTATCAAAGAAGCCAAAATTTTACGTTTTCGAGTAGAAGATATTCTTGGAAAAAGTTTTTCAAATTTTATGATGGCATCTTCAGTCATGAGACCTGAAGCCATTGAATCGGCATTGATGGTGCAAAGCAGTGAAATAAAAATTAGCGCCGCAACAAAAAATGTAATGAGCGTAAATATTCCAGAATTTAATTTTGAAATTACGCCAAAGCCATCAGGCTATGGATTTTTGGGAACATCAGGAGAAATGGATATTGCTCTGGATAAGTTTAAAAAATCATTGAACGACTTAATTCAGCTTTCTACAATTGAAAAAAGCGCCGCGCTTTTAGCAGTAGAAATTGAAAAAACAAGAAGACGGGTGAACGCGCTTGAATATATTTTAATTCCAGACCTTGAAGAAACAATGAAATATATTTATATGAAGCTGGCAGAACAGGAACGTTCAGGCATCGCGACTTTGATGGTTGTAAAAGAGATGCTGGAAAAACAGACTGCTTAAAATGAAGAAATTGTTTCAAATTACTCCAAAATCCAAATTATTCCAAATCAAATTCAAATTTTAAATGTCAAAAAGTTTTAGATTTTGTACTTTGACATTTGTTTGAAATAATTTGGAATAACTTGGATTTTGACATTTTTCATCTCGGGCTTATAGCTCAGCTGGTAGAGCGCTGCATTCGCATTGCAGAGGTCGGGAGTTCGAATCTCCCTAAGTCCACACTAAAATCTTATTCCCTAAAAGAATGAGATTTTATTTTATTTCAATTTTTTGCTATAATTAAAAAAATTTTTCAACCAAGTCTAATATTTATGTTCACAAATCTATTGAAAAGAAAAATATCCAGCAACTTTATTTTTGACGGCATGATGCTAATGTTCATCAATTTTTCTTTATTGTTTTCTTTTGGAATCATATTTGGATTTTGTTTATTTGTAGAAATTATTTTTTCAAGACTGAATATTAAAATGCTTTTCCCTCCGTCGGTTTTTATTGTTTTATTTGGACTAATCAGTATTTATATTTGGTTTATTTTTGGGAAAGAAATTAATAGAGCGTTAAAAACAAAAAAAACAATAAAATTTTTAGTAATTAATTTAATCGGTTCGTCGCCAATTCTTTTGATTCTTATTTATGAAAATTTACTCATAGGCATAAGAGAGATGAGGGGCTCAAGCGGGTGTGTCAATGGTTTGGTCGCTTTTTCATCAATAGCGCTTGGCTCTATGATTTTTCAATTTATTTTCTTGCTTGGAGGAGTGTTGTGGGCGAATGAAAATTAATGCATTTTTAATTAAAAAAACCAACCCATAGAAAGGCTTGGTTTTTTTAAAAATATTTGCTATAATCAAAACTATTCTGTAACTTTTTTTGTATTGCGTAAACATCTAGCGCAGATTTTTACCTTTTTCCCGTGAATCGTTTTATTCTGCAAATTAATGTTTTGGTGCCTGTTTGTCGCAATATTGGAATGACTTCTAGATTTTCCCTTTAGCGGTCCGCGACCGCAAACAGTACAGCTTCTAGCCATAAAATTAAAATTATTAATTATTTGCTAAAATATTATCACTAAATAATAAAAAAGTCAAAAAAAAAATAATTCCCATAAACTTTCGACTTTATGGACTTTACAGACTTTCGACTAATGTATGTTTATAATATCACGTTTATTTGAAAATCCGATACTTTATCTTATTGTTGTAATATCAGTAATTTTTGGCCTGACCATCCATGAGTATTTTCACGGCTGGACAGCATATATGCTTGGCGACGATACAGCCAAGATGGCAGGCAGACTGACTGTAAACCCTTTGACGCATTTTGACCCGATTCTAACAACCATGATTTTTATAATCGGACTGGGGGCGGCAAAACCTGTGCCGATTGATCCTTATAAAATAAGACACGGAAGATTCGGCGTCCTGTTAGTTTCGCTCGCTGGAATCCTTGCCAATTTTTTTTCCGCCGTTATCTTTGCTATTATATACAAAGTTTTAATAATGAACGGAACTTTCCCGCCGTCTAATTTGATTTTTGTTCTCTTGGAGCAATTAATAGTAATGAATTTGGTGTTGATGGTTTTCAACCTAATCCCACTGCCACCGTTGGATGGCTCAAAAGTTCTGCTTATGATAATTCACGATAAATATGAAAGCATCTATCGCTATTTTGCCCAAAATCAAATATTAAGCCTAATTTTAGCAATAATGCTTTTCTCTTTTGTTGGGATAGATTTAATCAATTTTTTTTATAATGTGATTTTTAGGATAATCTAAGAATAATCTCTTGAACTCTACAAAAATAAAAAAGCATCCTTATTGGGGATGAAAATTTAAAAATATAACAAAAAGGGGAGGATAAGGGACGCAATGCTTTGTGTAATCCTCATTTTGTTTAGAAAGTACTACTCAAAAAATAGCACCGCGTCCCCGTAAAATTTTAATTGCAGGAAGAAGGGTTTGGGAATATTGGAGGTATCTTTGGGCAAAGACAAAAGATTTTTCCCTCCCCCTTCTTCGTGAAAAGGTCAAAATAAATTAACCCAATTTTATATTATATTTTAAAAAATATCAATATTAATAATTTAATTTTATGCACACTCGCTAATTGGCGGGTTTTTTGTTTAATATGCACACTATAAGCACATAAAATATATTGTTTTTAATGAAAATTATGATAATATGAAGCTATGTTAATTTTAACATAAACAGGGGAATGATCCCCTTTTCGTTCATTCAATTTTAAGAAAGGGGTGGTTTTCATGGAAAAAGAGAAAGAAAGAGCATTAAAAATAAGAGGGAGAGTAGTTAGGGGTTTTTTGGGCGGAATGGCTTATGGAATTTCTGGCCCAAGATTGGCGGCTGCTGCGGCAAGTGGTTATCTGTTTGAAAGTGGAGATTTTGTCGGTACTATTGCTGCCAGTTTGATTGGTATTGATCAACCCGACTATGTCAGAAATCCCAAAAAGGTTGCCATTAGAGAGCTTAAAAAGGCAATCAGAGAATTCAGAAGAAATACAAATGGCATATTAGGGGTCAATATAATGTTTGCCGTAACTAATTATTCCGACTTAGTTACGGCAGCGATAGAAGAAAATGTTGATGCTATATTTTCGGGAGCAGGACTTGCCCGAGATCTTCCGAGCTATCTTACGAGATATAGCAAAACCAAGCTGGTAATAATAGTATCTTCAGCACAAGCGGCAAGGATTATATGCCAAATATGGTGGAAGAGATTTGGTTGTTTGCCTGATGCTTTCGTTGTAGAGGGTTTTTTAGCTGGAGGGCATCTGGGGTTTAAAAAAGAAGAAATTGGTAACCCTAGGTTTGCCCTAGAAGTTTTACTTAAAGAGGTTCTGGACGAAATAAGACCTTTTGAGATCCAGCACAATAAGATAATCCCCGTTTTTGTAGGTGGAGGTGTTTCTAGCGGAGAGAAAATAAGTAATTTTTTAGATCTAGGTGCTTCTGGTGTACAGTTGTCCTCTCCATTTGTGCCAACCCACGAATGCGACGCAGATTTGGAGTTTAAGCGGGTTTATTTAAACGCCAGAGAGAAGGATGTTGTTATAATTATAAGCCCCGTGGGCATGCTAGGAAGGGCTGTAAGAAATCCGTTTTTGGATGAAATAACAAATGGAGTAAAAAGACATGTTAGTTGCCGTTTTAAATGTCTAAAAAGATGTAATCCTCTTGAAAGTCCCTATTGCATTGCGGAAGCACTGCTACGCGCCCAACAGGGCGACCTCACAAACGGATTTGCGTTCATAGGAGCAAAAGGATGGGAGGCGGATAGGATTATATCTGTAGAGGAGGTTTTTGAATATTTCAGGGGAGGACTCAGAATTCTCTAATAACTTTGAAATTACTACCCTTATTTTTTGTTCCTTCAACCATGCAAATAGGCTGGTGTGTTACTTTTGTAACCACCAGCCTATTTTTCATCATAATCGTTTTATTTATTCCGCATAAATTTCAAAATTGAACGGTTCACCCCTGTGAACCCATCTTCTCTCTACACAATGCAAATCCTTGTAATAATATTTTTTAGTATTATAATAATACTCAAGGCGAGATGAGAATATTAACACACCCCGATGAAATTTCACGTGGAAGTGGGCGCTTAAAAATTTCGCACTATGAAATGCTTCAATGCAGCGCGCCTCATCTCGCCTGCCTACCTTTTATGCCTCAAAAACATCTCAAAAAAATAAAACGCCCCGAAGATTCAAACAAAAGCGATTACGGAAAAGTTTTTATTTTAGCAGGATCAATCGGAATGACCGGCGCCGCTTATTTGTGTTCTCAAGTCGCGCTTAGGACGGGAAGCGGACTGGTTACATGTGGAATTCCGAAGTCTTTAAATCAAATCATGGAAGTTAAGTTTACAGAAGCAATGACACTGCCCCTGTTTGAAACTAAAGACCATTTTTTAAGTTTGAAAGCAAAAAATAAAATTTTAGAATTTTCTAAAAAGTGCGACTCAATAGCCATTGGACCAGGATTAGGACAAAACAAAGAAACGCAAAAATTAGTCAAAGAATTAATTTTAAAAATCGAAAAACCAATCATTCTTGACGCCGACGGAATTAACGCTCTAAACGGCGATATTAAAATTTTTAAAAAAAGAAAAAACAGAACAATCATAACCCCGCACCCTGGGGAAATGTCGCGCTTAATTAAAAAAGATATCACACACATACAATTAAACAGAGAAAATATTGCCAAAGATATCGCCCAAACAACAGGAGCCGTTGTTTGTCTGAAAGGACACAGAACAGTTGTTGCAAGCTCGAGCGGAGAAATTTATATCAACAAAACAGGAAATTCCGGAATGGCAAGCGGGGGAACGGGAGATGTTTTAACGGGAATTATAACCTCATTTGTCGGGCAAGGAATGGACGATTTTAGCGCGACAGTAGCGGCTGTTTATTTGCACGGACTAGCCGGAGACATAGCGGCGTCAAAAAAGGGTAAATTTAGCCTCATAGCCTCTGATATAATAGAATATCTGCCGGACGCATTTAAAAAGGCTGGAATCTAAAGCCTTTTTTTGACTGGAAAAGCGAAACAGGGTATAATTATAAATGAAAAATGTCAAAATTTATCCGTCAGCTGACGGACCAAATTATTTCAAACAAATACTAAAGCCTAAAATTCAAAATTTTGACATTTAAAAATTTGGATTTGATTTGGCATTTGATATTTGAGCTTTGAAATTATTTTAATATGATTACCCTAGATCAAGTCAAAAAAAATAAACAAGTTTTGGCATATATAGAGCAAAGCGATATAGTGTTAAACAAATTAGACTACACCTACCATGGATTAAGCCATGTTGATTTAGTTTCAAAAAGAGCTGGAGAAATAGCGGAAACTTTTGACTTTAACAGAAAAAAAGTAGAATATGCTAAAATCGCGGGATTTTGCCATGACATGGCAAATTTTATCGGTCGCGGACAGCATCACTATTGGGGGGCTTTGCTTTTTAATCAAATTTTCGCCCACCACACAGACGATCTTTCCGGATTAACGCAAATAATGCACGCAATCGCGAGCCACGATAAATACGAAAAAGAGCTGGTTGATGAAATAACGGCCGCGGTTGTAATTGCAGACAAGAGCGATGTGCATCGCAATCGCGTCAGAAAACATTCAAGAGGAGTGAAAAATTTAAAAAACGATATACATGATCGCGTAAATTTTGCGGTAATTGACAATCATTTAGTTTTAAACAAAGACACAAAAACTATTGAATTAAAATTAGAAATTGACAATAAAATGATTGACGTAATGGATTATCTTGAAATTTTTATTGAACGTATGTCGTATTGCAAAATTTCAGCGCAAAAGATTGGATGCAACTTTCATTTAAATATAAATAACTTTAAATTACTCTAACTCCTGTAATCAGTAAATAGTAATCAGTAATTAGTGGTTAATTATCCAAAATTTACTATTTACTAATTACTGATTACTAATCAAAAAATGGACACTCAAAAAATAAAAAACTATCTTGAGGAAAACAAGATAAAATTTGAAGAATTAGCGCACAAGACAGTCTATACCGCACATGACGCGGCGCAGACGTTAAAAGCCAAACTTCAAGAAATCGGCAAACCGCTTGTGGTAAAAGTTGACGGTAAATATATGCTGATACTTTTGCCCGCCAACAGACAGCTTGACATTGCCAAGCTAAAAGCAAAACTCGGAGCAAAAAAAATAGAAATTGTTTCAGAAAAAGTAATGGCTAAAACTTTAAAATTAAAAAAAGAAGCTGTAGGCGCTTTCGGGAAATTGCGTCAGCTAAAAGTTTACGTTGATAAAAATGTTTTAAAAAATAAAAAAGTGATACTTGCCACAAGCGATTTTACAAAAAGCATTAAAATGGCCGTTAAAGATTTTGTAAAATTGGAAGAAGCGGTAGTAGGAGAAGTAAGCAAGACAAAAGAATTTAAAAAAGTTAAAGCAAAAGCGCAAAAGAAAGTCAAAAAAGCGAAAGGACAGATAAAAAAACGTTAAATAAATTGCCGGTCGGGATTAAGAAAACACAAAAACGCAAAAACAAGAGAAAGCACGAAAACAAAAAAACAAGAAAACATTAGTTATGTTGCAAATAGATGAGATAAAATCCAAGATAAAAAAAATAGCAAAAAAACACAAGCTTTCGTTGGTGTTGCTTTTTGGTTCGCAGGCAACAGGAAAAACTCACGCAAATAGCGATGTGGATATTGCTTTTGTTTCTGAAAAGCATCTAAGACCAAGCGATGCGGCGAAAATTCAGCTTGAAATTTCTCAAAAATTAAAAATTAAAAATTTAGAATTGGTTGATTTAAAAAATGCGACGCCGCTTTTATTAAAACAAATAGCGCAAAAGTCAATCCTTCTTTATGAAAAAGAGCAATTTGTGTTTGCGAATTTTAAAATTTATGGATTTAAACGTTTTATGGAAGCCAAAAATTTATTAAAATTAAGAGATTTATCATTAGATAAATTTATACAGAAAATATGATTGATAAACAATTAATTAAAAACAAATTAAACGATCTTAGAAAATATTATGAAAAGTTGGAGGCGGTATTAAAGGAAGATGCGAGAATGCTAATTGAAGATGATTTAAAACTTTATACAACAGAGAGATTATTTCAATTAATAGTTGATACCGCCGTTGATATTAATACGCATATTATTTCCGAACTTAATATGCAAGTTCCAGAAGATTATCAGAGCACCTTTATAACATTGGGCGAGAATAAAATACTGCCGATGAATTTTGCGTTAAAAATCGCTCCATCTGTCGGGTTGAGAAATTTAATTATTCATAAATACGGCAAAGTTGATTTAAAAAGAATGATTGACGACATTAAAAATGAAATTAATGATTATTTAGAATATTTAAAATTTATTAACAATTTTTTGAAAAAATAGTTTTGGTTAATATGCACGAAGTTAAATTGGAACAATTTGAAGGGCCGCTCTCCCTGCTGCTTAAATTAATTGAGGAAAATAATTTTGATATTACAAAAATATCTTTAGCAAAAGTTACAGATCAATATGTGTCATATATAAGAGAAGTAGAAGAGGCAAGGTCAGTTGATTTAGCTGATTTTTTAGTTGTCGCGGCAAAACTTTTGTATATTAAATCCAAGGCGTTAATGCCATTTTTAATATGGGACGAAGAAGAAGAGGGAGATTTGGAGCAACAACTAAAACTGTATAAAGAATTTTTGGAAGCTTCTGGGAAAATTAGAAAGATGATTAATAAAAAAAGATTTACTTTCGCAAGAGAAAAACAGATAACGGCAAATGATATAATATTTAATCCGCCAAAAAGTGTTAACACCCGCCGACTATTTGAAATATTCAACGACGTTTTAGCAAAGTTGGAACCGATTTTTGAACTTCCAAAAAAATTGATTGAAAAAACCATCAGCATCAAAGAAAAAATTCAGCAAATAAAAGATTTAATAATAGGCCAAAAAAGTTTTAGCTTTAATCATCTGATAGAAACAGCAGAAAACCGAACAGAAATAATTGTCAGTTTTTTGGCAATTTTGGAATTAGTAAAACAAAACGAAGCAGATTTAAGCCAAGAATTTTTGTTTGAAGAAATCATAATCCACAGTCTATAAAGTCGAAAGTCTATAAAGTTGAAAGTTATTATTGCAGGGGCGTATTGAATACGCCCAGAATACTAAAATTAAATGTTTTGAATTTTAAAATTAAAAACATTTGAAATTGTTTAAAAATTAAAAATTTAAAATTAAAAATTAACATAAGATATGTATACCGAAAAAGTTCTGCAACATTTCAAAAATCCGCACAATCAAGGAGTAATCAAAGACGCTACCGTAATCGGGCAAGCGGGCAACAAAGTATGCGGAGACGTCATGAAGCTTTATCTAAAAGTTGACCCAAAAGGCAAAAACAAAGAAGATCATGTCATTAAAGATATTAAATTTGAAACCTTGGGTTGCGCGGCCGCGATTGCCATTTCTTCAATACTTACAGATATGGTAAAAGGAAAAACAATAAGAGAAGCAAAAGAGATTTCAAAACAGGATATAGTTGACGGACTTGGCGGATTGCCGCCGATTAAAGTGCATTGTTCTATGTTGGCGGTAGAGGCGTTGAATAAGGCGTTTGACGAGTATTTGGACAAGTAATCAGTAATCAGTAACAAGTAAACAGTAATCAGTATTTTTTACGCTCCGCCGCAGATATTCTAAGTCAAGTTTTATGAAATATTGCGCCTTAGGTGCTGGACACCCAGCGGGGTGTTCAGCACCCTTGCTTCTGTCTCCTGTCAGGGGACTGCGGCGCAAAGACGAGCAATCGTATGAAAAATTTAACCCTAGATGAAGTTATAAAATCAAGCAAAGTCGTTGTTCGTGCGGGCAGGTATGCGTATTTAAAGGCGAACGAAACAACAATAAACAATCATTTTTTTATTTCAAAAGATGAAGATGAAATTACGGTTATAACAGAAGAAAAAAATATTCCCAATGTAAAATATGATAAAGACGTAAAATGGTTTAAGCTGATTGAAATAAAAGTCTCCCTGCCGTTTCATGCGAAAAATTTTCTAGCTAAAATTACAAAAACAATATCCGATAAAGATTTAAACGTTCTTGTTGTTTCTACCTTTTCAAAAGATTATATTCTTGTTAAAGAGGAAACAAACGAGATTGTAATTGAAGCGCTAAGAAAAATTGGTTTTTCGGTAGAGGTTGAATAATCAATCGTCACAGACGCTAAGTGTCTGAGCTCAGACACTTAGCGTCTGTGACGGCATTACCTCAATTAATTAACATTTTAACAAAAACAAAACCATGAAAAAACAAGTTGAAGAAGTTTTAAACGAAATTCGTCCTTCGCTTCAAGCGGACGGCGGAGATATAAAATTAATTGATGTTGACGAAAAAAACGGAATAGTTAAAGTTAAATTGACGGGCGCTTGTTCTGGTTGTCCGATGGCGGCATTGACGCTCAAAGAAGGAGTTGAAAGAGTTTTGAAGGAAAAGGTTAGTGGGGTGAAAGAAGTTGTCGCGGTTTAATAAAATTAAAAGTTTAAATTTAAAAATTGAGTTTAAAATTAAAAGTTAAACAAACTTTATGCCTAATAAAATTTTAAACTTTTAACTACAACTTTTAACTTTTCATTTTTAAATTTTTGCAGAGGAATTTCAATATTTGCATGTCCGTAGAGACGCATTGCAATGCGTCTCTGCAAAATGCGCGCGTTAGCGCCTAATTTATAAATAAAGAGGTATGCCACTCAAAAGAATCTATTTAGACCACTCAGCCACAACACCCGTTGACCCAAGGGTGATAGCTTTAATGATGCCGTATTTTTGCGAGAGTTTTGGCAACGCATCTTCTTTGCATACTTTCGGCGAAGACGCGTTAAAGGCGGTTGAAATCGCAAGAGGGAATATTTCTAAATTTTTAAACTGCAAAAACGAAGAAGTTATTTTTACATCAGGCGCGACAGAGAGCGACAACATGGCAATCTTCGGAGTGGCAAGAGCGTTGAAAAGACAATATCCAAATACAAAATTACATATTATCACATCAAAAATTGAGCACCCCGCCGTTATGGAACCGTGCAAAAGACTGGAGCAGGAAGGATTTGAAGTTACATATTTGCCAGTTTCAAAAAATGGATTAATTAAATTTTCAGATTTTAAAAAATCAATTAAAGACAATACGGCGTTAGTCTCTGTTATGTTCGTTAATAATGAAGTGGGGACGATACAGCCTATTCAAGAAATCGGAAAAGAGATTGAAAAAATCAATAAAACAAGAGACCATTGTTCCAAAGAAAATTGCAACATGGGAACTTGCAAAAAATTGCCGCATATCTATTTTCACACCGATGCCGTGCAAGCAATAAGTTATTGCGATTGTGATGTTAAAAAACTCAAAGTTGAACTACTCTCTTTGTCTGGACATAAAATTTATGGACCAAAAGGCGTTGGAGCGTTATATATAAAAAACGGAGTTCCATTTTTGCCAATAATGGTCGGAGGGCATCAAGAAAAAAGCAAACGCCCCGGAACATATAATTCTCTGGGAATAGTCGGACTCGGAAAAGCGATTGAATTATTACAAAACGTTGAGTATAAAAAAAATATATTAAAAATAAAAAAATTAAGAGATTATTTAATTTCGCAAGTGTTAAAAAAAATTCCAAATTCACATTTGAATGGAGATTTAAAAAATATGGTAGAGGGAAATGCTAATTTTAGCTTAGTTGGCGCGGAAGGCGAAAGCATGTTAATCATGCTTGATATGGAAGGGATTGCCGTTTCCACAGGCTCGGCTTGTTCATCAGGATCATTAAAACCTTCTCATGTTTTGCTAGCAATGAATATCCCACAGGAGATTTGCCACAACAGTTTGAGAATTACATTGGGAAAATCCACGACAAAAGATGAAATTGATCAGACGGTTAAAGTTTTAATTAAAACAGTTAAAAAATTGCGCGATATCGCGCCGAAGTAAATTTTTGCGGGTAGAACGGTTTGTGGAAACCGAGCGTCCACGTTGGACGCTCGGTTTCCACAAACCTGCCCTTTCTATGCGCATTAGCGCCCAATTTACAAAAATCTCAACAAAATCATACTCACAGCAAAACCCAAAATCATTCCTCCAAAAACCTGTATAGGAGTATGCCCGAGCCGTTCTTCAATATGCGGAAATTCAATTTCGTCTTTATCTGGCAATTTTTTAATCAATAAATTTATAACCTTGCTATTATTTCCCAAATATTTTCGTAAACCCATAGCATCTCGGATTGTAAGCACAGCGAGGATAAAAGAGATGGCAAAAACCGAAGAATTTATTCCTTGCGTAGCCCCCATAATAGTTACAAGCGATGTGACAAACGCAGTGTGTGAAGAAGGCATCCCGCCGTATTTGTCAAAATTTCTCCAAGAAAAATTCCCGTTGGCGGCTTCAATTATCAGTTTTAACAACTGTGAAGAAAAAATAACCGCCATTGGTATTACAAATAATTTATAAGTTGACAGCATATTGAGCATAAAATAACTATTTATGTATTTAAAATTTTTTTTCTCAGCAATATTCGGCGCCGCGCAGGGGATAACGGAATTTTTGCCTATTTCCAGCTCCGGTCACCTGATTATACTCCATAAGTTTTCTAATCTTGACGTAGATAATTTGATTTTTGATGTTGCGCTTCATCTCGGTTCTTTGCTTGCTTTATTTATATATTTTAGAAAGAAAATTTACAGCTTGTTTTCCGTTTTCGGCAAAGCAGACAAACAACAAGATAAAAGTAAAAAAAATTTAAGGCTTTTCTTTTTTATTTTTTTCGCCACTATTCCTGCAGGTCTGATAGGATTCTTTTTTGAAGACGCAATAGAGTCATATTTTAGGAACATAACGGTTGTAAGCTTAACTTTGATTATTGGCGGTATATTGTTAATAATCGTCGATAAATACAGCAAAAAACAAAAAGACATTTATTCGTTAAGCGCGACAGAAATATTTTTAATAGGCATTGCCCAAGCTTTTGCTTTGATTCCAGGTGTTTCAAGAAGCGCTACTACTATTATAGCAGGTTTGGGATTAAAACTCCAACGCAAAGCCGCGGCGGAATTTTCTTTTCTATTGGCAATTCCGATTATTTTTGGAGCGGTGGCAAAAAAAATGTTTGATTTGAATTTGGCTATTTTATCAACATTAGATAAATTAATTTTTCTCATTGGGATATTAAGCTCTTTTGTTGTAAGCTATTTGGTGATAAAATATTTTATTAAGTTTTTAGAAAAGCATAGCTTGGTTTGGTTTGGATGGTATAGAATATTATTGGGCTTTATTATTTTATTGTGGATGTTTATATAAAATTTTTAATTTTTTAATTTTTAAATAATTTTTAATGATTTAATTTTTAAATTATTTATGCAGACAATCAAAGGTATAGTTGTTCGCGGACGCGGTGTCGGAAAACAGCTTGGTGCGCCAACGGCAAATATTAAATTAAACAAAAATTATCAAACTCCAGAATCGGGTGTTTTTTCAGGTTTTATTTCAATAAACAAAAAAAAAATACAAAGCCGCGTTTTTTATTGGTCCGCGCCTCACGTTTAATTTACCCGAACCCGTAATTGAAGCGGCAATTATTGATTTTTCCGGCGATCTATACGACAATGAAGTGGAGTTGGAAATCAATAAAAAAATTAGAGACATCAAAAAATTTTCTTCCGCAGAAAAGTTGAAAAAGCAGATTTTAAAAGACATAGAGACGGTAACTAGTAATTAGTAATAAGTAATTTTTGGATTATAATTTTTTAATTTTTTTAAAACTTTTATTACTGTTTACTTATTACTAGTTACTGATTACTAAAGTTATGTTCAATTTCATTTTAACATCAATCTATTTCGCCCTGCCCGCAATGGTCGCAAATATGGCGCCGGCTTGTTGTAAAAATTATTTAAAATTTCTCGCCAAACCCGTTGATGGAGGAAAAAAGTGGAACGGCAAGCCAATTCTTGGCTCGCATAAAACATGGAGAGGTTTTTTTGTCGGCATCATAACGGCTATAATATTTGTATTTATACAAAAATTATTATATCAATATAGTAGCTTTTCAAACATTAGCTATATTAATTATCAAAAAGAGAGCGTGATTTTGATTGGTTTTCTTTTTGGTTTCGGTGCATTATTTGGCGACGCAATTAAAAGTTTAATCAAAAGACGTTTTAATGTCCGATCCGGAGACAGATTTTTTCCATGGGATCAGCTTGATATGCTCATCGGCGTCGGAATTTTTATTTCAATTATTAAACCCGTGAGTTTGCAAATGTGGGTATTTTATGCGGGATTTGCTTTAGTGGCGCATCCGTTGATTAATATAATCGGATACAAATTGGGATTTAAAGATGTTCCGTGGTAATCGCAATAAAACACAAAAACAATAAAACAAAAAACCAGAACCAATGTTAAATAATTACATTCAACCATTAATACTTTCTATTCTCTTTTCGTTTGTTTTAAGCTGGCTAGTTTTAAAACTAGCGCTAAAATTAAAAATTTTAGACCATCCCAGGGGCGAAAGAAAAATACACAATAAACCAACACCGCTTTTAGGTGGATTGGCGATTTTTGGCGGTTTTTTTATCGTTGCTTTTATAAATTTTAAAAATATCATAAGCCAAACCGTTTCGCAGAAGTTTATCATAGCAATGCTAATCGGCGCGATTATTCTAATGATTGGGGGCTACTTTGACGACAAATACGAGTTGTCTCCATCAAAGTCTATAATAGCGCCGATTTTAGCCGCGCTAGCAGTCGTAATTAGCGGGCTAAAAATTGATTACATCACAAACCCGTTCGGAGGATTTTTTGAAATAGGATTAATTTTTGGCGCGATAATAACTTTTTTGTGGATCATGGGAATGATGTATACCACAAAAATTTTAGACGGACTAGACGGACTTGTCGCGGGAACAACAGCCATTGGCGCGATTATTATTTTCTTTGCCAGTTTTCAAAAATATTTTATCCAGCCGGAAGTGGCGACATTAGCTTTGATTTTGGTTGGGTCATGCGTCGGATTTTTATTTTGGAATTTTCATCCCGCGAAAATTTTTTTAGGAGAAGGGGGAAGTCTTTTGTGCGGATTTTTGCTCGCGTGCATGGCGATTTTATCAAAAGGAAAAATCGCCACAACATTATTAATAATGGGAATCCCGATTCTTGATTTGATTTGGGTTATTTTGCGAAGATGGAAAGAGGGAAGAGCAATCAATGTTGCGGACAGAAAACATCTCCACCATCGTTTGATTGATATTGGACTTTCACAAAGAAACGGCGTCATAGTCTATTACTTTTTAACCGCGCTATTCGGCGGCGCAACATTATTTTTACAAAGCAAAGGCAAGTTTTTTGTCTTAATTTTTTTAGTTATAATAATGGCATTGATAGCGGGGTTTTTGGGAAAAAAAAGTAAAAATTAAAAATGGAAATATCAAAATGGAAAAAAATAATTTACCGCAAAATAATTTTAAAAATTCATCTCGTATTCCATCAAACCCCCCTAGCCCCCCTTGTCAGGGGGGAATCCGAAATAGCCCCCCTGATAAGGGGGGTTGGGGGGTTTGGCGGGGAGCGAACAAAGTTCAGCTCTGCGCAATAATGCTAGTTTTTTTTCTTTCGGCTTGTGGTGTTAAAAATAATAATTATGAAAATATTAAAAAAGCGGAAATCAAAATTAATAACACAACAATAACAGCCGATGTCGTTGAAACCCCAGAGGAGCAAATACAAGGACTAAGCGGACGGGAAAAACTGGGAGAAAATGAAGGAATGCTTTTTGTTTATTTTGACAAAGAAATACGAACTTTTTGGATGAAAGATATGCTTTTCCCCATAGATATTATCTGGATAGCTGACAATAAAATTATAGATATAAGCGAAAATTTGCTAATTCCGGAAAATGGGAATATAAAAAGAGCAACGTCAAAAGAGGGGATAAATTATGTCTTGGAAGTGAATGCGGAATTTGTTAAAGATAATGATTTAAAAGTTGGAGATGAAGTTCAAATAATAAAGTATTGACAAAACAGAACAAAACGCATAGAATAGGAACATATTAAAAATTAATATTATCAATATGTTAAAAATAGCGGTTATTAAAACAGGCGGAAAGCAATATAACGTTAAAAGCAAAGACAAAATTAAAATTGAAAAAATTAAAGGCGAAGCAGGCGACAAGGTGGATTTTAATGAGATTTTACTTGTCGCGGATGAGGACGGAAAAGACGTTAAAATCGGAAAGCCGATAGTAGAAGGCGCGAAAGTTGAAGCGACAATCCTGCGTCATTCCCGCGCGAAAAAAATTACAGTAATCAAATACAAAGCAAAAGTGAGATATCGCCGAAAACTTGGACACAAGCAACATTTCACCGAAGTAGAAATCGGAGCAATTGCTTAGTTGAATATTTTTAAAAAACCGCCATCGGCGGTTTTTTAAAAATATTCAAATTGCCATATATTATAATTTTTGATATAATACGCCAATGCCAAACAAAAAAAACGCGACAAAATATATTTTAATATTTTTTTTATTAATAGGATTTTTATTTACTGTTAATTTTATTATCGCCCAAGAAGTTCAAGGGGTTCAAAATTTAGACGAATTAAACAAAAGCATTGAAAACAAAAAAACAGATATAGAAAAAATAAAAGAAAAAATAGAGATTTATGAAAAAAATATACAGCTTGCGCAGGAAAAATCAGTAACATTAAAAAACCAGCTTTCAATTTTAGGCGATCAAATTTATAAAAATAATTTAAAAATAAAAGCTACCAAAGAACAGCTTGAAGAGACAAATTTAGAAATAGAAAAAACAAACAGACAAATTTCGGCGACTGTCGAGCAAATCAATAAAAATCACGCGCGATTGTCTGAATTTATAAGAATAATAGATAAAGACGGACAACAAGATTTTTTGGAAATTTTAGCGGTCAACGATTCATTTTCTTCATTTTTTAATCAATTAAATTATCTGGACGACATACAGGTGCAGGTGCGTCAAACATTAGTAGATTCCAAAGAAAAAAAGGGCGAGCTTGATCAGCATATTTTAACCTTAAGAAATAAAAAAGACGAGCTTGACGCTTTGCAGAATAAATTGCTTCAGCAAGAAGAGATGCTTGCCGAGAGCAATTTAGCAAAAAGCGATTTATTGGTTCAAACAAAATTTTCGGAAAAAAATTTTCAAAATACAATTTTCCAGCTTAAAACAGAACAGGATCGCGTAAATTCAGAAATAATGGATCTAGAAGCCGCAATAAGGCGCCGACTGCAGGAAATGAATAAAAAAGAAGATGGTTTTGATATTAATCAAGACGCTCAGTTGAGCTGGCCAGTTAATCCAACACGCGGAATCTCGGCCTATTTCCATGATCCTGATTATCCTTTCAGACATATTTTTGAACATCCGGCGATTGACATCAGGGCGTATCAAGGGACAAACATAAAAGCCGCGGAAAGCGGCTATGTGGCAAAAGCCAAAAACAACGGCTATGGTTATAGTTATATTATGATTATTCACGGAAATGGGCTTTCAACAGTCTATGGACATACTAGCCGCATT
Organism: bacterium; assembly: GCA_043816765.1. Classification (GTDB taxonomy): domain Bacteria; phylum Patescibacteriota; class Patescibacteriia; order JBDRHN01; family JBDRHN01; genus JBDRHN01. The sequence goes on along the minus strand of JBDRHN010000065.1, from coordinate 30,951 downwards.
GATGTAGAGCAAGACAGTTATATCGCAAAGGGGCAGATCATAGGCGCGGTTGGCGGCACGCCAGGAACCAAAGGGGCAGGATCAATGACAACAGGTCCGCATCTTCATTTTGAAGTAAGAAAAGATGGAATACCGATTAATCCATTGGAGTATTTGCCATAGTAAATTTAAAAATATAAACGTCATCATCCCCGATTATAACATATTCATCTGAAACTAATTTTGCCAAATCAACAATTCGCTTAGATTCAAACCAATATTTATTCACAATAAAATACCCCTCTTTTACGTCGGTCAATTTCATCGCGCTTTCCATCGTTTCTTTGGCCGGTTTTTTATTTACCATTTCCAAATAATATTGGTAAAGCGCGTTTCCCGTCGGAATGGGGTAATAAAACAGCTTTCCGTTGCAAGTGTCATAATATTTTTTAAATCCAAACTCTTGCAGCGCGGCGGCGGAAACTTGCTGGTTTGCCAAAACAATAAAATCTTTTTTTGAATTTTTATCAATATAATCAACCGCCATAATATCATACTTTGAAGTATTATACCCATGGCTCGCAGTAAAATTATCATGGCGCGGGTAAGTAAAATAAAGACTCGCGCAAAGGCAGATTGGCAAAATTATGATTAGAACATATTTAATTATAAAATTTTTCTGGCTAACTTTCCCCCAAAAATTATCAATAAAAATCAAAAAGAACGGAATCAAAAATAAAATAGATATTTGCAAGACCCTGTTTGTGTAATTATCCTGCTCATAATCAATGAGAAATCCAAAATTTATAAATATTTTCAAAATTAAATAGTTAAGAAAAAAGATTAGAAAAGATATTAAATATGGCACATATTCTACAGCCTTTTTTTCTTGATAAATTTTTCTTAAAATAAAAACAAAAACAGCGATTAAAATTATCGGCAAATTAAAATAGAAAAAATAAATAATATTTAAGATAATTTTAAATTGTTCCAAATTTCCAAATGACAGTAATTTTAAATTTTGCAAATATAAAATCAGCTCGGCTAAAATTTTTGAATTAATTGTAACAGCTGTTTGCGGAGATATTATAGAATTAAATAGCCAAATAGTTGGGAAAGATATCAATCCAAGGCAAGTGAGAATTATGAATAATTTGCCGTATTTAGTATTTAGTATTTTGAATTTAGTATTTTGTATTTCTTGCGTCTTAGCGGCCTTGCGCCATAAAAATAAAAGTATTAAAAATAAAATAGCGGGAATTCCTGAAATTGGGTGAATAAAAAATATGGCGAGTACGTTGAGAATTAAAAAAATATTCATCGCTCCGCCGCAGTCTCCTCGCCGAGAGGCGGGGGATTGCGGCGCGGGGGAGCGCGAATAGTTTAATGAAAAAATAATCAAAATAATTAAAAGCAGATTTGCTAAATTTTGCGGAGTTGTAACAATCAGAAAAACGACAGGCATCAAAAGCAAAGAAAGTATTATTAGCCAATTATTATTAGATTGAAATTTTTTATTTAAATAATAATACAAAGCAGCGGGTAAAAAAATAGCCGACGAAAGAGGGACAAGGATTTTTTCCAAGATGTTTATATTTGCGCCAAGCAATTTTGAAAGATAAAATACCAGACTATATTCACCAATATAATAAAACGGCTTTGGCGTGATTGTCCCTGTTTTTAATATGACATCTAGTGTTGCCCTGTGGATAAAAGGGTCAAACCCATAACCAAGCCTATAAATAAAATAAGCAACGTTAAAAAATAAAAACAGATAGATTGAGGTTAAAATTAACTTATAATTTATTATTTTAAAATCTTTTTTGCCCAAGAGTATTGTTGTGAGCGCGAGTGTGTTGATGAAGAAAATGGCAAAAAAATATTTTGGAATGACTTCCCAAGGCGTTCTAATTGGCAGAAGTGTTGAATGGGAAATTAGTATATAAAAAAGGGTTGATGTGGAAATTAGGTATGTGGAAATTAAGATAAACGATGATAAATCAAATTTTACAGCGCATCTGCTAAATTTGAATCTAAAATCGCCCCCTATCAACCCCCTCTTGCCCACCTTGTTGGGGGGGAATTCGCGTAACCCCCCTGATAAGGTGTCCGCCAGCTGGCGGAGGGGGGGTTGATGGTAAGCAGTCAAACATTTTTTGTTCACGCTTTTACGCTCCAAAAAAAATATTAAAACCGGAAATCCGAGAGTAGTTGCAATAAAAAAAACATTATTTAACGCATAGCAGTAGAAAAAAACAGAACCAACTATCATAACGACAAAAATCTCAATCAACAAGCCTAGTATTGTTCTTTCTATTAACTCTTGGCAATCAAAAAAGAACTTGCCCAAACAGTAAGCGACGGTTATAATGTAAATTAGACCAATAATTGGCAAAATCACAGAAACAGTAGTAGAATAAGATGCAAATAAAACCAATATTCCTAATATAAAGGTAAATATGGTATACTTTTGGTAGGTTTTCATAAATTAAGTCTTGTAAGTGTTGGGTAGGTGGAAGCCCTCGCTTCCACCTATGGACATCACATTTAGAAACCGCGCTAAGGGGAAAGTTTTTAGTGCGGAGTCATGGTGACTTTTCCATACGCGAGCGAGGGCTCGCATCTACCCCCCCTCCATGATAAATTAAATTTTAGCATAAAAATGAACCAACCCCAAATAAAACATAATAAAAAAATATTAATTATACTAGCTATTTTTTTTGTTTTTGTCTATTCGTTTCTAGCTTTTAGGGCAGGGACTATTTTTAATTCTCCTGATGAAAACGCCAATTATTTTTTCGCCAACCTGTTTGCCCGCGAAAGCAGGCTGGATTATCCGCTGAAAGAAAATAGCGATATTATTCACCCGCGCAGCATGGCGGTTGCAGATCAAAAAATCGTCCCTCAAAGTTTTTTAGGAATGCCGCTAATTTACGGTTTTTTGGGTAAGATTTTTGGATCCAATGCCATCATATTTTTTACTCCAATCATAGCCGCGATAAGCGTACTCTTTTTTTATGAAATTATTAAAAAAATATTTGACGAAAAAATCGCCTTTCTGTCCAGTGTTTTAGTTTTTATAAATCCCGCTTTTTGGTATTACTCAACCCATTCAATGTATCACAATGTTCTGTTTGCCAGTCTTTTAATTATGGGGATATATTTTTTTGTTAAAAATAATTCTAACGCCCAAAACAAAAAACAATGCGCAAACATCATCTTGGGAAGCATATTTATCGGATTATCGTTAATGGCGAGGTATTCAGAAATTCCATGGGTTGTTTTAATTTTAATTATCCTGTATTTTTTCAACAAAGATAAAATAAGCAAAAAACAGGCAATAATCTGTTTTCTAATACTTTTCGTCTTATCAATTCCGATATTTTTTTTGAACAATAAACTTTACGGAAATCCGCTTTCAAACGGCTATAGCTCAATCGGAAAATCAATAGACACAAATTCAATATCCGCTTCAATTAGAAGTTCGTTGTTACTTAACACATTGCGCGTCGCTGTTTTAAATATCTTTCGCAATTCATGGAACTACGGTATTTATCTGTTTTGGTGGCTAAGCCTGCCAACGTGCTTTGGTATTTTTTTGCTATTAAAAAATTATAAAAAGCTGGAAAGTAAACAAAAAAAATATCTAATAGCTTTTTTAATCGGCTCTGTTTATTTAATACTTTATTATGGAAGTTGGTCTTTTCACGACAATCCAGACCCGACAAAAATTACAATAGGGACATCTTACGCGCGATACTGGCTCCCCATCTATATTTTTTCAATGCCCTTTTTGTCCATGCTGTTATTGAAAATTAAACAAAAAAGGATGGCAAAAAGTAACGCAATATTTCTGTGCGTGTTAGCTTTGTTGATAAGTTACAATGTTCTTTTTGTTTTTAAATTGACAGATGAAAGCATCGGGCGTAATGTTTTGGGGCAATATGCGGAAATTAAAAATGCCGTTTTAAATTTAACGGAAAATAATTCAATTATTATCGCGGGTTATTACGATAAACTGTTTTTTCCGGACAGGTTAGTTATTGAGAATATTGACGAAGAGAGGGACAAAAGGCTAAACGAAATCAGTAAATTACTTGAAAAAAAGCGCCCTATCTATTATTATTCATGGAACAGCGATCAAGATATTTTGTATCTGAATAAAATTTTAAATAAATATAAACTTAATTTGACCAACGCAAAAAAAATCAGGGAAGGAGAGAGGCTGTTTGATGTGGTAATGGTTGAAAAAAATAAAAATTAAAAAACTGTATTTCTAAATTATAATTTCTAATTTCCAATAATTTGACATTTTGATTTGGAAATTTTATTAGTAATTATAATTTGTAATTTAGGTATTTTATTAATATGTATAAATACATCAAAACAATCTTAATACTAATCCCAATATTGGCGTTATTTTATTTATTCAATAAACAATTTCCCCTAAACGGCAAGCTGGAAATAGTTTATGATTTTAAAAAACCAAACGCTTTTATTAGTCATTTGTATCCAATAGGCAGACTAAGCGAAATCAGCAAGACCGACGGCAAGCATTCCCAGACAATAAAAATTGATCCTGTTTATTTTGATTTGGAATTGCCCGCAAATTATCAGACCGCAACAATTCAAATGACTTATCAAAGCAAAGCTCGGCCGATTATTGAAATAGGCGCGCTGGCTAGTAAAAATATTTGGAATTTTCAGATACAGCCTATGCAAAATTTGATAATTGACGAACTAATCGGCAAGTGGGATAAGACGCAAAAAGGAGAGACAATTTTATTGCAAAGAGAAAAAAAATATAATTCAATAGATTCATTTATTGAAAATTTGCCGTTGATAGATGAAATCGCTGTTTTTAATTACAATTTACCTTACGAATATATTTATCCAAATTACGAAAAGAGCGATGAATATTTAGAGATTCAGCAAAAATTAAAAGGCCAGCATAGTTTTTATACATATTTAGGAGATGGCGAAGATATGGATTTTTCTTTTTGGATTGAAGATTTGAACGAACGCAACGGAAGCGATGAGGGAGAGATTGAAATTTACCGCGGTTCGGAATTAATTAAAAAACAGATCATTCCCGACGATGGAATAGTTGACGAAAATAAAACAAAAAATGATTCAAGAGAATGGAAAATAAATTTAGAAAACCCAAAAAGCGGTTTGTATAAAATCAACCTTCTTTTTCCCGATGATATTTTAATCAATAAAATAAAGACCAAACAAAAATTAATCGCCTTTGTAAATAAATTAAATCTTTGCAATGGCGAAAATCCGCAATATTCTATTCGTCTTTTTTCTAATTCTTCTCTGTTTAAAGCTGCGGTTAATTCCACCTCTGGGTTTCAGACAGTAAAAGTTGACGGGCAAGAATTAGATATTCAGGAACTTAATATTGAATATATAAAGGATATTGAAAACGCGGAAAACGGATATAATATTGAAATTCCCAAAGGAAGCATACTTATTTCAGGGGACGGATTATTTAGCTTCGGCGCCGAACAATTTTTTAATCCAAGAATAAAAGTTTTAAACAAAAAAGATAATTTAGACGGAATTAATTATATTATCGCCAATTATCACCCGCCGATTTTATCCGATGGCTGGATAGTCGGCAAAACGGTTTTGAATTTACTTGCGCTCAATAAAGAAAATAACAAAGTAAAAATAATAATTTCCGCGCCAAACTTGAACAGAGCGAAAGGAGAGGTTATAATTAATGAGATTAGAGTAATATTGGAAACAAGACCATTTTTTACAAAAGTTCGCGAACGGTTATACAATGTCATTCTGAGCAACTTTTACCAAAAAACATAAAAGATAAAAAAAATGATATTTCAAAAAACATGAATCTATCCGCAAAAAATTTTTTAATTCAGTTCAACAAGGACATTTTTACCGTCTCTATTATTAGTTTTGTAGTACTGTTTTTTCTTGAATTGATCAAGCCTAAATTTGTCATTGCTTATATTAATTTAAACTATGTTTTGCTTTTGTGTCTTATAACCGGAATTTTTATCGTGTTTTTTGAAAAACAAATACCTGCGGAAAATTTACCAGATGAAAGTAAAATTAAAAAGAGCATATTGCTTACTATAAGTATTATGGTTTTTATTTTTATAATGTTTTTTACTTATGATTTGGGAATGTGGAGCATATTAATTAGTTTGGTTGGCGGAGTGGTTGCATTTTTATTAGGGTTAACCCTGTGGTAAATTTGCAGGAATTTCAATATTGAACGGTTTGTGGAAACCGAACGTCCACGTTGGACGCTTGGTTTCCACAAATCTGCCCTTTCTATGCGCAACGTTGGCGCCTAATTTATTAAAATTAAAAATTATGAACAGTGTAATTATTAAAGAATTAAAAAAATATAACGACGACCGCGGTTGGCTAGCCGAAATTTTTCGCATAGACGAAACAGACATAAAACCGGAAATGGGATATGTTTCTGTAACAAAATCTGGCGTCGCGCGCGGTCCGCACGAACATAAAAACCAGTCCGATTTTTTTATATTTTTGGAACAAGGAAAATTCAGACTTTATCTTTGGGAAAATCGTCAAGGCAAAGAGGGTTTTAGGGAGTTGAAAACCTATGAAGTTGGCGAGGGCAATCCCGTGTCCGTAATTGTCCCTCCAGGCGTAGTTCATGGCTACAAATGCATATCAGAAGAACAAGGACTTGTGATAAATCTTCCTAATAAGTTATATCGGGGTGAAAATAAAAAAGACGAAGTTGATGAAATCAGGTGGGAAACAGATGAAGACAGTCCTTTTATTATTGATTAATGGTTATATATCAAATTAAATGAGAGATTTAAACAAGGAAAAGTATGGACATGTTATTTTGCAAGCGAAAAATAATTTTGCGTATGATTTGGCGGAAACCAAAAGAGAAAAAGAAAAGGCGATGATGCTAAAAGATGAGTTGTTGATAAAATTCCGTTTTAGGATGGGAATTTTATTTTTTAGGATATTGTTGTATAATAGCTTTACTAATTTTTATGAGTTTAACGCATAAAATCGCTAAAAATACTTTTTGGCAGATTCTCGGAAGGGGAATCGGTCTGTTTTTTAGTTTGATTAGTTTAGGTTTAATTACTCGCTATTTGGGCGTAGAAGGTTTTGGAAATTATGTTACGATTTTTACTTTTTTGCAGTTGTTCAGTATTTTGGCTGACCTCGGTTTGAATCTAATGTCAGTTCAGCTAATTTCTGAAATTACAGATAAAGATGAAGTTGTTCATCAACAAAAGACAAATGATATTTTCAGTAATATTTTTACTTTGCGTTTGGTTTCTGTTTTTGTTTTGTTATGTATTGCTCCGATTGTTGTTTGGTTTTTTCCGTATCCAGCGCAGGTAAAATATGGCGTTTTGATTTGCTGTGTCGGTTTTTTATGTATCTCTTTGGTTCAGATTCTTCAAAGCGTTTTTCAGAAAAATATAGAAATGAACAAACCGGCTATTTCTGATGTTGTGTCAAAGGCGTCTTTTTTGGCTGGGGTTTATCTGGTAACTATAAAGAATTGGAATTTATACGGCGTTTTGGGGTTTTTGGTTTTGTCGCATTTGATTCATTTTGTTTTACTATTTTATTGGTCGCGTAAATTTGTTCGGGTGCGTTTTTTGGTTCAGCTTTCCGTTTGGAAAGAAATTTTCAAGAGATCGTGGCCGCTTTCTCTTTCTATTATTTTTAATTTGGTTTATCTAAAGGCGGATATTTTAATTTTATCTTTGTATTACAAGCAGGATGTTGTTGGAATTTACGGGGCGGCTTATCGCGCGATTGATGTTCTAACTGTTTTTCCATATTTGTTTGTCGGTTTGCTTTTGCCGATTTTGTCTTTGGCGTGGGCGGAAAATAACAAGGAACGTTTTATGTCTATTTTGCAAAAGGGGTTTGACGCGCTTACAATTATCGCGGCGCCTTTAGTTGTCGGGGTTATTTTTTTATCAAAGCCGATTATGGTTTTGATAGCTGGTAAAGAGTTTGAGGGTTCCGGCTCTGTTCTTCGCGTTTTGATTATCGCTCTTGGGATGATTTATATTGGTAATGTTTTCAGCCATAGCGTTGTTGCTATTGATAAGCAGAAGAGTATGATGCGGGGATATTTATTTGCGGCGGTTACTTCGCTTTTTGGTTATTTTATTTTTATCCCTTTGTATTCTTATTGGGGAGCTGTGGGTGTAACTCTTTATTCTGAAACTTTGATTACTGTTTTGTCTTTTCTAATGGTTGTAAAAACAGTTAAACGTTGGCCGAAGTTTACTGTTTTGCTTAAGTCTATAGTTGCCAGCGGGGTGATGGCTTTGTTTCTATATTTTATGTCGCGGTTGAATCTATTTATTATTATTCCGTTGGCGGTTGCCGTGTATTTTGGGGTGATGTTTTTGATTGGGGGAGTGAGGGTTGGGCTTGTTGGGGAGGTTTTGAATTTGAGGGGGAGGGGGGAGTGATTGGTAGGATTAATAAGCACATCGTAATCGTATATAATTAATAAGTTTAATAACTGCTAATAGTTTTAAACAAAAGCTTAACTCTGACAATTTTAAATAAATATTTTATCCGCTGGTTCCCAGCTGTGCTGGGAACCAGCCACGATGCGTGCGTTAGCACCTATTTTATCCCCAGCTTAAACACAAATAAATTATTTTTTACTAATTTTAGCTAAAAATAATATTATTAGACAACCATTTGAAGTGGTTGTTTTTTAAATGAAAATGGTTTATAATGGATTTATAAGGTGAAAAGTGGATAAAAGTGGGGATAAGTAATGTTTTCTGTGGATAAAATTGCGGGATTTGCAGAGACGAGGCATTGCCTCATCTCTGCAAATCCCGCCAATAAATTTATGTTTTTAGGAGAATACAATCATTCTATGGATGAAAAAGGTCGGTTGGCCATACCGGTTAAATTTCGTAATGAATTGGCAAATGGCGCTGTGGTTACTAGGGGGCTTGATGAATGTTTGTTTCTTTATACAAAATCTGAGTGGGAAACGATTGCGCAAAAGATTGCGAAACTGCCCGTTAGCCAAAAAAATACTAGAGCGTATTCTCGTTTAATGTTGGCTGGCGCGATGGAGGTTGAGCTAGATAAGCAGGGGAGAATTATTTTGCCTGAGTATTTGCGAAAATATAGCGGGCTTAGCAGAAAAGCGGTGATTGCGGGTTTGTATAACAGGATTGAAATTTGGGATGAAGATAAATGGGAGGATTATAAAAAAGAGACAGAAAATCAGAGCGATGAGATAGCGGAAAGACTTGGTGAGAGTTTGGGAGAAGGGGAAAGTATCTAGGCAAACCTGTCATTCTGATCCGTCGGCTGACGGAAAAGAATCTCGTTGTAATTGCAAAAACGTCGGGATCCTTCGCTTAGATCGTTTTATTTTTCAACTTTATAAAATAATAATAATTTTTTATCTTTTGAGTTTTGATTATAAGTCGCTCAGGATGACAGTATGTATGGATTATCATCATATTTCAGTATTAAAAAAAGAGGTAATTGGCTTTTTGGATCCAAAGCCTAATCAGAATTTTATTGATTGCACATTGGGCGGGGGCGGTCATACTTTGGAGATTTTAAAAAGAGTTGGGCAAAAAGGGAAAGTGTTGGGAATTGATTTGGACAAAGAGGCTATTGAAGCTGTAAAATTGAAAGTTGGTTTGTTGCATAAAAAAGATAAAATCAACAAACAGGAAAACCCCCCTAGCCCCCCTTGTCAGGGGGGAATGGCAAAAAATTTAGTTTTGGTTCAGGATAATTTTAAAAATTTAACTGATATTTATAATAAGAATTTTTCTGGCTTGCCGGTGCATGGTATTTTGTTGGATTTGGGTGTTTCTTCACGGCAGTTTGATGAACCCAGCAGAGGTTTTTCATTTAAAAAAGATGGTTATTTAGATATGAATTTTGATCAAGATTCCAAGTTTAAGGCATCTGAGGTGATTAATAAATGGTCGGAAAAAAAGTTGGAGAATATTTTTAGGAAATATGGGGAAGAGATTTTTGCAAGACAGATTGCTAGAGCAATTGTAAAATTTCGCGGTGAAGAATTGATTGATAGCACGCAAAAGTTAACAAAGATAATAAGCGGTAATATTCCATTAAAATTTAATTTTAGAAAAACACACCCAGCCACGAGAGTGTTTCAGGCGTTGCGAATAGCTGTTAATGAAGAGCTGGAAAATTTAGTCGCTGTTTTGCCGCAGATTTTGCAAATTTTAGAAAAGGGCGGGAAGGTCGCGGTAATATCTTTTCACTCGCTTGAAGATAGGATTGTAAAACAGTTTTTTGCGAAAGAAAGCAGATCTTGCATCTGTCCGCCGTCGTTTCCGATTTGCAAGTGCGAGGGTTATCCAAAATTAAGAATATTAACTAGAAAACCTGTTACTCCCAACGAGGAAGAGGTAAAAAATAATCCGCGAAGCAGAAGCGCGAAGATGAGAGTGGCGGAACGAGTGTGACGAAGTCGAAAGTCCATAAAGTCCGTAAAGTCCATAAAGTTAAAAGTTTATTGGGATTTAAAATTTATAATTTGTGTTCCAAGTTCCAAGTTCCAAGTTCCAAGTTCCAAGTTCCAAGTTATAAGTTGCAAGTTATGCCTAAGACTCCATTATCAAAAACTCAAGAAAAATGCAGAAAAATAAGGATGAAGAAAAAACAGGGAAGATCCGCTTTTTTCAACTTGTCTGTTTTGGGTATCGCGTGCGTATTGGGCATTGTTTATTTAATTCAGACTAATTTTATTGCCACCGAAGGATATAAGATAGATGATTTAAAAAATCAGATTTCAAAAATTGAAGCAAAAAACAGACAGCTTGAGGTGAACGCGCTTGAGTTTCAATCAATGTTTAATATCGGCGATAAAATTGTTGAACTTAATATGATTGACGGCAGTCAAGCCGCGCATATTGATCGCGCAAGTTCTATTGTGGCAGTTCGTTAGAAAACGCATGTACCGCCGTAAGGCTTAATTTATTGCAGAGGAATTTGAATATTGCACGGGTAGATGCCAGCAATTGCTGGCACCTACCCAAGATAATGCGCGCGTTAGCGCTTAATTTATTTTTTGAAATGGCGAGACATGAGGTATATAAAAAAAAATAATTCAAAAAGAATAGAAAAAATAAAAAATTGGCGTGTTGCGGTTTTAAAATTATTTATAATCGCAGTAATACTTATTACTGTTTTAAGGCTGTTTGATTTGCAGGTGATACATAGGGATATGTATGACGTTTTAGCTTCTGGCCAACATGAAATTTATCAAAAATTATTTCCTTCGCGCGGAAGGATTTTTGTCAAAGAAAAAGATGGCAATGGAGATGATAAATTTTTCCCTTTGGCTGTTAATAAAGAATACGCATTAATTTATGCTCAGCCAAAATTAATTAAAGAACCGGACAATGCAGCTCGAGAGATATATCCTTTGTTATTCAAAGAAGAAATAGCAGAAGCTAAAGAAGAAGAAGAAGAGGTTGTTGGCGAAAATCCCCCCAGCCCCCCTTTTCGAAAGGGGGAAAAATTAGATGAAGATGAGAATTTTAAAATTTTATTAAGTAAATTAAATAAAAAAGATGATCCTTATGAATCTTTAAAGAAAAAGGTTGACATAGAAACCGTTGACGAAATTAATCAATTTAAAATTACAGGAATTTATGATGCGAAGGAGTTGCGACGTTATTACCCCGATAATAATATAGAGAGCCACATTTTGGGTTTTGTCCGTTATGATGAGGAAAAAAGTATCGGACAATACGGTTTGGAGGGGTATTTTGATGATATTTTAGCGGGAACCTCAGGGCATTTATATGGCGAAGAGGGAGCCAAAGGGAATCCAATTATTTTGGGGAATGTTGATTTTGTTGAAGCAAAAAATGGTTCTGATTTGTATCTTACGATTGATCGCGCGATACAGTTTAAGGCTTATGAATATTTGCAAAAAGCGGTTGGCGATTATAAGATAGAAGAGGGTACAATTATAGTGATGCAGCCAAGAACCGGGGCCATTTTAGCAATGGTTAATTATCCTGATTTTGATCCTAATACTTATAGTAAGGCTGGCGGGAATATAAGCGTATTTAATAATCAAGCTATTTTACATACTTATGAACCCGGTTCAATATTTAAGGCTGTTACTATGGCGTCGGCTCTTGATTTAGACAAGGTTGCGCCGGATACAAAATATAACGACGAAGGTTTTATTAAGGTTGACCGTTTCACGATTAGAAATTCTGATGGCATGGCAAATGGATGGCAAACCATGACACAGGTACTGGAAAAGTCTTTGAACACTGGAGCGATTTTTGCGGCTAAGCAGGTTGGGAATGAAGAATTTTTAAATTATGTCAAAAAATTCGGCTTTGGGAGCAAGGTTGGAATTGAATTAGGCGGAGAGGCGCTTGGCGACATTAATTCTTTGGAGAACTTGAATGATGTTTATACTTTTACCGCGTCTTTTGGGCAGGGGATTACTGTTACGCCCATTCAGATGATTAACGCTTTTGCAGCTATTGCCAATGACGGGAAATTGATGAAACCTTATTTAGTTGATGAAATTGTTGATTTTGAAGGCAAAAGAACAAAGACGATGCCAAAGCAGATAAGGCAGGTTATTTCACCGAGAGCGGCAACGTTGCTAAAGGCTATGCTTGTTTCTGTTATTAATGAGGGTCATTCTAAGATGGCTGGTGTTAAGGGGTATCATTTGGCTGGAAAGACTGGAACGGCGCAGGTTTCCGATGCTGGCGGCGGATATTCTGAAGATAAGTTTAATCATTCATTTGCAGGATTTGGTCCTATTGATGATCCGCAGTTTGTGGTTTTAATAAAAATTAATAATCCGAAAGGAGAAGGAATCAAGTTTGCGTCTCAGACAACAGCGCCTATTTTTAAAAAATTAGCAGAGTTTATTTTAAAATATTATGAAATTCCGCCGACAAGGGATTGAAAATTAAAAATGTAGATCTCAAAATGAAAAATGACAATTTAAAATTTAAAAATGTCTTTTTGAATTATTAATGCACAAATTTAAGATTAATAAAAACCAGTGGGAGAAGAGCCATTTTCCACCCGCAAATTGGAAACTAAGAATCATTTGTTGTTTATAAATTTTAACATTTTAAACTGTAATTTTTCATTTTGATATTTCAATTTTTAATTAATATATTATAATCCACACGAAATAAGAGGACTCTCGCCAAATATCACTTTGGACTAACTCTCTATAAACCTATGGAAACGTTTAAAACAAAATTTTTATACAGTTTGAGCAAAAAAATTTTAAAGAAATATCATCCTGATGTTATTGGCATTGTTGGCAGTGTTGGGAAGACAACAACGCAAGAAGCGATATATTCTGTTTTGTCCAGCAAGTTTAATGTCCGTAAAAATTCAAGCAAAGGCAATAATAAAATTGAAATTATTTTCTCTATAATTGGCGCGGATAGCAAGAGGCGTGGTTGGTATTCTTTGGTGTTTCATGCTTTAAAATTATTGATTATTAAAGATTCAAAATATCCTGATATTTTGGTTTTGGAGATTGATGTAAAAAAGCCTGGAGATTTGGAACGTTTAACTGAATATATTCCTTTTCATATAGGAATGATTACATCCAGCGAAGCAGTCCAACCATCTGCTTTTTCCAGCGCCAAGAAATTAGCCGCTGAATATGAAATTATGATAAGCAGGCTCCCAAAGGACGGAATTGCTATTTTGAATGTTGATGATGAGATGGTGAAGGGGATGAAGACTAAAGCGAGCATGATGACTTTGGGGGTTATTAATGATGCGGATTTAAAAGCAAATGAGCCGGCGATTTCAGTAAACAACGAAGAAGCGGATGGGTTGCCGATCAAGGGAATCAGTTTTAAAATTAATTACAAAGGGAGTGTTGTCCCGATATTAATTCCCGAGATTTTGGGCACGCATCAAATTTATTCTGTTCTAGCGGCGATTATGTGCGGATTGGTATATCAGATGAATTTGAGCGAGATTTCTAATAATTTGAGAGAATATCATCCGCCCGCGGGGAGGATGAGATTGTTAAAGGGGATTAAAAATACTCTGATTATTGACGATACGTTTTCTTCGTCTTCTGTTTCTGTGAAAGCCGCTTTGGGTTCTTTGGCTTTAATTCCGTTGAAAGAGAATGTTGAAAGTTATGCTGTTATCGGCGATATTATGGATTTGGGAAATATGAGCGAGGATATTCACAGAGAAATCGGCCATTATGCGGAAGAGCGGGGGATTGATAAAATAATTACTGTCGGGGAACGTTCAAAAGATGTTGCTGTTGCCGCGAGAGAGGCTGGAATGGAAGAGGATAAGGTGTTTTCTTTTGATGATGTTCTTGGCGCGGGTAAATTTTTACAAAAAAGATTGGAGAAGAATGATGTTGTTCTCATTACCGGTTCGGCGGCGATGGAAATGGAAAAGATTGTAAAAGAGCTGATGGCTGATCCGCTACTTTCTAAACATCTCTTGATTAATTGCGGGAAATAATCGTAGGGGCGCAAAATTTTGCGTCCCATTGATTAATTATAATAAATAATGTAAAGTATTTTTGTTTCATTAAATTGGGACAAGGTTTTTTATTTTTTGTAATAATTTGGCCCGTTCGTCTAATGGTTAGGACGCATGGTTCTCATCCATGTAATAGGGGTTCGATTCCCCTACGGGCTGCGACGGGAATTTTAAATGATAAATTATGAAAAGAATATTTACAACTATTTTGGTAGTGGTTTATCTTTTTGGGCTTGCGCCGATTAGTTCCGCCAATATGACTAGAGCGAAAGCTGGCGAGGCGGTCTCGTCAGATGAAAATGAGGTGTTAAGCCGTTTGCAATCTCAACAAAAAGCATTATCCGCTGTCGAGCGTAATTTGGTTGATAAAAAATTAAAAAATCAGCCGACAAAAAGCCCAAAAGATAATTTTAATAAATTTTTGCCAACGACCAAGGCTAATAATACTGTCAAACAAAGTTATGTTCAAGGTGAAGTTTTGGTCAAATTTAAAAATCAAAAAATAAATTTACGACAATCTGCAGGTATTAAAAAATCGCGGTTGTTTGCTGAGAGTAAAAATTTGGACAAAAAAGAGGATATTAGAAAAAGCAATATTTCGGTTTTGAAAACTAAAAGTGATGAGTCTGTTGAAGAGATGGTTGACAGACTAAAAAATGATCCAGACGTTGAATATGTTGAGCCTAATTATATTCATCCATGGACATCAACAACCCCCAACGATCTTGATTTTGATAAATTATGGGGATTGCATAACACAAATGATGTTGATATTGACGCGCCAGAGGCTTGGGATATTTCAACTGGATCTGCTTCGGTTGTTGTAGCTGTTTTGGATAGTGGTATAGCGTACAATCATCCGGATTTGATAAACAATATGTGGGATGGTGCTACTGGTTGTAAAAATGAAAATAATCAAAATGTATCTTGCCCTTATCATGGTTGGGATTATACAAACAACGATAATAACCCAATTGATGATCATGGGCACGGAACCCATGTGGCTGGAACTATTGGTGCAGAAGGGGATAATGGTATTGGTGTGTCTGGAATTAGTTGGAATGTCAAATTAATGGCATTGAAAGTTGGCAATTACAAAGGCGCTGTAACTGGTGATGTTGTAAAAGCGATTGATTTTGCGATACACAATGGAGTTAAAGTTATTAACGCTAGTTTCGGTGGCTCTAATTCTACCCAAGCTGAATATGATGCAATAGGTCGTTTTAGAGATGCGGGTGGTATATTTATAGCCGCTGCCGGAAACGATGCAAACAACAATGATGGCACACATTATTATCCGTCTGATTATGATTTAGATAATATCATCTCAGTAGCAGCGACTGATCAAAATGATGAGTTGGCTTCATTTTCCAATTATGGAGCGACGTCTGTTGATGTCGGCGCACCTGGAGTTGGTATTTATAGTACTGTAGCAGGCGTTGATTTATTTTCAGAAAATTTTGAGGAGGATACTTATATCGTTAGTCACGGAGGAGACACAACAAGTCATTGGGTTGTAAATAATGATGGTTCTTCCAAGGTAGTTTATTCTGATAATTCATATCCATATGATTCAGATGCACATACTTGGTTATTGCAAAGTGATGCATTGGATTTATCGGATTCTAATATCAGCAGTGCCTCTTTAAGTTTTACTATTTGGTGTGATACTCCAATTAGCATTACTTATGATGATTATATAAATACCTATTACTATTCTAATGGATTTTGGCATGATTCTAATAAATATGATGAATTTAAAATTTTTTTAGATGGTGGTAAACAATGGACAGACGATGGTCATAGTGGTTATTATAAAAATTATAGTGAGGATATTTCAAATTATCTATCAAGTGATTTTAAGTTTAGTTTTGATTGGATAACTGATTCGTCAATTGATTATAATTTAGGATGTACAATTGATGACATAAAAATTACAAAATATTCCGATGGATCAGATGAACAGTATGGTTATAAAAGTGGCACCTCAATGGTCGCCCCGCACGTTGCGGGACTGGCAGGATTGATTTGGGGGTATCGTCCGGAATTGACTTATAGCGAAGTTAAAAATGTAATTTTAACAACAGGCGATGATAACGTTGATTTATTGGGCAAGACAGTTAGTGGCAAAAGAATCAACGCTTTTAACGCCTTGAACTCTTTGACTTCGGAAAATTTTACAATCTCGGGAACAGTAAAATATTATGATGGAATAAAAGCGGTTCCAAATTCTACTGTAATTTTGGAAAATAATGTTGGCGCGCAAATAGCTGTTGCTATAACTGATGCAAGTGGTTATTATGAATTTACAGGATTAGAAAATGGAGAGAATTATGTTGTTAAAATTGAGAAAGATGATGCTATTACTTCAACTGAAGTCAATGGTCTTGATCTGACAAAAATAGTTCGTCATATAACAGGGCTTGAAACATTTGATTCTATATTTAAAATAGTTGCATCTGATGCTGATGAAACAGGAAAAATTAATGGACTTGATTTAACAAAAATAGTTAGATATATTGTTGGGTTTGATAGCGAATTGCCAAGCGGTGATTGGAAGTTTTATTCTTCCGATACTGTTTTGACTGAAGAAAATTATTTGACAGAAGAGCCGTCCAAGACATATACTGATTTAACAGCTGATATGACTAATCAAAATTTTACAGGTGTTAAGATGGGGGATGTAAATAATTCATGGAACAATAATT
Organism: bacterium; assembly: GCA_043816765.1. Classification (GTDB taxonomy): domain Bacteria; phylum Patescibacteriota; class Patescibacteriia; order JBDRHN01; family JBDRHN01; genus JBDRHN01. The sequence goes on along the minus strand of JBDRHN010000065.1, from coordinate 13,726 downwards.
AAATTTATATATATTAAAAATTTAACTTTAAATTAAACTTATGAAAAAAAGATTATTAAACAAATTCAAAAAAATTATAAGCTATATGCTTGTAATGTCAATGATTACTTGTAATTTAATTTTTGTTCCAGTCACACAAGCTGTTGGAGAGGAATTGATAATAGGAAATGCGACTGCGAATAATAACGAATCAATTAGTATTCCAATTACCGCTGGCAATTCTTTTTCGGATGTTGGTAGCGTGACTATATATGTTAATTATGATTTAAACTTTCTTGAATATACTGACCACACATTAGATCAGTTGCCACCAGCAACTGTTAGCCAAACTGGAAATCAGATTACAATTCTTTGGTTTGCTTCAATTGGAGCGGATCCGATATCTTTTGATAGCGAGGATATATTGTTAAATTTAAATTTTAAGGTAATTTCTGGAGATACCACAACTACTAATATTACTTTTGATTCTTCTTCTGTAATAGGAAATAGTTCTGGTAATTCCATTTCCACCATTTTTACCGACGGAATCATTGCTTTAAATGATACAACTCCTCCGACAATTACCAGTTATACTTTAAGTGGTGCTGAAAGCAATACTACCTTTAATCCAAATTCAAGCGAAACGGTTGAAATTATATTAAATGCAGATGAGGATATTGATAACTGGGTTTCGTTGAAAATAGAAAATGTGGATGATGATGGAATATATAAATATTATTCTCCTAGTGATGATTGCGATGGAAATTCACAGTGTGTAGAAACTTGGGATGGTTCATTGTCATCAGGAACACTAGTTGATGGAGATTATAAAATAAAAGTAAAAATAAAAGATGAGGCTGGAAATATATTTGATGAGTATCTTGACCATTATATAATTGTTGACACAACCGCTCCAATTCGTAGCGATGGTTTGCCAACTGGACAATTATCATCAGGTACAACCCAAACTTCAATCTCTTTAACAACAAACGAAAATGCCACTTGTAAATATTCTGTAACACAAAATATAGAATATCATTTAATGACTAATACATTTTTAGCGACAGGGGGAGGGGCGGCTCATTCTGCAACTATTACTAATTTGGTGGACGGGCAAAGTTATGTTTATTATGTTAAATGTAAAGATGAACTAGACACCTACAACACAGACGATTTTGAAATTAGTTTTAGCATAGCGGAAACACCAAACAACCCCCCAGTAATGAATTTAATCGGCAATAAAACAGTTGTTGAAGGTGAAGCTTTAACATTCACTATTTCAGCAACTGACGTTGACGGAGACGACTTAATTTATTCTGCCAGCAATTTGCCAGAAGGCGCTAATTTTGACACTGGTACCAAAACATTTTCTTGGACACCTAATATTGGACAAGCTGAAATATATTCAAATGTTCGCTTTGAAGTGAGCGACGGAGACGCAGTTGCTTTTGAAGAAATAACAATTACAGTGACTGAAATTCCTGACACAATTCCTCCAACTGCTACTCTTTCGGGAACGCCAAATAACCCAACCAATCAAACAACTGCCAATATTGCAGTGAGCGGAGACGGCATTGTTTTTTATAAATATAATTTAGATGGTGCTGGTTATGGCGCAGAAATATCTATTGACACAAATATAGTTTTATCAGGTTTAGCAAACGGCGCGCATACGCTTTTTGTGAAAGGCAGAGATGATGCGGGAAATTGGTCAGATGAAATTTCAGAAACATGGACAATAGATTTAACTGCTCCAAACAGTCCAGCGATAGTTAATCCAGCAGAAACTATAATCTTAAATTCTGACACATATTCTATAACTGGGACAGCAGAAAATAATTCTTTGGTTGAAATTTACAGGGGAACCGAATTAGCTGGAAGCCAACAATTAGGAACAGGAGAAACTGATTATTCAATAGAAGTTAATCTTGCGCAAAATTCTGACAATAATTTTATAGCAATAGCCGTGGATTTGGCGGGAAATGAAAGCGTGAGTTCAACTGTTTTTACCATAACAGAGGATAGCATTGCCCCAGTAATTACCCTAAACGGCGGCGATATGAATATATATCAAGGCACAATATATACCGAGCGAGCTGTTGCCACAGATAATCTTGATACTGAAGTAAAGATCAATATCGGAGGCGATACAGTTGACACAGCAACAGTCGGAACTTATGTTATTACATATAATGCCGCCGACTCTTCTGAGAATAAGGCAACGGAGATTAAGCGAACAATTTTAGTGTTCGCTGTCGCAGAGAGTCAAACCGTTCTAACTGATGAGGTAAGTCTTGATACTTCCGCGCCAGAAGTATTAATCGGAAGTAACGCGCCAGCTGGTTCTACTATAATCGCGCCATCTTCGGTCGTCAACGGGACATTAAACGTTTCAGCATTATTAAGCGGCACCGACACCAAAAACGTTGACCTCCAAACAAATATCACTATTCAATCCGCCACCAGTATCGGCGATGTAAATGTTGCGATACCAGCAGGACAAATTTCAGCCGACTCAAACTGGACCGGAGAGATCAATTTTCCGCAAGTTAAAGAAAATTCCAGTGTTACTGTCACGCCCGATTCAGGCAAGACCGCAAACGTTTCTTCAGTCATTGAAATAGGATTTGACGATGTCAAATTAAATTTTGACAAAGCGGTAAGGATTGAATTAAAAAATCAAGCTGGCAGATATGCAGGTTATTCCAGAAGCGGAACATTTACCCGAATTACTCAAACTTGCGGGTCAGACACTCAATCGGTCGGCGATGCTTTGACAGCTGACGGCGATTGTAAAATTAAGGTCGGTTCTGATTTAATCATCTGGACAAAACATTTTACCAAATTTATCACCTACACCCAAACCGTAATCGCAGTTCAGCCGTCAAGCGGAGGAGGCGGAGGAATTTTTATAGATAGAACTCCTCCATCTCAACCAAAGGATTTTCAAGCAAAAAGAGATGGCAAGCAGATTGTTATCAGCTGGACAAATCCGAGCGATTCTGATTTTAGAGATGTTGTGTTGGTCAAAAGTTTAGAAACTATTGACGGGAGTATGACATTAACACAGCTAAAGACCAAGGGAAAAGAGATATACCAAGGCAAAGACAAACAATATATTGACACCGAAATTGAAGAGGGCAAGAATTATTATTACGGCTTGGTCGCTTTTGATAATAACTCCAATCGCGCCAAACCGGTAATCATTGAAGTAAAACCTGAAATAAAATTTAAACAAATCCTTGACGAAATTCTTGACAAATATGAAGTGAAAGTTTTGGGCGTTGAGTTTGATGAGCGTGAAGTTCAGTTGGCGGATATAGCGCAAGACGCCAATGATGTTTACGACGGGAATGTTGTTTTAACGCTTGCTAATACAGATTCAAAGCGCGACTTCAAGGCTGAAAGCGACGGCTACAAAGATTACACTTCAAAATTGACCAGCGGCGCAGTCGGTTTGTCATCAAATAATATTTACGCCATTACTAATTTTGTTGTCTACGGAACCAAGACAACTCAAACTCTTGGAGTGGGAGAGCGGGCTGGCGTGATTAATTCCTATAAAAGCGCTTTTGGAAAATTGCCGTCAAGCCAAGCCGAGTGGGAAGACGTGGTGAAAATTGCCAACGGCAGATGGCCTAGTGAAACTAATTCTGCGGCAGAGGTTAAAGCTAAAGAAGAATTTAAAAAAATCTACAAAAAAGAAGCCAATATGGCTAACCCAAATGATAACGCGGCAGTGACTGTAATCGCTTATGGTCTCAGACCGTCTGATAGAAATCTGGGCAACGAAAAGATTGCGGCCAATTTCTTTAAAGCTATTTTCAAATACAACCCCGCATCAGCAACCGATTGGGATATTGTAAGAGCGATAGCTTATAGCGGAGCGACGAGGTAAATGTTAAAAAAAACCGCCAATTTGGCGGTTTTTTATTTTCATTTTTGTTTGGCGGGGGGCATAATGGAGGGAAGGTTAATGAAAGGAAAAAATACAAAGGTTATAGGTGAAAAATATCGTGTGGTTGCAAAACCTCGTTGTGGTTGCAAAACCTCGTTGGAGTCCTCTTGGCTGGACTTAAGAATTATATTTAATGACAAATAATAAATTGATCTAAAATTATTTCTATCACCCAACAGCGAGAGACTCCAACGGAGCAGCGCAAGTAGCGAGAGATTCCAACAGAACGGTGCAAGTAAAAAAATTAAAAATTAAAACATTAAAAATTATTTTAAAATTTTAAATTAAAAATTAAAAATTTATAAAGTATGCCTGACAAATACACAGCCCTTTGGCTTTCGCATTCTTCAATAAGCGATTTTTTACAATGCCCTCGCGCTTATTATTTAAAAAATATTTATAAAGACCCGAAAACGGGACACAAGATTAATTTGATGAATCCGCCGCTTGCTTTGGGACAAAGCGTGCACAATGTTTTGGAAAGTCTTTCTGTCTTGCCAAAAGAGCAACGTTTTGCGAAATCTTTGATAACAAAATTTGACGAAGAGTGGCAAAAGGTGTCGGGTAAAAAAGGGGGTTTTTTGGATCCGGAGAGCGAGTATAAATATAAAAGACGGGGGGAGGAGATGTTGAAGAGGGTTTATAATAATCCAGGACCGATTGAGAGGTTGTCTGTAAAAATTAATAATGATTTGCCGTTTTTTTGGTTGTCTGAAAAAGAGAATATGATTTTGTGCGGAAAGATTGACTGGCTTGAATATTTGCAGGAGACAGACAACGTGCATATTATTGATTTTAAAACTGGCAAAAAAAAGGAGAATGATGATTCATTACAACTTCCGATATATAATCTTTTGGCGCGGAATTGTCAAAAAAGGAATGTTGCAAAAGCGAGTTATTGGTATCTGGAAACTGACAACAGGTGCACTGAAGTTGAGTTGCCGGATGTTGAGGAGTCTAAGAACAAAGTTTTAGAGATAGCGAGAAGAATAAAACTTGCGCGTCAGTTGAATAAAATGTCTTGCCCAAAGCAGGGGTGTTTTGCTTGCAGGCCAATGGAGAAAATTATAAACGGCGAGGCGGAGTTGGTGGGGCAAGATGATTTTAGGCGGGATGTTTATATTTTGAAAGAGGAAACTGCCGGTGGTGGGGATGATAGTGTTATTTTGTGATTAAATATAGGACACAGATGAACACAGACTAAAGCACAGATTAATACAGATATTGTTTTTTGTTTTACAATAGCTTCTTAAAGCTTATTTAAAATCTGTGTTTTTCTGCGCCCGAAGGGTCAGTGTTAATCTGTGTCTAATTATTTTATGAAAAAAAAAAATTACAATAAATAATAAAGACATTGAATATATTTTACAAACAAGCAAGAAGGCGAAGAATATTCGTCTTTCTATTTATCCTGACCGCGGACTGGTGGCGACTAAACCTGCGCGGGTAAGCGAGAAAAAAGTTGAAAATTTTATAATTAAAAAAGCAGATTGGATTCTTTCAAAGTTGGAGCATTTTAAAGATTTTAAAAACGATTTACCAAAAAGTTCGCATAAAGATTTTTTAAAAAGCAGGGGGGATGCTTATAAATTTGTAAAAACAAGAATTGAGTTTTGGAATGCGACTCGGGATTTTAAATTTAGTAAAATAAATATTAGAAATCAAAAGACGAGGTGGGGGAGCTGTTCAAAGAATGGCAATTTGAGTTTTAATTATAAAATTTTAACGCTTCCTCCTCGCGCGGCGGATTATATTATTGTTCATGAGTTGTGCCACCTCAAAGAGTTTAATCATTCTTCTCGGTTTTGGGCGTTGGTGGGGAAGTTTATTTCGGACTATAAGGAGATAAAGAGGGAGTTGAGGGGGAAGGGGTTGAATTATTATTGATTGCAGTTTATAGAGACGAGAAAAATAATTTTCAATTTTCAATTTCTAATTTTCAATCAATTTTCAATTACTAAATTTTCAAAAAATAGAACCGTTTGGAAATTGTAAAATTGATCAATTTATTGAAAATTGAGAATTGAAAATTGGAAATTAGAAATATTAAAATATGCTCTCTTGCCAACTCCCATTTTTTGAGTTAAAATGCTTTTACTGTAATTATTAAATCATATCTAAAAATATGTCTATATATAAAAAGGTTTTTGGCGATCCCAATAAAAAAGAGTTGAAAAAAATAGAGCCTATTGCCGCGGAAATTAATGGTTTGGAGGAGGGGATATCTAAATTATCTAATGACGAATTAAAGCTGGAAACGGGTAAATTAAAAGAGGAATTAAAAATAGGAAAAACATTGGACGACATTTTGCCGAGAGCTTTTGCGCTTGTGAGAGAGGCGAGCAAAAGAGCGATAAATGTTCGGCATTATGATGTGCAGTTGGTCGGAGGAATTGTTTTGCATAAAGGTCAGATTGCTGAAATGAAAACAGGCGAGGGTAAAACGCACGTGGCGGCTTTGTCTTTGTATTTGAATAGTTTGAGCGGAAAAGGAGCTCATTTGATTACGGTGAACGACTATTTGGCGAGGCGCGATGCGGGATGGAATGGGGCTGCCAATCATTTGTTGGGCGTGAGCACAAGCTGTATTATACACGAGCAGGCTTTTATTTATGATCCTGAATATAATGATGAAAATCAGGAAGACTTGAGACTGGCTCATTTGCGTCCAATCTCGCGCAAAGAGGCGTATGATGTTGATATTACTTACGGAACAAATAACGAGTTTGGTTTTGATTATTTGCGCGATAATATGGTTGCTCTTCCGGAACAGAAGGTTCAACGGCCGTTTAATTACGCCATTGTTGACGAGGTTGACTCTATTTTAATAGATGAGGCGAGAACCCCTTTGATTATTTCAGCTCCGTCGGAAGATTCTTCGGAAATGTATTATCAATACGCGAAATTGGTAGAAAATTTTAAAGAGGATACGACTGAAAAGAAAAAAACCGTAAGTCCGTTTTATCAAGCTCAAGAGATTGATGAAAATGATCCTAATATGGGGGATTACAATAAAGACGAAAAAATGCATTCGGCGACTTTTACAGATAGGGGGGTTGAGAATATTTCTAAAATATTGGGAAGAGATCCATGGAAAGAGAATGACATTAAAACTATTTTTCATTTAGAATCAGCGCTTAAGGCAAAGGCTTTATTTACAAAAGATAAAGATTATATTGCCAAAGACGGCGAGGTGATTATCATTGACGAGTTTACAGGAAGAATGATGCCTGGCCGCAGGTATTCTGAAGGTATTCATCAGGCGATTGAGGCAAAAGAGCATATACGAGGCGAAGACGTTGAAATAAAACAGGAGTCGCAGACACTCGCCACTATTTCTTTTCAGAATTTATTTAGAATATATAAAAAATTATCAGGAATGACAGGAACGGCGCTTACTGAGTCTGAAGAGTTTTATAAAATTTACGGTTTGGTTGTTGTTGCTGTTCCGACAAATCAACCCGTCGTCAGACAAGATAAACATGATTTAATTTATAAAAATGAAAGCGGAAAATTTCAGGCGATTGTCGATGAAGTAAAACGCCGCCATGAAAAGGGGCAACCTGTTTTAATAGGTACGATTTCCATTGAAAAAAATGAGATACTTAGCCGTTTGCTTGAGAAAAACGGCGTGCCGCATCAGTTGTTGAACGCAAAGCACCATTTGAAAGAAGCGCAAATTGTTTCTCAGGCTGGTAAAATCGGCGCTGTGACTTTGGCTACCAATATGGCTGGACGCGGAGTTGATATTAAACTTGGCGGCGATCCGCCGCAAGTCAAAAGTCAAAAGTCAAAAGTCAAAAGTCAGAACGAAGTTGAAAGTCAAAAGTTGAAAGTTGAAAGTAAGGATGATGATGAATATAGTAAATATTTAGAGGAGCAGGCAAAGATTAAAGAGCTTGGGGGGTTGTGTATTATTGGGAGCGAGAGGCATGAGGCGCGTCGTATAGATAATCAGTTGCGCGGACGCAGCGGACGGCAAGGAGATCCCGGTTCATCGCAGTTTTATGTCTGTATGGAAGATGATCTTATGCGTATTTTTGGGTCAGACAGAATGAAAAATGTCATGGAAAAGCTCGGCGTTCCCGATGATATGCCTATTGAGAATAAACTCATCAGCAGTTCTATTGAATCGGCGCAGAAAAAGGTGGAGGGGCACAATTTTGACACGCGAAAAAGATTGGTTGAGTATGACGATGTTATGAACAAACATCGCGAGACGATTTATCGCAAGCGAAACGAAGTTTTGGAAAAAAGCGATAAAAGCAAAGATATAATGCTGGCGATGATTGAGAGTGAAATTGAGCAGGTTGTTTCTTTTCATACTGCCGTTGAAGACGAAAACAGCTGGAATATTAATGAGATTTATGAAGTTGTCCATACGATTTTTTCTATTGACGAAAAAGACAGAGTTGAAATGAAAGAGATAAAATTAAAAGCAGGGGACAGAGCGCAAGACGCTCAAGCCAGAACCGAGATTATTAATTATCTTGTTGATTTGGCAAAAAAAGCGTATCAAAAATTAGAACAAAATATTAAAGAAGGCGGGGGTGATTTGCGTGACATAGAAAGAGGTATGGCGCTTAGAACCATTGATCAATTCTGGGTTGAGCATCTGGATAATATGCAGCATTTGCGTGTTGGAATCGGTTTGCAAGGCTATGGGCAGAGAGATCCTTTGGTGGAATACAAAAAAGAGGGTTATATACTTTTTAATGAGTTGCAAAATAATATTCAAAGGCAGATTGTTTATAGTATTTATAAAGTTGGCATTGTCCAAAGAGAAACCGCAAGTTTATTGCAACGTCAAAATATAAATCTTTCTGCGCCGGAAAAGGTCGCGAGCAAACTTTCTTCTATGATGAAAAGTATGACGCAAAGCATAAGATCTTCAAACTCCGGCGGAAGTCCGATGGATGATCAAGGTTCAGCTGAAAACGACCAGCCTATTATTAGTAAAAAAGTCCGCAATGAGTCTGGGGAGAAGGTTGGGCGCAATGATGAGTGTCCTTGTGGGAGTGGCAAGAAGTATAAGAAGTGTTGTGGAAGGTGAAATTAGAATAAAATTAATTTCAAATTCTGCGTAGTTCTGCGTAATGATGCTAACATTAGCAAAGCCCCAAACTTAATTTTACGTTAAAAACGAGTTTTTACACAATAACTAATTATGAGTCATGCAATATTACCAATAGCAGTTCATCTTTTTTTGATAAAAGATGAAAAAGTATTTTTAATGCAACGGGCGGGTACTGGTTTTAAAGACGGAGAGTGGTCTGTCCCTGCGGGCAGGCTTGATGCTGGAGAATCAGTAAAAAAAGCAACTGTGCGAGAATCCAAAGAAGAAGTTAATGCCGAGGTAGATATAAACAATATTGGTGAGCCTTTGGTTATGCACCATCAAGACGAAAGAGGAGAACGATTATATTTTTTCTTTGTTTGTTATAAATGGAATGGTGATTTAAAAAATTTAGAGTCTGAAAAATGCGCTGGCGTTGAATGGTTTGAGATAGACAAGTTGCCAAAAAATACAGTGTTGCATGTTGCAGCCGCATTGAAGGCTAAAATGCTTGGTGAAACGTATATGGAATACGGATTTAAGTAGAGTTTTTAATTTGAATTTGAGTTTTTTAAAGTCATTTTGTATTTTTTGAATGTTTGTTATTTTAATTGGATGAGGTTGATTTTGTTTCTATATTTGCTAATTTATTGGCATAATTAAACTGGACAGTGTTAACTGATTCAGTAGACTTGTTGCGCAATAGCAAACTTAAAAATAAAAATTTGATATATCAAATCCAGCTCCTTACAATTTTACGTTGCCAGTCTTAAATGGTAATTCCAAAGCCCGCAAGTAATCAACATAAACTTATCATCCAAAGTCGCTAACTGTTTTCTAAATTTATCACTAATAATTCTAAACCTCTTGGGTCCATTTATCGCATGTTCTGACAATATCCGAATTCCAGAAATAGTTCTGTTTTCTTGTTTTTCTTCATATGACAATATTTTACCTTTCGGCTTTTTCTTGGGCATCATAATAATATTTGAATTTTCCCCAATAAATCCTGTATCAAACCATTGAGCAATTTTTGAAGGTATTTTGTTTGTAATTCCACTTTTGTCTAACATTTTTTTGTCATGGGTTTTTCCTGATTTGGTTGGTGTTAATGCTATGATTTTTCTGTTTTCATCTGAAATAACTATATTCTTTCTTGTATGAGTTTTCTTTTTGCCAGAATAATTTTTTTTCTGCCTTTTGCCATTTTTGGGTCTTTGGATTGGTCGCTCTGTGCCATCGATAAAAATATCTTTAATTTCAGGATATTTTTGTTGAAATTCTTCAATGTCCTTTATTAATCTATCTGGCAACACAACCTCATGCCCAAGTGTTTTTTCTAAAATTGGCAATAATACATTTACCCGCCTAAAAGGTTGCGCGCGATCGACACCAAAATAAAAACCTGCTAAATCTAATGTTGGATAACATTTTGCGCAAAACAAAATGAAAAATAATTTTTTCTCAATCGTATTCAAGGTATGTTTGAGACCAGCCCCTTCTTTTCTTTTGCGTTTCTTTTGCTTGTTAATAATCTTCTTATTAGTTTCAAATATATTTTCGAAACTAATAAGAAGGCTATTAAATTCATAAATGGTCATGCCTGTTAATGCTTTCATTACTCTATTTGACTTAAACGCATATTTGATATTAATCATATTAATGTAAGCTTAGTGAATTAACCTACACTAATTTTAACATTTTTGGAGAATATTTGCTATTGCGCAACAAGTCTCTTATCCATATTAATATTTTCAATAATTTTCGTATACACCATACCATGAGTAAAAAAAATACTTGACAAACCCACAAACATCCGCTATACTTTACTTAATTAAAGCAACATTATGAATAATACGAACAATTGGGACAACCAAAACACAAAAGAATTGCTTGAAGCTATTTTAACCTTAAAAAATACCAGCGAAGCTAAAAAATTTTTTCGCGACTTGTTGACAAAAACAGAACTGATAGAATTTGGCAACAGATGGAAGGCGGTTAAGATGCTTGTGGACGGCGAGACTTATATAAAGATAGAAAAAGAAACCGGGCTTAGCTCAACAACGGTTGCCAGAATTTCCAAATGGCTGAAACATGGCATGGGAGGCTATAAAATAATGACAGAAAGGATGAACAAAAAAAGATAATTTTTTTTATTTTTAATACTTTATCATAATAAAGCAATATGAAAACAATAGAACCAAAAATTCTTAAAGGGACAAGAGATTTTTTACCTTTAGATATGATTAAACGAAATATAGCAATGGATAAAATCAAAAGCATTTTTGATCGTTGCGGATATAATGCCATCTCTACCCCGATTATCTGTCCGGCTGAAACCATTTTGGGTAAATATGGAGACGAGGGTGAGAGGCTCACTTACAGCTTTGAAGATAATGGCGGACGGCATATAGCATTGCCGTATGATTTAACAGTTCCGCTTGCCCGTTTTGTCGCTTCTAATTGGAGCGAACTGCCAATGCCGTTTAAGCGATATCAAATTCAACGAGTATGGCGTGCCGAGAAACCGCAAAAAGGGAGATTGCGCGAATTTTATCAATGCGATATTGATATTGTCGGTTCAAAAAGTTTAATTTGCGAAGCGGAAATAGCGCGGGTTATTATTGAGGTTTTTAAAAGTTTGGATGTAAAAGATTTTAAAATCAAAGTCAATTCACGGCGTTTGATTAATGCGGTATTGGATATGTTTAACGTACCACAAAAAAAACATATTGATGTAATCCGCAGTGTTGACAAGTTGGAAAAGATTGGAGAACAGGCTGTTGAAAAAGAGATAGAAGCTTTGGAAGTAAAAGATGCGGACAAGATGCTTGCATTACTTAAGCCCGCAGAATCAAACAAAGAAACTTTGGAAAAATTAGAGCAATACGACACAGAAGAGATAAAAACTTTTTTGAAATATTCTAATGAATTATCAGTGTCAGAAAAATATTTGCAGTTTGACCCATCGCTTGCGCGCGGACTTGATTATTATACCGGCATTATTTATGAAGTTGTGAGCAAACAAGCTGACTTTGGCACAATTTGCGCTGGCGGACGTTATGATGATTTATGCTCGCTATTTGGAGCAAAAGATTTATCAGGAGTGGGTGTCTCATTCGGATTTGAACGGATTATGATTCTGCTTGAAGAGATGGGAATATTTAAAAATACGCGATTAAATTCTCAGGTGTTGGTAACATTATTTGATGAAAATTCAACAGATGACGCGTTAAATATTTATAGCGATTTGCTTGACAAGGGGATTAACAGCGAAATTTATTTTGAACCGGCAAAACTCGCCAAACAATTAAAATATGCCGATAAAAAGAAAATTCAGTTTGTTGTTATCTCTGGCTCGCAAGAAAGAGAGAGCAACACTATTACAATAAAAACTATGGAAAGCGGGAAACAAAAAACAATACCCCGCAAGCAATTAACTTCTTATTTATCAGGGTTTGAGAAAAAATAACTTGTTCAATTTCGTTCAGATTTGCGTCAGATTTGTATAAAAAAATTTGAAGAATAACAAGTTATTTTGAAAATTTTTTTATACAAAGATGGCGTGAATATGAGCGAAATTGGGCAAATTATTTTTACTCAAACTCTGAGGTTACTATGAAAGCAAATAAATTCAAAATCGCAATACAAAACAAGGGAAAACTGCGGGAGCCAAGTTTTCGTTTTTTTGAAACAAATGGGCTGAAGTTTAATCCAAACAACGGCAGAACTTTAATCATTCCTTGCGAAAATTCTGATATTGAAATTTTATGCGTGAGGCACATTGATATTCCTCAATACATACACGAGGGAGTTGCTGATTTTGGCATTATTGGCGAAAATTTATTATTTGAACACAAAGCTGAGGTTGAAGTTATTAAAAAATTAGGATTTGGACAGTGTTCATTAGTTATAGCCGCGCCGCAAAACTCCGACATTAAAAGCCTTGCCGATCTTGAGGGGGAACGTATTGCCACATCTTATCCCAATAGTTTAAAAAAATTTCTTAAACTAAATAATATTAACGCCTGTGTGATTGAGATTCGCGGCTCGGTTGAAATTACCACATCATTGAATTTAGCTGATGCTATATGTGATATTACGCAAACAGGCAGGACGCTTAAAGAAAATAATTTAGTACAAATTGGAAAAATTTTAGATTCTGAGGCTATTTTAATACAGAATCCTCATATTAAAGATGAAGAAAAGCGATGTTTTAAAAGGGTTTTTGCAACCACTTAGCCTGTCATTCCTGTATATACTAGATAATTTGTTGACAAAATGATACATTTTAATATTTTCGCGCTTAAACATTGTCATTCCGACCGAAGCAAAAACTTTGATAGTAAATTTTTGTCGCAGACATAAAATTTGCTCAAAGTTTTTGCGAAGCGGAGGAATCCCTTGATGTTAAAGCTAATCTATTTTATCGATTGAATTTTTAATATGCTATTTCAAGTTTAATATAATTTTAAAAATTTTTGTAATTTTAATATGTCCTTCTCGTCTTAAAAGGGATTCCTCCACTTCGCATTAAATTTAAAAATATATAATTTTTCGTTTCACTTAAAATGATATATTTTTAAATTTAATGCTTCGCAGGCTGTCTAAAAAGCCCTTTGACAATTTAATAAAAATCAGAAAATTTAGATAAAAATTATGAATATTTTTGATGCGGGTTATCCACTTTTTTTACTGTAATTCTAGCTAAGAATGTGATATAATAACAGTAT
>JBDRHN010000064.1:0-2357 GCA_043816765.1 bacterium | reverse complement strand
GGGTGTCGGACGCCCCTTTCGCTCCGCCGCAGTCTCCTGAAAGGGACTGCGGCGCATGGTTATCCACGCTCCCCGGCACACGCAAAAGGTCTCCATAAGTGGCGATCGGAACACCAGCGCGCGCAAGCGCGATAACAGAGTCAATATCCTTTTGATCCGTCACGCAAACAGGACACCCAGGTCCTGTTATGAGTTTAATATTGTAAGGCATTTTAGATCTCAACCCAAACCCTGAAATAACTTGGGTATGAGTCCCGCAAACTTCCATTATTTTAACCTCGCGCCCAATTTTCCTCGCCAAAATATGAATTTTATCTAAAACGTTTTTTAACATATTTTATTAGGATGGTAGGATAGTAGGGTTGCAGGATGCCGCCTACCGCTCTACCAACCTACCGCCCTACCCGCCTAAAATCAATTTCAAATTCTCCTCCGCATCCTTCGCGCTCAAAACCGAAATCGCAAAACCCGCATGAACAACAACATAGTCCCCCACTTTTGGCTCAACAAGTTCAACATTAACCTTGCGAAAAACACCGCCAAAGTCAACTTTGGCGTGAGTGGAAGATGAAATATCTATAATTTTACCGGGAATTGCTAAGCACATACAGGGCGAATTTTAAATTTTAAATTTCTAAACAATTTTTAATTTCTTAATGTTTTAATTTTCAAATTAAAGTGCATTAGACGCCAAGCGTCCAGCGGGACGTTTGGCGTCTTTATCAATCCCCACAGCTGGTTCTGGGTTGCCCGAAGGACACTCCGGAACCAAATTGCACTAACAGCATTATTATTAAATCCACGTTGTAAGTGCATTATGGTTCCCAGCATAGCTGGGAACCAGCGACGCCCATTCTTTGCTCAATCCATTAGAACTTTTTAAAAAAATTACTCAAAAACAACACCTGATGCAAACCTCTCTATCAACACACGGTCAGCAGGAAACAAATTTAATTTTAACGCCTCTTCAACAGAATACCAACCCCACTCCAAACGCCCCTCTTTAACCAAATCCTTCAAATCACCCGACAAATACTTTGCCTTCATGCCAATAGTAACATAACTCTTATCCTTATCTTCACGATAAAAATCATAAACAGATATAATTTCAACATCGGAACACTCAACGCCGCTCTCTTCGTTAACCTCTCTAATGGCGCACTCTTTCAGGGTCTCACCGTTTTCCCAATGCCCGCCCGGAACACCATAAACCAACTCCCCTTTCCTTGTATCCCTGCCAATAAGAATTTTATCACCCCTTACAACAGCCACCGCAACCCCCACCGATGGCCTTTCTGGCTTAGCATCTTTATTCATAATTAAAAATTAAAACTTTAGAAATTATTTAAAAATTAAAAATTACAAAATTAAAAATTCTCTAAATCGCCCCTTCAATATCCTTAATCTCATCATACCGAAACACAGGCCCATCCTTACAAACCAGTTTGCTCCCAATCGCGCAATGATGGCAAACGCCAAGCCCGCAATGCATACGACGTTCAAGTGATAAATAAATATCACTCGCCTCAAAATTTAATTTTTCTAATTCCTTAATAACAAAACGATACATCACGGGAGGACCGCACATAATAACAGTAGCATTTTCTATTATTTCAACATTTTTAAATAAATCAGTAATCAATCCCTTTTTCCACTTCCACTTCTCTTTCGGCTTGTCCAAAATAATCTGCAAATCAATCTGTTTTTGCCAATCGGAAAAGCAATCTTTAAAAAGCAAATTATCCTCATCAAGCGCGCCGTAAAGAACCTGCGCGTTTATTTTATCTTTATAATTTTTAATATAATCTTCAATGATAGACTTGAGCGTAACAAACCCGCACCCTCCGGCAATTAAAAGCAGATTAGGTTTATTAAATTTTTTAAAATCCGGAAACCCGTGCCCATAAGGTCCGCGAAGCAAAACCTTGTCCCCCGCCAATAAACGATTCATAGCTTTGGTAAGTTCTCCAGCCTCTCTTATACTTAGTTGCACCACACTAGAATCAAAAACATTAGAACAAATATCAAACGGCGCCTCGCCAAAACCGGTCAGTCCAGCCATCATAAACTGCCCATGATAAAAACCAAAATCCTCCCTGTCCTTTTTGTCAATAAAACGAAAAGTAAACAGATTGGTATTCGGCGTCTGTCTTTTGATATTAACAATTTTAGCTATTTTGGGTTGATATGGATTAAACATAAATAAATACGGGGATTGTCATTCCGACCGAACAGGCTGTCTAAAAAGCCCTTTGACAATTTAATAAAAATCAGAAAATTTAGATAAAAATTATGAATATTTTTGATGCGGGTTATCCACTTTTTTTACTGTAATTCTAGCTAAGAATGTGATATAA
>JBDRHN010000063.1:0-22761 GCA_043816765.1 bacterium | reverse complement strand
CCAAAACAACCCGTGTGGTTTCAATTCAAATCGCGTTTTTAAAAATGGTTGTATGTGGGGCTCCCAAAGTGCACCCCCCACTTCCACGATTTTTTATTTTTGTTTTGCTTTTGACTCTCGCCATTTTTTTATTTTTTTATGATCGCCAGAGAGCAGGACTTTTGGGACTTTTAATTTTTTTGAACCTATTTTAAATTCTGCCGGTCGCGTGTAGTGCGGGTATTCAAGCCAACCCTTTTTTGAGTGGGATTCGTCTTTGCTTGATTCGTCTTTTCCTAAAACTCCCGGAATCAATCTTGATACAGAATCAACAATTACCATGGCCGGAATTTCTCCGCCGGTTAAAACATAATCGCCGATTGAAATTTCTTCGTCAATAAATTCTTTAACACGCTCATCGATCCCCTCATATCTTCCGCAAATTAAAACTGCTCTTTTTAGTTTGCTTAAACGTTGAGCGGTTTCTTGATCAAACTTTTTTCCCTTGGCGGAAAATAAAATGACTTTTGTAGAGACGCATTGCAATGCGTCTCTACAATGATGTTTGGTGGATTTTAATGCTTTAATTGACTTGAGAGCTCTATATATCGGTTCCATCTGAAAAACCATTCCAACTCCCCCGCCGTAAGGCTTGTCATCAACTTTGTTATGTTTGTCTTTTGTGTAATCCCGCAAGTTGTGGGTCTTGATTTCAATTTTGTTTGTTTTTTGCGCGCGGCCTAAAATGCTCTCTGAAAAATAGGAGTCAAAAATTTGGGGGAAAATTGTGATGATGTCAAATTTCATAAGATGTGATTGAATTAGATAGCGCAAATATGGTGTTATTATAACATGACTTTTGGACGCGTGGCAATGTTAAGTTTTAGACGAGGCAGTGCCTCGTCTCTACAATCTGGGCGTATGCAATACGCCCATACAAATAGCAACTTTCAACTTTATGGACTTTACAAACTTTTGACTGTATTGACCCATTGACTTTTATCCATATTATGATATGCTTTTCCACTATTTAATTTTAATACTAAAAAAATGAAAATTTTAAATTTAAAAAAACTTACTCTTTTTACGGCCGCTGAGGCGACGGTTGTCTCTTTTTTGATAATGTCTTTGATTGGCGGAAGTTTGATATATTTAACAGAGAACAAAAGAGATGTTGATGCTAAAGTTTCTGTTTTGCAGGAGGTTGAAATAAAACCTACATCGCCTGTTGCCGAAGGTGTTCCGGCAAATACAGAAAAAGAAATTCATACTTTTGTGACAGACGGAAAATATAGAGGCGAAAAATTTGTTGATTCTGTTTTTACCGCTGTTTCGGCTTTGTGTGTAACAGGACTCACTTCAACCGATTTTTCAAAATTTACTTTGCCCGGACAAATAATAGTTATGTTGTTGATACAAATGGGCGGTCTTGGGATTATACTTTTCAGTTCAATTTTTGCGTATACAATAATTAAAAATTTGTCGGGAAAAAACGGTTTTAAAAATATGCTTGCGGGCATTCTTGATACTACCGATGAAGATGTCGGCCGAATGATTAAACATGTTGTTCTTTATACATTGCTTTTTGAGAGTTTGGGTTTTGCGGTAATGGGTTCTTATTTGCAGTGTCTTGGAAAATTTGCAAGATATTCTCTTATTGGGAATGTAAATCCATGGTGGTGGTCAATTTTTCATTCTATTTCCGCTTTTAATAATGCGGGGTTTAGTTTGATGGGGAATAATTTAGCTAATTTTGTTTTGAATCCTGTGATCAATTTTGTTATTGCCTCGCTGGTAATATTGGGCGGGCTTGGTTATCCTGTTTTAATTGCTATTCATAAATCTCTATACAGCAAGTTATTGAAAAAAAATAAAGAAAAATTGGAGAACCTGAAAAAAGATACCGAAGGCGTGATTTCATCAAAAGTGCAAATGAGAGTGGCGATTGTCGGGACAATATCTTTTCTTTCTTTGGGGACTTTAATTCCGTTGCTAATTGAAAGAAACAATCCTGTTTTTTTTGGATACTCTTGGGCGCAACGTTTTATGATCGCTTTTTTCCATAGCGCTTCCAGCAGAACGGCTGGTTTTAACACTATTAACATCGGCGCATTTGGAACGGCGTCAATTTTTCTTTATATAATTTTGATGTATGTCGGGGCTAATCCTGCCGGTACTGCCGGGGGTATTAAAATTCCGACTGTCGCTGTTCTTTACGGCTATGTAAAAGATTGGTTTAAAAAACCGGGCGAGCCGGTTATGCTTCTAAAAAGAAGGGTAAGTAAATTTGCTGTTTCTCATGCTGTTCGTTTATTTGTCGCTAGTATATTTTTTATAAGCATGGTTATATTTTTTATTACTATTAAAGAATATAATTATTTGATTACGCCGGACGCGACGTTTAATTTTACTAAAATAATTTTTGAAACTTTTTCAGCTTTTGGGACCGTGGGTCTTTCAATGGGTTTTGCCGGCGCGGCAACCAGTTTTGCGGGGATTTTGAGCTCGTTTTCAAAATCGCTTTTAATCGCGACGATGCTTTTTGGCCGTCTTGGTCCTCTTACGATTTTGAGCGCTTTGCCGTTCAAAAGAAAATATGCCGACATGCCGCATTCAGCTGATTTTGATGATGTGGAGACGATACAAATCGGATGACGAAGTCAAAAGTCTGTAAAGTCCATAAAGTTGAAAGTCGTTATTATGGCTGATTGTAAAATGTAGAGACGAATCCGTTGGCTGACGGACTCGTCTAATGTCTAATACAGGATTTTGTCATGCCCCCGATAAGGGGGTTTTGTTTTTAAAAAAATTGTTTTTGTTTATTAAAATTATTTTCTAGTATTCAAAAATGAGGCTGGAATAATTAAATTTCAGCCTTATTTGCTCTCTATCGCACAAATTAGCGCGATATTTTATTTTACTGTATTATTGCGTTTTGTATTTTTAAATAAAAACACTCCCGCCGCCGCAATTAAAACCAAACTAACCGCCTGCGGCCAGCGCAGGCCAAGCGCGAGCGGGGTTTCGTCTATTTTTATAAATTCTAAAGAGAAACGAATCAGCGAATAGCCGATCAAGTAAATCAAAACGATATTTCCTTTTTGGTATGATTTAGTATTTTGACCATATTGCAACTCTTCGCGGGAGTCCTCTGCGGAGAGACTCCCGCGGGGCGAAGGCGTTGCGCAGGTGTCCGACACCCCCTTGGGTGTCGGACACCTTTGGGTCGCATCTAATTTTGCCAAACGTCTGCAATGCAAAAAAATTAACACGCCCGCCAAAGCAAAACTCAACAAAGATTCGTATAAAAAAGTCGGGTGGAAAAAACTAAAATTTTCATAGCCTATTGGTCTGTGAGCTAAATCAATAGGAATCCCCCACGACAGGTTTGTCGGAAGTCCGAATAGCTCTTGATTAAAATAATTTCCCCACCGGCCGATTGCCTGACCCAACGTAAGGGCGGGAACGAGTAAATCAAGGCTTAAATATAAATCTGTTTTATGTTTTCTCGCAAAAATAATTACCGTTAAAATTCCCGCCAATATGACTCCGTGTATCGCAAGCCCCCCGTTCCAGATTTTAAAAATCGCCAATGGGTCTTTTAAATAAAACGGAAAAAACAAAAAAACTTCATAAATCCTTGCCCCGACAAGTCCAAAAATTACTAAATAAAAACAAAGGTCAAGAATCTGATCTTTGTTTTTGAAAACTATAATATTTTTTTCTTTGTATTTTTGGTTTAATTTTATTGCAACAATCAACCCAATAGAAACCGCTATTGCGATAACCAAGCCATACCAGTGTATTTTTAAGAAGCCGAATTGAAAAATTAAGGGCTGGGGATTGAGGGTGTGGAGGAACATAATAATCTTGCTTTAGCTTTAAGTTAAAAAACAAATAAAAATCCTGTCATTCTGAACGACTTTTTGCAATATGAGTTATAAAGAAAAAAATATTGTTTTTGCGTAAAGTTTATTAGTCAACAAAAGCAAGTGAAGAATCCCAACGTTCGTGCAAGCACCGCGGGATTCTTCACTTGCCTTCTTTCACTTTCAACTTTATGCGACTATCAAGTCTTGTTATCTTTTTGAGTTCATAATTTAAGTCGTTCAGAATGACAGGTTGTAAGTTTCAAAATCCACTCAAGTTCTCCTCTATCCTCTTCAAAATATTTTCTTTCGCATCCGGAAAAACAAACTTTTTCCCTGTAATCATTTCATAAAGCTGAATATAACGCGAAGAAAGTTCAACGACTAATTCTTCCGGCGCCTCTGGCAGTTGCGCGTCATTATATGGGTCGCAATTATTTTTGAACCAAAGTCTTAAAAATTCTTTATCAATATTTTCGGGTTCTTGCCCCGCGTCAAATTTTTCTTGATAACTTTCCGCGATCCAATATCTTGAAGAGTCGGGGGTGTGGACTTCGTCAATCAGAAATATTTTTCCGTCAATGTCTTTTCCAAATTCATATTTTGTGTCAACCAAAATCAATCCGTTCTCGGCGGCAACTTTTGTTCCGTGGTTAAATAACCTTATGGCAACGTCGCTGATATAATTCCAGTCCTTTTCGCCGACCAATCCCCTTTTTATAATTTCTTCTGCTGAAATTTTTTCATCATGGTCTTCGGCTTTTGTTGTGGGGGTAATAATGGGAGCATCAAATTTTTGATTCTTCTTTAAACCTTCGGGTAAAATATTTCCGCAAAAATCCCGCTGTCCGCTGTTGTATGCCATCCACGCGGAAGTTCCCGTAACCCCCGTGATGTATCCGCGAACCACAACTTCAACAGGGAGAACTTCGCATTTTTTAAATATTGACACATTCGGGTCGGGCACTTCCAGCAAAGCGTTTGGAACTATATCTTTTGTTTCATCAAACCAAAACCGGCTGACCTGATTTAAAACCTGTCCCTTGAAAGGTATGGATGCTAAAATACGATCAAACGCGCTTTGTCGGTCGGTTGTTACTAAGATTAGTTTGTCGCCCGCGTCATAAATATCACGAACCTTGCCGACGTGCTTTTTTTCTAAATTTTTAAAATCTGTCTGCGTGAGACAGTTATTGATGTTTTGTTTTATAATTTCTTTGCGCATATTGACTTTGTGAAAATTTTGGTATAAATTTAAGTTCTCCTTCTTTTATATAGTTGGGGTGCGGGGATGGATTTTTGACACCCACCCGCACCCCAACAATTTTTCTTTATTTTATAAATTTATCCTTTTGGGATGTTTTTTTATTTTATCAACATTATTAGACGAGTCCGTCAGCCGACGGATTCGTCTCTACGATTCACAATCATGGCTTATGTAATACGCCCATACGACTTTGGGCTTTCAACTTTATAACTTTCAACTTCACGCAGGCTATCTTTTTAAATATCTTCTAATAGCTATACTCGCGGCTATTAAATTTAACACGATCATACAGACAAGCTCAATGGCTAAAATTTTTATAAACGGTCCAAAGAAATATGTTTTTAAATTGAATGTCCCTTCAAAGTAATACAACAAGTGCGGATTAGCGACATTTACCAAAGGATAAAAAATAAGATAAGTTAAAAAAGCTGAAATCACAGAGTAGGCTACTCCTTCTATCAAATATGGAGCTCTAATGAAAAAATTAGTAGCCCCAACCAGTTTCATTACGCCTATCTCTTCTTGGTGCGTGTAGATAGAAACGCGGATGGCGTTAAAAACAATCAAGATAGTAATTAATCCGAAGATTATGCTCAAAGCAAGTCCAACTTGCTCAACTTTTGCGCTGAATGAATTGAATCGGGAAATAAAAACTTTGTAATTATCAAAATTCTTATCTCTGTCAACAATAAAATCTGTGTTTTTAAATTCATTAATTCTTTCTAAAATTACAGGGTAATTTTTAATATTTTCCGAATACACTATAAATGACGGTCCTAACGGATTTTCACCTAATTCTTCTAGCGACTTCATGAGGATTTCATCATCTTTATGTTTAGTTTTAAATTTTTCTAAAGCTTCTTCTTTTGAGACAAAAACTAATTTATCAACTTCAGGAATATTTTTTAAGTATTCTTCCAGCTGATTTTTTTGTTCATCTGTTATGGTATTTTTCAAGTAAATTCCGATATCAACTTTGTTGTTGACTGTATTAATTATTGTTGAAGTTAGACTATTAAAAACAACAAGCAGGCTGATTAAAATAAAGGTCAAAGTAATTACTGTAATAGTTATTATGCTTAGCCAAATATTGCGCCAAAAATCTTGCCAAGCGAATTTTATAGTTCTAAAAATAGTTGTAAACATATTTCAATGATGAACGCAAGGTTTTAAAAAAAATAAAATTTGATTTCTAAATACATTTTAACATAAAATATAAACTAAAACAATTAGCCTAAATAGTTTTAAGGCTAATTGTTGTATTTTGCTTATATAAACTTGATTATCAATATATTTTATTATCTTTATAAATCAAATTCTTCTTCTTTTTTTTCTTCTCCTGACTTGTTTTTATATGTTCCTTTTAATTGTTCAATTTCACCAGCATCACCCCGAGCAAAAAAAATATTATCATCAGGGTAATATACCGAGTGATACAAACTTTTAAATTTCCCATGGAGTTCAGCTATAAAATTTTTTTCTTGGTCTGTATGATCTTTATCTTGAGGAATTGATTGAATTGCCTCATAATCAACATCTCCAAGATCAATCTCGCAAACATTACCCTCGGAATCTAAAAAAGTTAACGTACCCCATTTAATCTCTCCCCTGCCTATATTATTTTTTTTAAAATCTGTAACTTCTTTTGATGCTTCACCGCCAATCATATTTCCTTTCCGTTCTTCTATATAGTTGTCAACCCCACTTGACGGAACTACTATTCTCTTGTTTTCTTTAACATACTCTGCCGCATTTAGATAATTTTTTCTTTCAGGATTTTGTTCAGTTGATTTTAAAATTTCATTTTTATTTCCCATAAATTTGTAAAATTATTTATTATACAAAACTTCACCTTTGGCAGGCTGGCTAAAATTTGGCTTTTGCACCAATGATCTAATCAATGAATTCAACTTATTGTCTAGAGTTTTCCAAACAATAGTTGTGACAAGTTTTAGATCTATGATTCTTTGAAATTCAGCCACGGCTGATTTTTCTGAAGAATCGCGTTGAAAAAATTTATCCCAAATTTAGAACCTGTTAAGATGAAGTTTTGGCGCTCCCCTGAGAAGACGAACCCCTCAAGAGGGCTAATTTAATCGTAACTCTTTAAAATAAAATGGTCAAGTTTTCGGGTGGAAAAATGGTGCGAAAATGGTGAATAATTTTAAACAATGCACAATTTTATTGGATGTTTGATGCTTTTGCATATAAGCGGGAAATTGGCGCATTGTTTGCGGAATTAACGCTTTTTTTATTTCTTTTACATTTAAATTCCCATAAAATAAGATATATTAAATACTATTACAGATAGCACAATAAACATTGGGGTAATAAAAAATATGTTAGAGAAAAAAATAATAATTGAAGTAGGCATGTCTTCGGAAGAAAAATAAGAAGTCGCAGCCAAAAAATCAGGAGTTAACATTAGTATAAAAATAATGGCAAACGCATATCTGTTAAATTTTGAACATGATTTAGAAGATTTTACTCCGTTTCTATAAAATAAATATGAGACAACTGCGATAAAAATTATGTTTGATAAATTAAAAAAAAGAGCCTCCATGGTGGTGCCCCAAATAAAAAACTCGTCAATTAAAACTCGCGACATAGCCAATACTGCAACCGAAAAAAGAATAATGGAAAAAATTTTATGATTATATTTAATTTTTATTTTCATAAAATTTGAAAATACAGAGGGGGAGATAAGACAATTTGTCTTACCCCCCCCCCGCACTTTAAAATATTTTAAAGTATCTAATGACTGCGATCAATGACTACAAATTTCCATAAAAAAACTAATTCCAAATGTTGTTATACCACGATGCTAAAGAGGCGCTGAGCGATAGCTTTCCCCATGTAGTGGTGTAACGTCTGGTGACTTTAGTAGACTGCCACTGTTTCTGCGGCGTTAATGTTAAGTAACCAGAATCGTTCGTTATGTCATTGCCTGCTTTCTCAAAACACCACTCTGTCAATCCGTCGCATCGCCCGAGCGGTTTTTTGTCGCCAAAATTCTTATAACTGATCCCATGGAATTTGGGCATAACTATGTTGAAAAGCCTGTTTGCCTCATCTACTCTCTTTTTGGCAACCTTTGAATCTCCAACATAAGACGATCCCCAATATCCGACGTTAAAGTTTGAAATATTCACCTTCTGGCATCCAGCTTGTTGCATGTGAACAACTTTACTGCCGCCGACATATATGCCGGCATGACCTATAATCCATGCTAGCGATTCCATATTCCTATAAACAGCATCACCGTTTCCCATTGGAACAGTTTTGGCTTTAGCGACTGGCAAAGAAAAAAACAGAATAAACAGTACAACTGCTAAAAAAATAGAAACTTTCTTACACATATAGATACCTCTTTCTGTGACAAATCTGTGTCAAAAAAATTTACAATTTAGCAACCATCTAACAAAAACATTTCGGCTGACAAAAACCCATTTTAGTCATCACGCAATCATAGGCACCGCCTCCTCTCCTAATTTTAAAAGAACGAAAAGTTTGTAAAATAACTATTGATTTAATTGCGCAAGAATCTCTTTGTAGTCTCCAATAAACTCTTCCTTTGTTTCTTTCTCCAGTGCTTTTTCAATATATGGAATTGCTCCTTTCTGTTTTTGATCTTTCAAATATTCAGCAGCCATTACTGAATTTAGACCATTAGCTTCCTCTATTATTCCATAAAGAAATTCGTTTGCTTCTTTCATTTCTAATTTAGCCAAAGAACTTATAACCACACTGAATGAACTTTCATCCCGCGGATCATACATATCTTTTAACATTTCAAAAGAATCGTCTGAATGAATATCTGCCAAAAGAAAAGCAACAGTAATTTTCTCATCGCCAGTCGCGGTCTTTAAAATTTCTTTTGCTTCCGGCAAGGCTTTATCTCCGCCAATCATAAACATGCTTCCCAGCAAACACCCCCTGACCGTTTCATCTTTTTCACTATAAAGATGCGACGACAATATTTCATAGATATGCTCATCTCCCTGATCTGTTATGTCTCTTAGGGTAGAAGACCCTTTACTACGCAAAATACTATCGGGGTTGTCAAGCAACCCGACTAGCAGATTGCTGGCCTCTTTGTCTTCCAGCCTCCCTATCTGATCAATTACCGATATTCTTAATAAAAACGGCTCGTCTTCGCTTTGCGCTATTTCTCTGAACAGAGGCAAAGCTTCTTTCCCGTTGCGATCTCCAAGCCATTGGCTTAGCCAATATTTTGTTTCCCATTCAATTGACGGGTCGCACATCGCGTCAATCATCGCAAAGTCCGCCTCTTTTGGCAAAGCCAATATATCGTCATTAAATTTTCCTACAAAAAACTGCATAGTCTCCACTGCCGCGTCCGGATTAGCATTACCAAGAACGTCATAAGCTGATTGCATAGCTTTAAGCGCGTTAGCGGCTCTTTCTATTTTGTCAATATACCCCCACATCTTTTTGTATCCGTCAGAATCAACTATGTTTTTTGCAGTCTTAATTGACGCGATTTTGGGATTTAGACAAGACGCAACCTGTTTTTTTACTTTCTTGTATTTTCTGTTGGCATACGTCTCCTTCTGTTCTTTGTTCGCTGGCAACGTTGTCAAAAAACCGACTGGAACCAATGGGTTCCAATTAAAAGTCCACAAAAAACCGCCTGCCATTAACAAAATTACCGCCAAAGTTATTCTGATTTTATTTTTCTTAGTCATAATTTTTTCTCCTTATAAATTAAACTGAGAAGATATTATCACAAAACGATGTTATTTACAAACTTATTTACAAACCTGATTTTCAACCTAAAATTGTCAAGGAGCAACCACTCCTATTTTTTACCTTCAATTACTGATATATAACCGCACTTTATGGAAAAAGTCAAGTTATTGCCCTGTCTTCTGATGAAAAGTCTTTAAAAAATATTTTTAGTCATTGGGAGTCTCCCGTCAGGGGACTCCCGCGTG
Organism: bacterium; assembly: GCA_043816765.1. Classification (GTDB taxonomy): domain Bacteria; phylum Patescibacteriota; class Patescibacteriia; order JBDRHN01; family JBDRHN01; genus JBDRHN01. The sequence continues at coordinate 12,688 of JBDRHN010000063.1, read as the reverse complement.
GTTGCAAAATTACGTTGGAGTCCTCTTTATGAACTTAAGGCGGATAAAATAAATTCATCAACCGATTGGATTTAAGAGTTATTTTTATATCAAACAGCGAGAGACTCCAACGGGGCAAAATGGACTTTAAACTTTGTGGACTAATTTATAATAAAACCCCTCCAAAAGCGCTTGCCAGCTTGCTTCAATTATATTGTCCGCGACGTCAACTGTGCCCCAACGTTCCTCTTGATCGGCAAACTGGATTAAAACCCTTACATTTGCCGCCGTTCCATCCGTGCTGGACAGAACGCACACTTTATAATCAACTAGTTCAATTTTATCAACTTCCGGATAAAATTTTGACAAAACTTGGCGCAACGCGAGATCCAGCGCGTTAATCGGACCTCGTCCAACTGCTTTACTGCATTCCACATTTTCGCCGACGCGCAAACAGACTTTGGCAATTGATTCTGTTTCGTTGTCTGATAATTTTTTAGTTATAATCTCATAATGATCTATCGCAAACGGCTCAGAAAATTTATTTAATATTTTCAAAACCAATAATTTAAAAGATGCCGGCGCGGCTTCGTAAGTATAGCCAAGCGCCTCTTTTTCTTTTACTGATGATAAAATATTTTCTGCTTCGGGTGAATCTTTTTCAAAAGAAAAACCAAACTCTTTGAGTTTTGCTAAAATAATTCCTTTTCCCGCCTGTTCTGAAACTAGCCAGTCGGTGGAATTTCCAACAAGTTCGGGCTCAATATGTTCAAAGGTCTTTTTATTTTTTAAAACCGCGTCTATGTGCATGCCGCCTTTGTGAGTAAAGGCGTACTCGCCGACATAGGGATAATGCTCAAATGGTCTTTTGTTCGCAAGGCTGGAAACTAAATTTGAAATGGATTTTAGCTTTATCAGCTGTTCATTAGTCGCGCAATCAATTCCCATTTTTAATTTTAAATTTGGGATTAATGTGCATAAATCAACATTGCCGCATCTTTCGCCGTATCCATTGATTGTTCCTTGAATTTGGATTGCGCCGCTGTGTATCGCTTTTAAACTATTGGCTACTGCCAGCCCTGAATCGTTGTGGCAATGAACGCCAAATGGAATTTGTAATTTCTCTTTAACTTCTTGAATTATTTTTTCAATCTCTTCGGGCAAACATCCGCCGTTTGTATCGCAAAAAAACTATCATATCGGCGCCGGCAGACTGAGCCGCTAAGATTGTTTGAAGTGTGTAGTCTTTGTTTGCTTTGTATCCGTCAAAAAAATGTTCCGCGTCAAAAATAACTTCTTTACCCGCTGTTTTTAAATATTCCACCGATTCTTTGATCATTATTAAATTATTTTCCAATGTGGTTCGCAAAACTGCGTCAACATGAAGGTCCCAGCTTTTTCCAAAAATGGTAACGACTTTTGTTTGCGCGTCTATTAAATTATTTATAAATTGATCTTCTTTAATTTTTGAGTTTGGTTTTTTTGTGCATCCAAAGGCGGATATTTTGGCGTTTGCATCAAAATTTTTAACTCGTTTGAAAAATTCAACTTCCTTTACATTGCTAACGTGCGGCCAACCCCCCTCAATATAATCCACCCCAAGTTCATCTAATTTTTTAACGATTAGCAATTTATCTTCCAACGAAAAATTAACGCCCACCGATTGGGCGCCATCGCGTAGGGTTGTGTCGTAGATTTGAATCATACGGCTTTAATTTCAAATTTTTAAACAATTTCAAATGTTTAAATTTTAAATGTCAAAACAAAAGTTTTAAAATTAGAAATTAAAAAATTTGAAATTGTTTAAAAATTTAAAATTTAAAATTGTATTAATTCCCCGACTGCTTCTTCCAAACTTTTCTCCGCCTGCCAGCCAAGAAGTTCTTTGGCTTTGTTGTTGTCTGCTAAAGCGTCATGAACTTCTATTCTTGGTTCAATATGTTTTATGCCTTCCGGTCCTTTGAACAGTTCGGCGATTTGATTTACACTGTAATTTTTTCCCGCTCCTATGTTTATGGTTTCTCCGTGTCCAACCTTGTCGCTTTTCATGGCTAAAATATTTGCGCGCACAACATCGCTTACGTGCGTAAAATCTCTGGTTTGAGTTCCGTCGCCGGTGATGGTTAATGGTTCTTTGTTTTTTCTTTGGCGCAAAAATACCGATATTACCGAAACATAAGCGTCGCTATCTGACATTCTTTCTCCATAGACATTAAAATAACGAGGGCAGACTGTTTCTAAATTATAGAACATTGAGAATAATTTACAATACTCTTCGCCGACATACTTCTGAAGTCCATAAGGATTTTTGGGGTTTGGCTTCATGTCTTCTTTGAGCGGCAAAATATCAGAGTCTCCGTAAGCGGCGCAAGAAGCGGAGTAAATTAATCTTTTGACTTTTGCGTCACGGGCGGCTATTAAAACGTTTAATGTTCCTGTGATATTTATTTCGTTTGTTTCAATAGGATTTTCTATTGATTCTTGGACTCGCGGAAAAGCGGCTGTGTGAAAAACATAATCAATCCCTTGAAAATGCGGTTTTATCTTTTCTAAATTTCTAATATCTTCCTTAATAAATTCCGCGCCTGAATTTATATTTTCAGTTTTTCCAGTCAAAAGGTTATCAAGAATTTTTACTTGATGACCTTGTTCTATTAGTTTGTCGGTTAGATTGGAGCCGATAAATCCGGCGCCGCCTGTAACTAGAATTTTCATATTATTCATCGCTTCCGCTTTTTAGCCACTTAACACCCAAATAAACAAACGGGGTGTCCAGCAACGCAAAGACTATCTTAAATATATAATAAGGAATGATTAATTTTATTATAAATAAAAAATCAAATTTTGGAGCGATTTTATAAAAAGCTATCATCATAAATACAAAAGTATCTATGCCTTGTGAAACTATTGTTGAAAAATTATTTCTAAGCCAAAGTTTTTTCCCTTGTGTTTTTCTTTTCCAAAATTCAAATGCCCAAACGTCGTGATATCCAGACAAAACAAAGGCAACTAAGCTTGCTATTATCATTCTTAGAGAGCTTCCGAAAATTGCTGCATATTCATTGTTTAGCGCGTATCTTTCGTTTGGCGGTAATTTAATAAAAAATAAAACATAAAAAAAGGTTATTATAAGAGTAATAACTCCAGTTGTGACGAATTGACCTGCAACTTTTTTTCCATACACTTCTTGCGCGATATCGGTTATTAAAAAAGTGAGGGGAACCATAAAAATTCCCACCGAAACAGAGACGCCGACAATTGTTGTAATTTTTCCGCCAAGCAGATTTACAGCGACCAAAAGTCCTGAAAAAAGCGAAAGCATTAAGTTGAGCTTTAATTTTTTTGTCATAGTTAAATTAATCAAAAACTATAAAGTTCAAAATTATAAAGTTGCTGGCTTTAAAATTTATTTGACTTTAAAAAGTTAATTAGATTATTTATTAATTATTCGTCAAACCTTTTCAATAGTGGATAATAAATATCTTCTTTCTTTGGAATCACAAGTTCTTGATATGTGTCTTTGTCCGTGAATTTTATAAAATCCGCGCCGCGCATTATGAGCATCGGGGTCTTCTCGCTCCCCTCGCCCATTAATAATACAGCAATGGCAGACACGGCGTCAACAATATTTGAAAACGTCATTTGTGTTTCTCGTCCAAATATGTCTTTTTTGCCTCTGTAATCTTTCAGCGGTTCAAGTCCGCAAAAACCGATTGAAATTCCGATTACCCCATATCTCAACGGGGTGCAGTGGCTGTCGGTAATTATGATTGCTAATTTTTTAATATTAAATTTCTTTTTTAAATATTCACATATTTCTTTTGCAAGTTCGTTTATATTTTCCGGCCAAAGAATATAATAACCATTCCCGTTGCTTTCGTCTATTCCAGCCGACGGCAAAAGTGTGTGTTCTTTGATTGTTAATATCACAGCTTCATTAACGCACTGCTCCCGCGGAATAAATTTTTCCGCTTCTTGTTTTATTAAATCGTCTTTTTGGATTTCGTCCGTGATTTTGACGCATCTTCCTTGGTGGATTGCTAAAATTTTGGATGTTACAAACAAAACATCGCCTTCTGATAAAGGCGGCAAAGACTCGTCAATGATTTTATAAATGTCGTCTTTGGGGGGCAAGATTGTTTTGGTTTTTATTTTGATGAATTGCATAATTAAATTTATAAAGTTGTCCTCTGTGTAGAGACGCATTGCAATGCGTCTCTACAAACCATCACGGCAACGATTCGCACGCTTCGCCGTCTTTGTCATTGTCTAATTTATTGTAGAGGAATTTGAATATTGCACGGGTAGATGCCAGCAATTGCTGGCATCTACCCAAGATAATGCGTGCGTTAGTGCTTAATTTATGCACGTCACTATCTGCCCCTCCGCAACAATCATATATTGCTTGCGCTTCGGCGTGTGTTTTGAAATCGGAGCAATTATATTTATTAGATGAACATTCGCATTCGGTTGATTGAAGTGCGGGTGCGGAATTTTGAATGGTTACATCGTTATCCATATTTTCCATTCCGCAAGCCCCGTCCGCCCATAACCCCAATTTATTTTCGCGCGCGTAATTTTCAGCCTCTTTAAATTCTTTTTGATATTTATAAGGGATATTATAAGTATATTCGTAACCGTATCCTTGTTTTATGATTTCCAAATCATAGAATAATCCGTCTTTTGTTTTTACATATCTCAAAAGGCGGCCGTATTTATCTCTTTCGTCTTGTGTTTCATCTTTTTCCAGTTCAATCAGTTGCCCCGCCAATAATTCCTCTGCTTTGTTGCTCGCTTCAATTCCAAAACATTCAACGGGTTTTCTTGGGTCTTTTGTCTCTGGGGTATTTATGCCGATTAGTCTTATGGTTTCGCTGTTGCCGTCAATATCCACGGCGATAGTGTCTCCGTCAATGATTTTTATTACTTTGTAATATTGCGTTTGATTATTATTCTCTTCGGTTTTCTGCTCTATGCTTTTTTGCTGGTTTAATATTTCCGGAACTATCGTATTCTCTTCTTGCGCCGCTTCTGCGCTCTCGCTTTTAATTTCTTCTTCAACGGCAGGTGTTGAATTTTTATTATCAACAATGGGCTGTTGATTTATTTCTTCGCTTTCGTTGTCATCTGTTTTTAGTGTTTCTTCAATAGATTGATTATTTGATTGCGCGGTGTCGTTGAGATTTGTTGCTCTAGTAATGTTTGGGTTATTTAATTTTTTACAGATTAACAAAATTAGTAATACCGCGAAAATTGCGATGAATAATTTGTAAGTTTTTTTTGTTGGCATATTATTTAGACGAGGCAGTGCCTCGTCTCTGCAATCTCGGGCGTATGCAATACGCCCCTACAACGGACGCAAAATATTGCGTCCCTACTTTCAACTTTAAACTTTATAACTTTCAACCTTGAACTTACCTTCCCACGCTCAAATACCTAAACCCCAACCCCCTCATTTCCTCAACATCAAACATATTTCGCCCGTCAATAATCAGCGGAGTTTTCATTGTGTTTTTTCGCTCCGCCGCAGTCTCTCCGCAGAGGACTGCGGCGTGGGAATGAATCTCGCGTGGAAATTTTTCATCGTAATTGGAGGTCATTAAATTCCTCAAATTTTCTAAATTTACATTTTTAAACTCGTCCCACTCGGTTATGATAAGAAGGCAGTCAACGTCTTTTGCGGCGTCGCCCGCTGTTGCGCAAATTTCAACGGAATTTTCCAGATGGCTTTTTGCGTTTTGAGCGGCCTCTGGGTCGTATGCTTTTACTTTTGCCCCTTCGTCAATGAGACGGTTGATTATTTCTATTGCGATTGATTCGCGCACATCGTCGGTGTCGGGTTTGAATGCAAGTCCCCAGACTCCTATTGTTTTGTTTGATAAATCTTTTAATTGGTCTTTCACCTTTTGAAAAAAGTGCCATTTTTGGTTGTTGTTAACATCAACGACTGCGTGAAGCAGTTGAAAATGATATCCGTCGCGTCCGGCAATCTGGTGAAGAGCGCGCACGTCTTTTGGAAAACAGCTTCCGCCGTATCCGATTCCTGCTTTTAAAAATTTTGATCCAATTCTTTTGTCCAGTCCCATTCCTGTTGCTACTTCTTCAACGTTGGCGCCAACGTTTTCACAGATATTCGCTATTTCGTTTATGAAAGAAATTTTTGTTGCCAAAAATGCGTTGGAGGCGTATTTGATCATCTCTGAACTTTCCGGGGTTGTAAATATTTTCGGGCAGTCAAAATCTTGATACAGTTTTTCTATCAAACTTTTCGCCCTGTCTGAACTTGCGCCTACGACAATTCTGTCCGGTTTTTTAAAGTCTTCAACGGCGCATCCTTCGCGCAAAAATTCCGGATTTGACACCGCATCAAATTCGCCGCTATAAAAATTTGAAACTATTTTTTTTATTTTCAATACTGTGCCGACCGGAACCGTGCTTTTGTTTATAATTACAACATAGTGGTCTAGATTTTTTCCAATGCTTTCAGCGACTTTTAAAACATAAGAAAGATCTGCTTCGCCGTTTTTTTTTGGCGGGGTGCCGACCGCGATAAATACAGCTTCTGCGTCTTTTAAATTATTTTCAAGCGAGGTGTCAAATTTCAGCCTTCCCGCCGAAACGTTTTTTTTTAAAATATCATCCAATCTTGGTTCAAAAAATGGCACTTCGCCATTTTCCAATTTTTGAATTTTATTTTGGTCTATGTCTATGCAGGCGACTTGGTTGCCTAAATCTGCCAGGCAGACTCCTGTTACGAGCCCCACATAACCAGTGCCAATAACTACGATTTTCATAATTTTTATTTTGAAAATTTGCAAAGAACTGTTGGCAAAAAACTATTTTTTGGTTCTCTGCTTTAATAAGTGTTGTTGCAAATTAAAAGAAGAATAAATATATACTAACGATATTTTATATTTAATGAATTGTCAAGGAAAAAATTTTCCAAAACGCAAGATGATGCCCAAATGAACTATTGGCTCTAACGCAAAATGAGAGTCAACTAAAGAAATATTGAAAAGAGGTGGATAAGTTTGGCTGTGAATCATTGATTTTTTATTTTTTTTAATTTATAATTTTTTCGCTGAATTCATAACTAAATGAATTTAATTTATCGCAAAGGAATTTGAATATTGATAAAACCAAACAGCGCGCAGGCGTCCGACACCCGATAGGGTATCGGACGCCTTTTAGCCAATGCGCCGTTAGGCTTAATTTAGTAATTTAAGTTTTTAATTCTACTAATGGCTGGCGTGTCTATCGGCTTTTGCCGTAAAACCGCGATGCTTTAAAAGGGGGTGAAATAACAATGGTAAATTATAATGACGACGAAGATAAAGATTATGACGGCGAAGAAAGCCTTGGCGGCGACGATAAAGATGAAAGCGATGAAGATGCGTATGAGGAAGATGGGGATGATGAAGATGAAGATGAGGAAGAAGAAGATAAAGATTAATATAAATAAAAATACCCCGTTTGGCGGGGTATTTTTATTTATAGTTTTAATAATAGATGGGAATAACGTGCGAGGTTTAGTAAAAAAATACCTCGCACGTTATTTATGGCACCCCGCCTGGGGGATGGGAGGTGCCAAAATGATCTATATATTAAGAATATGTTTTAATTTTTATTTTGTCAATATACAGCTGTGCTTAAATAGAAATGAATATTTGTTGGTTATACGTAAATATTTCTTACTCCTTCGGCCGATATTGCAACGCCTCTGCAACATGTTCAAGTTTTATGTCGTCATCTCCGGATAAATCTCCAATTGTCCTAGCCAGCTTCAAAATTCTGTGATAAGACCTTGCAGAAAGTCGCAGTTGCGTCATCGCGTTTTTTAAAAGTTCTGAAGTCGCTTCATCAACTTTACAAAACTCCTTTACATCATTTGGACCCATTTCAGAATTATAATTTATTTTTTTATTTTTAAAACGTTTAAGCTGACGTTCTGTCGCCAAATGAACTCGTTTTCTAATATCAGCTGATTTTTCGGCAACCTGTTTTGAGGCGAGCTTTTCAAATTTTACAGCAGGGACATCAACATGGATATCAATACGATCAAGAATCGGTCCTGATATTTTTTTTTGGTAGTTGCTCACTTGGTTAGGCGAGCAGATGCACTGTTTTTGCGGATTGCCAAAATGTCCGCAAGGGCATGGGTTTTGCGCCGCTATCAAGGTGAAACGCGCGGGAAAGGTTAAAGTTCCCTGCGCGCGCGAGATTGAAACAATGCCGTCTTCAAGCGGTTGGCGCAAGCTGTCTAAAACTTGTCTTGGGAATTCGGGAAATTCATCCAAAAAAAGAACGCCGCGATGCGCGAGGCTGATTTCCCCCGGTCTTGGAAATTTTCCGCCGCCGACGAGCGCGGCGCTAGAGCTTGTGTGATGCGGGGCGCGAAAAGGACGTTTATGGACTAACGGCTGGTTATGCGGCAAAAGCCCCGCGATACTGTAAATTTTAGTAATTTCCAAAACTTCTTCTTTAATCAGGCGCGGCATTATAGAGGGGAGGGTTCTGGCAAGAAGCGTTTTGCCTGATCCTGGAGGGCCTGACATTAAAAGATTGTGCGCGCCGCTCGCGGAGATTTCCAAGGCGCGTTTAACATGTTCTTGCCCTTGAACATACGCCATGTCGGCGTCAAAAATTTCCGTTTCAATGTTTTCTTCTGGTTTTTCCTCTTTGCGGATTTGTATTAATTCAATGCCTTGCAGATGATTAAGCAGTTGGGATATGTGTTTAACGGGATAAATTTCCAGTCCGCCGACAAGGGACGCTTCACTTGCGTTCACTTCCGGCAAAAAAATTTTTTTGATATTATTTTCTTTCGCGAAAATAACCGCAGGCAAAATGCCGTTTGTATGGCGCAATTTTCCTTCAAGTGAAAGTTCACCGATAAAAAAACAATCAGAAGTATTAAAATCAATTCCTGTTGACGCGAGCATCATTCCGACCGCTATCGGCAAATCATAAGCAGGTCCCTCTTTTCTTATGTCGGCGGGCGCCAAATTAACAGTAAGCCTTTTGTTGTAATTAATATTTATTTGGCTGTTTTTAAAGGCTGATATCAATCTTTCTTTGGATTCTTTGATAGAGGCATCGGGCAGTCCGACAATATTAAAACCGGCAAAACCCGTAGAAAAATCAACCTCTACTTCTATCGGTTCAACATTAATGCCCATGATGGCGCATGTTTGGACTTTTGAAAGCATGTTTTTTATTAATTAAAATTTTAACATTAAGATGTTTTTAGACCAAATAGCCAATAATTAAACTTTAATCTGCATCTAACGTTTGGAATTTTATTATTTTAGCTTAAAATTATTTTTTTAGCAATTTTTATTTTAAACCAGCAATGTGGTGGTAAAAATCGTTCAGAATAACAGGATTATTGACGGGGGTATAAAAAATTTTGACTTTTTTGTAAAAAATAAGTATATTAAACTCAAATGAAAAATTTTAAATCTAAAAAAAGGAAGGAGAAAATTATGAAAAATAATTGGCTTTCCAAATTTATTAGAGTTTGGAAAGCAATTTTTCTGCCCATCGATGAAAACCGAATGGGGGGTTGTAAACGTTGCGGGGAATGTTGCAAGCTCCCCCGCAAATGTTGGTTTTTAAAAAACAAAGGTGAGACGACTTATTGTCTCATCTATAATTTCAGATTTTTTCTTCCTTCTTGTCGGAAATATCCTCGCAAAAAGGAAGAATCTATAGCGCCTAATTGCGGATTCAAATTCCGTGATTAGGTTGGGGGCTAAACAATAGACTTGTTTGCCCCTTTATTTTTGATTAAAAACTATTTTCACAACTTTTGTCTCAACAACTCTATAGCCCCATAAAGTCCGCCGACACTTCCCAAAGCGGCTTTTTTTATTAATGGCGGTTTTGCAAAAATATTAAGAGTGCTTTTTAAATTTTTACGCAATTCATCCAGTTTAATATTATCATTCTGTATCATCCCGCCCCCCAAAACAATAACATCCGGCGACCAAAGAACCGCAATGTTATGCAACCCATAAGCTAAATTCTTATTAATTTCATTCCAAATTTTTTTATCTTCAATATCAACAGGATCTTTTTTATATCTATTTTTCAAAGCCCCGCCCGAAACATAAGACTCCAAATCCCCCGCTGTTTCATATGGCAAATACGCCTTGCCATTGAAATTTATAATCTGATGCCCAGGCTCAAAGCCGTTTGAACTTTTATCAATCCTCCCATCCACTATTCGCGCCCCGCCAATTCCCGTGCTCACAGTTACATAAGCCACAATACTCTTTCCCTTCCCCGCCCCAAAAACAGCCTCTCCGAGACCAACAACAGCCGCGTCGTTTTCAATAATAACAGAAGCGCCAAAAGAATCCTCCAAAGCCCTTTTAAGCGGCTTTCCAACCCACGCAGGCAAATTCGGAGACCCCGCCAATTTTGATTTATTTTTATTAAGAGGCCCCGCTATGCCGCCCGCAACAGCTTTAATCTTTTTGCCGCCGGAAATCTCTAAGACCTCTTTTTTGATAAGCCCAATTCCGTCATTAAAATTTTTAGAAGTTAAAAATATTTTTGGCTTATCAAAAGCCTTGCCATCCTTAGAAATAGCAAGACGAATATTTGTTCCGCCGATGTCGAAAAGTAGATACATATATTTATTTTCAAAAGCCTGTCATCCTGAGCGACTTTTCGCAATTACATTTTTAAATAAAAAATATAATTATTTTATTCAGAAACGACCAATGAATAAACCAAGCGAAGGATCCCATCGTGATTGCAATAATCATGAGATTCTTCACTCGGTTTTGTTGGGTTTTGATTTTTGAACAATTGTTATATTTTTTTCTTTTTAAAAGTCTGTAAATTAAGTCGTTCAGAATGACAGTAAATTTACCCAATCAACCCATTCCAATCGCTCGCAAACCTATCTATTCCCTTGTCTGTTAATTCATGCTTAATGTTGTATTCTGGCCAATCTTTATTTAATTCAATATCTTCATATTTAATAACTGATAATCCTTCACTATTATAAACATAATTCTCATCCGGAATCGGCATCCCCATATCAGCCCATTCTTTCAATATTTTTAACGGCGCCGTAATAATATCAGCGCCTAATTTTATTGAACACAAAAAGTGTTCAATACCTCTAATGCTCGCACTTAAAACCTCAACATGCCCGTCCCCTCCTTCTTTATACATTTTAACAATATTACCGATCAAATCCATTCCGTTTATTCCCAAATCATCAAGACGACCGACAAACGGAGAAACAAAAATCCCCTCTTTAACCGACTTTGTTGATCCATACACAGCCGCCGCCTGCTCTTGGGTAAAACAAAGCGTCATATTGAGCCTAAAATTTTCTTTTGCGAGCTCTTCTGCCGCACTTAATCCGGCTTCATTGATAGGAAGTTTGATATGCGCGTTTGGTATCCATAAAAACATCTCTTTAGCTTGCTTTATGATTTTTTCTTTTGAGGTTGTTTTGTCAGCATAAACTTCTATTGAAACAGAACCCTCAGGCAAAAGCGAAGAAATTTCTTGAGCAACATTTTTATAAAAAAATAAAATCTCTTCGGAAGTAAATTTCTCTCCTCGTTCAAACCGCTCACGCGCGTAAGGATTTTTAGCGATTAGTGTCGGGTTTGTCGTTTGCCCATCAAGAAACCCAAGCAGTTTAATAGCTTCCTTGGTTTCGTTCAAATCGCCGCTGTCTAAAAAAATTTTTGTTTTGCAGTTTGTTGGTTTCATATATTATCCTCGTAGAGACGCATTGCAATGCGTCTCTGCATTAATTTTTTAATTAATTTGAAAGCCTCATCGGCGTTATTAACTAGGTGATAAATATTCATATCATCTTTGTCTATGGCTTTGTTTTTATTATAAATCGTTTCATTTATCCAACCAAACAACGGCTGCCAATATTCTTTATTTACCAAAATAACAGGAATTGGTTTTATTTTTTTTGTTTGGATTAAAGTGATTATCTCAAATAATTCATCAAGCGTACCAAACCCACCCGGGAAAAAAATATAAACCTGGCTGGCAAAAGAAAGTATTGTTTTGCGAATAAAAAAATACTCAAAAGATTCAGCTTCTTTTACATACTGATTTCTTTTTTCTGTTCCAGAGCTGTCCGTGAGCTTAATATTAATACCCACAGACTTGCCGCCAGCCTCATATGCCCCTTTATTTGCGGCCTCCATAACCCCAGGACCGCCGCCACTGATTACTGCAAAGCCTTCTTTTGATAAATCATAAGCTAATTTAGTAACCTCTTGATAGAGCTTGTCTTTAAACCCTGAACGGGCTGATCCAAAAAAAGTAACTGCTTTTTCGTATTTAGAAATAAACTCAAATCCTGAAACAAACTCAGCCATAATTTTAAAAATTCTCCATGTCTCAATTTCTTGATCATGGATTTTCAGTATGTCCTTTGGGCGCGAGATTGGCAATTTTGTTTTCTTTTTAGTTGGCATAAAATGAGTTAAAAGTTTATAAAGTCTTTAAAGTCTATAAAGTCTTTATAAAAACAGATAATTAAAAAAATTAAAATTAAATATTTAGATAAGCTATATAATAGACTTGTTGCGTAATAATTTACTACTGCAATTTCCATATTTTGGCAAATTTATCCAAAAATTTTTTCGCCAATATAAGCATATTTCCTCAAAAATTTTTGAATAAATTTACTCAAAATCTGAAAATTTCGTTACAT
>JBDRHN010000062.1:0-5359 GCA_043816765.1 bacterium | reverse complement strand
AAACCTTCGGAAACAACCTCCGGACCCGTTCCATCGCCAGCGACGAAAGAAATTTTTTAGTTAGACATAGAAATTAATTTCGGGGTCGGCGCGGCCACGTCGCCGCGCCTACCCCGAACTAATATTTATTTTGACTTTTTTCGTTAATATGGTAGCATATATTCACCATTAAACAAAATGGCGATTTTGTTGGTTTTTACTTTAGCTTATAGCAATTCAAAATGCAAATATCAAAATGAAAAATGACAATGTAAAATGTTAAAATATTTAGTTTTCAAATTTAATTAAAAACCCATGAAAGAGCTTAAGTTCATAGAATAAATAAATGAACGTAACCGAACTAGCCCGCAACCTAAGAACAACCGCAAACGAACTTTTTGAGCATTTGCCAAATATGGGTTTTGATATTGGACGACGCGCCATAAAGGTTGACGATAGAATAGCGGCAAGGATAACGAGAGCATGGCGGCCGTATAAAGATAAATTAGCTCTGGAGCAAAAAAAATTGCAAGATGATAAAAAAATTCAACAAATTCGCGAGCAGGGACCGATAAAAATACCTTCAGCTATGGTTGTGCGCGATTTTGCCGCAATATTGGATCTTCCTATTGCTAAAATTTTATCCGAATTGATGAAAAACGGAATAGCCACTTCGTTAAACGAAAGACTGGACTTTGAAACAGCGGCGATACTTGCCGAAGACATGGGAATTGAGGTTGTTTTAGACGAAGATGAACAAGTAAAATCAGTTAAACCCAGCATGACAATCAAAGATATTTTAGAAAAACAAACAGCTGATGTTATGCAAAAACGCCCGCCCGTGGTTGTAATAATGGGGCACGTTGACCATGGCAAAACAAAACTTTTGGATGCCATTCGCGATACGCATGTAATTGAATCTGAAAGCGGAGGAATTACTCAGCATATCGGGGCGTATCAAGCGTGGGCAACTTCAAAAGACAATAAAAACATAAAAGAGATTATTACTTTTGTTGACACTCCGGGGCACGAAGCCTTTACTGCCATGCGTTCCCGCGGCGCGAAAATCGCCGATATCGCCATTTTGGTCATTGCCGCTGATGATAGCATAATGCCTCAGACAACAGAGGCTTACAAAATAATTGAACAGGCCAAAATTCCAATGATTGTCGCGATTAATAAAATTGATAAACCCGAAGCAAATATAGAAAAAGTAAAACAAGATCTTTCTTCTCGGCTTAATATTCTTCCAGAAGATTGGGGCGGGAAAACAATATGTGTTCCAATTTCCGCAAAACAAAACACAAATCTAGATCAATTGCTTGAAATGATTTTATTGGTTGCAGAAATGGAAGAAAAAAAAATAAAAGCCAACCCGAACACAAATGCGGCTGGAACGGTTATTGAAGCGCATTTGGATAAAGGCGAAGGTCCGGTGGCGACAATTTTGATTCAAAATGGAACACTGAAAATCGGCGAATATATTATCATAGATGAGATGGTTTATGGAAAAGTTAAAACAATGAAAGATTTTCATGGAAATAGAATTTTAGAAGCAGAACCATCAACTCCCGTCAGAGTATTAGGACTAAAGATTGCTCCGCATGTTGGTGATATTGTCCAATCAAGTCGTGAAGCAAGGCTTGAAAATAAAAAGTTAAAAAGAGAAAGATTTTATCAATCATCTACAATAGCTTCAGGATCTGTTGTTGCTCGCAAAAAACGCGTGAAAGAAAACGACGACGAAAAAGAAGACAATCAGATTAATGTTATTCTAAAAGCCGATGTTCTCGGATCCTTAGAGGCTATTATTGAATCAATAAGCAAAATTGAACATCCTGAAATAAAAGTTAATATAATTAGCAAGGGATTGGGAAATATTAACGAGGCCGATATATTGCGGGCAGAATCATGCGATGGGCTGGTAATAGGATTTCACGCTCTTCCAACCCATCAGGCAAAAATGCTCGCGGATGACAAAAAAATAGAAATTGGACATTACAAGATTATTTATAAATTATTAGATGATATTAAAACCAAAATTGAAGCGAAAATTTCTCCAGAAATTATTAAGCATGACTTGGGGCAATTTAAAGTCCTTGCATTATTTAAACAAAATAAAGACAATCAGATTGTTGGCGGCAAGGTTGAGCGTGGAAAGATAGAGAAAAAAGCGGAGATAAGTATTTGGAGAAACGATGTTGCTATCGGCAAAACAAAATTTGTCAATTTAAAAAATGGGAAAGAAGAAGTCAACGAAGTCGCGTTCGGCCAAGAATGCGGATTGGAAATTGAATCAAAAACGCCGATTGAAGAGGGGGATGTTTTGGAGTTTTATCGGGAAGAGAAGAAGGCGGTAAAGTTATAATCGCGCATTGGACGCTTGGCGTCCAGCGGGACGCCGAGCGTCCCCCCACCCTGCATAAATTTATAGCATTATGTCAAAACACAGGATTGAACAAATAAATGAAAATATACATTATGAACTGGGAGAAATATTCAGCCGAGAAATAGAATTCCCCCTTGACTGTCTCGCGACAATTAGCGGGGTCAAAGTTTCAGAAGATCTGCACTGGGCGCAAATTTGGATAAGCATTTTGCCAATGGCAAAAAGAGCAAAAGTTCTTCATATATTAAATAAAAAAAAAGGGTTTTTACAAAAATTATTAAACAAACGGCTTAAAATGAAGCCAATGCCTCATTTGCAGTTTTTTACCGACTTTACAGAAGAAAAAGCGCAAGTAATTGAACAAGCCATTGACAATGCTGTTCAAGGTGATTAAAATAGATAATCCGATGAAGATTGTCTATTTTTATTTTTGAACTATGCTTGAATATCAAGACAAGTTAACAG
Source organism: bacterium (assembly GCA_043816765.1). GTDB lineage: Bacteria > Patescibacteriota > Patescibacteriia > JBDRHN01 > JBDRHN01 > JBDRHN01. The sequence goes on along the minus strand of JBDRHN010000062.1, from coordinate 2,526 downwards.
ATATTTTTCAAAAAATTCAGCAAGCTAGCAATATTTTGATGGTGGGACACAAAGCCCCCGATGAAGATTGCCTCGGAGCTATTTGCGCGCTTAGTTGTTATTTTGACAGTATTGAAAAAACTCATACTATTTTTAATATTGATAAAATTTTTGAAAACTTTAATTATTTATCCGGAATAGATAAAATTACAGATAATATCAGTGAAATGCAAATAAAGGTTTTTGATTTGATTTTGGTTTTAGATACCGGCTCTTTGGAATATTCGGGAATTAAAAATTATTTAGAAAAAGCCAAAGAGAAAGTTTTTTTAATAAACATTGACCACCACAAAAGCAATAATCACTTTGGACACATTAATTTGGTTGATGGTGACGCGTCATCTGTTTCTGAAATAATTCATAATTTATTCAAATATAATAAAGTTTATATAACAAAAGAGATGGCGAACTGCCTTTTGGCTGGAATTATCGCCGATTCTGACAATTTTTCCAATGCGGCAACGACGGTTGAGTCAATGAACGTCGCGTCATATTTATTAATTCACGGCGGAAGGTTGCCAAAAATTATTAAAAATACCTACAAAAATAAATCATTAACTTCTCTAAGGCTTTGGGGGAAAGTTCTTTCAAGGCTAAAACAAAATAAAAAATATAATGCCGCCTATACCTATGTTACGCATGAAGATTTGCAAAAATATAATGCCGCGAAAGAGACAATTGAGGGCATGGCGAATTTCCTTAATAAATTAGCTGGACACAAAGTAATTTTTTTTATAAAAGAAAAAAATCCCGGAGAAATTACCGTAAGCATCCGAACCAACAATAAATTGATTGATGTCTCAAGATTAGCTAAAATGATAGGCGGAGGAGGACACGCCAAAGCGGCGGGATTCTCAGCAAAAGGGCAAATTGTGAAGATTAAGAATAGAGTGATGGTTGTCTAAGATGTAAAATTATCTATTGACTACGTATTTTAGAGTCTTGACTTTTTTAACAAAAGTAATACAATATAATTAAGTATTACTTAAAATTAAAACAATACAAAAAGTATGCAAGCAACGGCTAAAATTAATACAACAAGAATTACTCAAAAAGGGCAGATTACTATTCCTAAATATATTAGAGAATATTTAGGGGTAAAAATAAAAAATTATATAGAATTTGAGATTGAAAAAGGCAAAGTATTCATAAATCCCTCTGTTGCGATAGAAGATAATTTCGGGAAAGTGAAGCCGAGACAACGTCCCGAGGATTTTTCAAAAACAAGGAGCCATTTTGAAAAAGAAATGGCTAAAAAATAAGCCAAGAAAAATATTAAATAATTTATGAGATTTATAGATACTAATCTTTTTTTGCGATACCTTACAAATGATGACGAAGAGAAAGCTCAAAAAGTTTTAAGGCTTTTAAAAAGAGTGGAAAAAAACGAGGAAAAAGTAACAACTTCATCTCTTGTTATGTTTGAAGTGATTTTTACATTGGAAAGTTTTTATAATACGCCAAGGCAAGACATAAGAAAATTTTTAACTCCCATTCTTAATTTAAGAGGTTTGAAATTAGCAGACAAAGAGGTGTTTCGCAAAGCTATGAATATCTACGTTGATAAAAAAAAATTATCTTTTGCCGATGCTTTTAATGTTGTTTTTGCTATAAAAGGGGGGGTTAAAGAAGTTTACAGTTATGATACCGATTTTGATAAATTGGAAGGAATAAAAAGGGTAACTCCTTAACATTTTTAAATTTTAAATTTTAACTTGAAACCCCTATGAACTTAATACCAACAGTAATAGAAAAATCCGGCATGGGTGAACGCGCCTATGATATTTACTCGCGCCTTTTAAAGGACCGAGTTATTTTTTTGGGCGGACCGATAAATGATCTTGTGGCAAACAGCATTATTGCCCAGCTTTTATTTTTAGAAAGCCAAGACAAAGAGAAAGATATTAAAATTTACATAAATTCTCCCGGCGGTTCTGTTACCGCGGGAATGGCGATTTATGATACAATGAGTTATGTAAAGCCAAACGTGCAGACAATCTGCATTGGCATAGCGGCGAGCATGGGAGCGACGCTCCTTGCGGCGGGAGCTAAAGGCAAACGTTTTTCTTTGCCAAACTCCGAGATTTTAATTCATCAGGTAATGGGAGGAACAGAAGGCCAAGCCGCTGATGTTAAAATTCACGCCGAGCATATTTTAAAAATAAAAGATAAGCTAAATAAAATTTTAGCCGCCCACACAGGACAGCCGCTTAAAAAAATAGAAGAAGACTCTGACCGTGATTGTTTTATGACGCCGAAAGAGGCGTTGAAGTATGGGATTATTGATAAAATTATAGAGAAAAGTTTATAAGCAAAAAAGATTAATTTTCGCCATTCATAGCCGGGCAATGTCATTCCGACCGGACAGGCTGTCTAAAAAGCCCTTTGACAATTTAATAAAAATCAGAAAATTTAGATAAAAATTATGAATATTTTTGATGCGGGTTATCCACTTTTTTTACTGTAATTCTAGCTAAGAATGTGATA
>JBDRHN010000061.1:0-7401 GCA_043816765.1 bacterium | reverse complement strand
TACTGCAATTTTCATATTTTGGTCAAATTTTCCAAAAATTTTTTCAGCTTAGCTTGGGCTAAACCTCAAAAATTGTTTGAAAAATTTGCCTCAAAATCTGAAAATTTCGTCACGAAACTAATTACGCGACAAGTCTAATATATTTCCTTCTGGGAAATTATATTTTTTAAGCACCTCTTTATCTTTCTCTGCATCCGCCTCTAATTCGTGCGAACTTAAATAGATAATTTCTGCTCCTTGCCGTTTCCAACAATTTAATTTTTCAACAGCTTTATCAATGGGAACATATGAGTCATAGTCTAAAACCGACTCCTCGCGATTCAAACTTTATTTAACTCGTTCTTCCCGAGTCTTCCCAACCGCATTTTTGTGCATAATTGTTGTACCATGAAGAAAAATTAATATTTTCATAAAAAATAAAAAATTATAAAAATTCTCCAAAAATCACATCACCTATTCCAGAAACAAAATTTTTAGAAATCATAAAACCCTCTTTTAATTTTGCTGTTCCCATTGATCTTTTTAGGTTGCCCGCATACGACGCGGTCGCAGTAGTTTTAACTTCATACGCATTTTTTTTATCCAATACAAAATCAATTTCCGCGCCCGAGGGTTTCCTAAAATAAGTTAACTGCCCCTTTGTTTTTAATTGATTAAAAACAGCATTTTCTAAAATCTGCCCGGAATTTAAGTTTGTAATTATTTTTAAAATTCCATTATCGCAAAAATAAACCTTTTGACTGCCCGAAACCTCGCGATCAATGCTTTTTGAAAAAGGAGAGAGCAAATGGATGAAGTAAGTTGCCTGTAAAAATGATAAATATGAATATACAGTAGTCCTGTTAATCCCAAGCTCTTGGGATAATTTTACTAAATCCAATTGCGAACCGACGCGGGATGCTAAAAGTAAAATCAAATCGCGAATTTTTTCATTTTTACGGTAATCTGAAAGCCCTATTATTTCGTTTTGATAATAAGAACTAAAAATATCTTTTAACATCTGTTCTTTTTTATTTGCTCTGTCCAGCAAAACAACAGCAGGAAAACCTCCCCATTCCACAAATTCATTATAATACTTATTATATATCTCGTAATCCAGCTGGCTGATATTTTTTTTATTTTTTATTTTGCGATATTTTAAAATATCTTCTCCTTTGAAAATTAAAAACTCCTCAAAATCCAAAGGATATAATTCAAAAATAATTTTTCGCCCCGCAAGACTTTCGGGAAATAAATTTTTTAAATAATAACTTGCCGAACCTGTTAGGACAAATTTTGTTTTATAATGATCTATCAAATATTTTACTATTTTGCTTATTTCCGGGTAATGCTGTACCTCGTCAATAAAAACATAAATCCGTTTATTTTTATCTAAATCTCCCTTGTCTGCAAGATTAGAATAAATATCATTATAATCAATGCTTTCAAAGTATTTAATATCTAAAGGATTTTCAAAATCAAACCAAATTTTATTTTTCGACAAATCTTCAAATATTTTTTTCATTAATGATGTTTTCCCGACACGGCGCATTCCCGTAATAATTATCGCTTCATCATTATCTAAATTGTCCTTTATTTTTGGTTCAATTGCTCTTGAATAATACATAATATAAAAAACTAATATTATACATTTATATAATGTATATGTATAATAGTATTATACATATTACTGCTATTTTGTCAAATTTAAACGATTTAAAATGGCATTATTGTTATATCTTGCACGTCGCAATGTTCAGATTGATTGCAGATTAAACTTATTATCTTTTTTATATCTTCAACCTCTAACATTTGAATCTGATCTTTCTTCCATACTTTTTTTCTTTTTTCCAGTTCCTCTTCAGTAAAAAAATTAGTCTTTATCATGCCCGGACATATTGTTGCAACTTTTATTTTGTGAGCAGATAATTCGCTTCTTATACCTTCTGAATACCCCATAACCGCAAATTTTGTGGCGCTGTAAAATTCACCATTTGTAAAAGCTCTTTTTCCGGAAATTGATGCTACATTGATTATTAGCCCAGATTTATTCTTCTTCATAAACGGAACTGCTAATTTTGTCAAAAGCGCCAAGCCGACAATATTTATTGATATCATTTTCTGAAATTTAGTCATATCTACCTTGTCGCAATCTGAAAAATATCCAACACCTGCGTTATTTATTAAAACATCAATTTTTTTAAATTTTTTTATTGCTTCTTTAATAAATAAATTTAAACTATTTTCGTTGGCAACATCGGCGGGCATAACCAAAAAACGTTTGGGATCATATTGTTGGCCTAATTCTTTTCTGAGTGAATCGCAGTGTTTTTTGTTGGTTGAAAAAGTCGCGATGTTAAATCCGTCTTTTAAAAGCTGTAAAACCGACCCTTTTCCTATCCCGCCTGTTCCGCCGCTGATTATTGCTGTTTTTTTATGCATAAATTTTCTTCTTTGTAGAGACGCATTGCAATGCGTCTCTACTATTTGCGTTAATCAACTTACATCCACAATCCTTCGGGATTATTTTTATCTAAATGCCAACGAAATGGATTATCAATAATATATTTTCTAATTTTATTTAACGAAATTTCATTGCGGATAATATGGTCGTAAAATTGTGATTGCCAGCTGAAAAAATTTCCACCATATTTTTCGTTAATTTGTTTTTTGACTGACCCCTTAAAACCTCGAATTATTGAAGAAAGATTATTCCTTTGCGGTCCAAATTCATTTTTGTAATTACCGCCAATTGGGGTAAATAAATTATTTATGTTTGGCAACGACGCTTGTTGTAGAGACGCATTGCAATGCGTCTCTACAACGTTGCTGTCATCAAAAATACCTATAATTAGTTCCTGTGTAATTTCTGCGTTTTTCTGCGTCAAATTCTGCGTAGTTCTGCGTAATGATGCTAACATTAGCAAAGCCCCAAACTTAATTTTACGTTAAAAACGAGTTTTTACACAATAACTAATTACATGCAAATGGTTCGGCATTATTACCATTTCATCCAATACCACATTTTCTCTAATATCTTTTGTTTTTAACCACTCATCTGAAACAATCTTACCAATGTTTGACAATATCACTTTATCTTCTGCAACCTTGCCAAAATAACACTTACAATCTTTGGCGCAAATCGTTACAAAATAATAACCGCTATGTGAATAATCCCAGCCTTTCATGCGCGTTGAATCAACACGGTATTTATTTTTGAATAATGTTGGCATTATTTTTTAATATCAAAATATTATCAGGTAAATGATCAATTCCTTTAAACTCTTTAACGCAAATTGATTTTATTTTTTGTTTTATTTCAGGTTTTACATTTGTAATAGTCATAATATTTTCATAAAAACATTAAACTAGCTATATCCTAAAATAATTCTTAACGGCGAATTCAAATTGTTCAATAAATAGCTCTTTGAAATAACTTAAATTATTCTGTTCATAAAAAAGAATTACCGCTTTTTTATATTCAACTTCATCCATTTTTCTGTATGATAGCGGGCACATATCATAAGCTAAAAGAATTGCGTTTGCCATAAGCCGGCTGGTTCTTTTGTTGCCGTCTTCAAACGGCTGTATATAAGCGATTAAAATTGATAAAATTATCGCTTTTGACAAAGAACTGCCAAAAGCATTAACTGCATCGCACGTTTTTTCCATCGCTTCGCGTATTTGATGTTGATTATCAAATGGCATATATTTTGTCCCCGTAATTCCAACTGCCGTTTTTCTTAAATTTTTTGATATTCCTAAATTTTGTGTAAGTAAACAGTGGACATCCTCAATCTTTCTTATGGTTATTTTTTTAAAATTACTTTTATTTTTAACAATATAATCTAATGCTTTTTTATGATTTAAAATCATGACCGCTTCTTGCTTTTCATGCCCCTTTGCTTCTCTGCCCTCCTTTATTAAAACTTCGGTTTCTAAAAGAGTGTAAGTATTGCCCTCAATTTTTGACGATTTCCAACTTAGTTCAATAATTAGCCGTTCTAGTTCCTTTTTTTTAATAGTAAGAGAAATTTTTTTTATATTTTTTCTATATTCATTATTCAAATCATCCAAATGCTGTTTTTCATCCTCCGTCAAAATATCATTTTTCAATAAAATAAAAATATTAAAATCAAAACTTTTCTTTGCTTCTCGCCTATCCGCTTCTATTTTAAAATATTTCTCAATATTTATAGGACGGATAAGATTATAATGGGGAGACAATTTATAGGTTACGGCTCTTGCCTTTCCTTCGGTTGTAATGCAGCCTTGTTTAACCAGTTCTTTCAAGTCCCTGTTTATCGTTATTTTTGCAATAGTTTTAAAAACTATTTTTAACTCGCTTGATATTTCTGAAATTCCAAGACCGTCTCTTTTGTCAAGAATTTCTAATATCTTGTCTTGTCTTTTGTTTAAAATTTTTGAATCCATAAAATCGTATCATTTACATATCATAATCGTATCATAAATGATGTGATGGCGCAAACCCTACATTTTATCCCTCAACCCTTCCAACCAAACTTTTTCAATATTTAACACATCCAAATCAATAAGATTTTCATCATCATTTTTAACGACAAATTTCGGCTCTTTGGTTGTTTTTCCTATCTTGAATAATTTAATTTTTTTGTATTTTTTAACTAGGCTTTCAAATTTTTTAATATTCTTTTGTTCAACTTCCAGAATAAAACCGCCGGTCTCGGAAAATAAATTAATAATAACGGACTCGTTTGTGTTTGTAGAGACGAGGCAGTGCCTCGTCTCGGAATTGCATTGCCTCGTTTCCGATCTGAGACGAGGCAGTGCCTCGTCTCTACATTTGTTCAACTCAACCTCAATGCCAACTTTATCATATTCTTTCCCAACCGTCGGAACATCAAAACACATTTCAGCGAGTGCTGTTGCCATCCCTCCGTCTGAAATGTCGTGGCATGCTAAAATTAAACTTTTTTCAATTGCGTCGGTAACTGCATAAATTTCTTGTTCAACTTCTGCAAAATCTGGCTTGGGAATATTTACTCCAAGTTTATTGAATAAATCATAATAGACCGATCCGCCTAGTTCGTCTTTTCTTTGTCCGATTAAATAAATCGCGCTGTTAGATTTTTTGAATCGCATTGTTATTGCTTTTTTATAATCATTGATTTTCCCAAGGCACGCGATAACCGCTGACGGCGTGATTGATGTGCCTGTTTTTGATTGGTTATACATGCTGACGTTTCCAGAGATGATGGGGGTCGCTGATTTTTTACTGATTTTTAAATGAATATTTTTACACGCGTCGGCTATGCCCTCTACCCCTTCAACAAACTTTGCCATCTGTTCCGGTTTTTCCGGGTTGCCGTAGTTTAAACAATCGGTTAAAGCTATCGGGTAAGCGCCTACTGCTGTGACATTGCGCATTGATTCAACAACGGCGTTGGCAGATTGCCAGTACGCGCTAATCAAGCCATAGCGCGGGTTGGCGTCAACAGAGAGAGCAATGCCAATCTTTTGTAGAGACGCATTGCAATGCGTCTCTACGAGCGGCGCCATCACGCCGGCGTCGGCTTGTCCGCTTTCAATGATCGTGTTTCCTTGCACCTGTTTGTCATATTGTTCAAAAATAGGAACTCTGCAGGCCACATTTTCGTGCGCTAAAACTTTTTTCAACAGGTCGTTTAAATTTTTGGGTGCTAGAATTTTTTCTTCTTTTCCTTTTATTTCTTGTCTTTCAACTTTTCTGTCATATCGCAAGCCTCCGCAAAGAGATTTTGGTTCAATGTCTACAATTTTTACGCCATTATATTTAACAACATAATTCCCGTCTGTAACTTTGCCGATGATTGACGCGCGAGCGCCGGAGCTTACTTTTGGCAGTTCCCATTTGTTGTTGTAGTGATCTAAAATTAACTGCGCTGTTTTATCATCAGCTATCCACAAAAATCTTTCTTGTGTTTCAGCGCAAAGCGTAACATGGGGGGGTAAATTATCCATACCGACATGGACTTTTTCTATGTCAATTTCCGCGCCGCAACCGGCTGATTCAGCCATTTCGGACGTAACACAAATTATTCCTCCCGCGCCAAGGTCTTTAAATCCAACTCGTTTGAACAGTTTTTTCTTTCTTAAAACTTTAAATAAATCATAAGTGCTTTCCATCAAATGGCGTTTTAAAAACGCGTTTGGTTCTTGCACGGCACCTTTGTTTTTTTCTTTTTCTTTGTCGTCAAGCTCAAAGGACGCAAAAGACGCTCCGCCAAAACCGGAATTGTCAGTCGGTTTTCCGACTAAAATCATTTTATATCCAACGCTGTTTTTTGGAGCACAGGAATGAATAATTTCTGATTCTTTTATAATGCCGAGGGCGACCACATTGACCAGACAATTATCATCGTAGCTTTTGTTGAAATAAACATCTCCGCCTATATTTGGAACTCCGATCGGATTGCCGTATCCGGCGATTCCGTTTACAACGTTATCCGCTATCCAACGGGTTTTGTTGGTTTTTATGCCGCCAAATCTCAAGGGGTCGGCAACGGCGATAACTTTTGCGCCCATGCAAACTATATCACGAACAATTCCGCCAATTCCCGTGGCGGCTCCTTCGTAAGGCACAATTTGGCTGGGGTGATTATGACTTTCGTGACCCATAACTATGCCATAGCGCTCTTTTCCATCTCTTGCTATTTCCACAATGCCGGCGTCTTCTTTTGGTCCTTGAATTACGTTTGGTCCGTCTGTGGGCATGAGTGATAAATATTTTTTACTGCTGCGGTATGAGCAATGTTCGCTTCCTTGGATTGAAAAAGCTATGAGTTCGGCGAGTGTCGGCGGACGTTTTAAAATATTTTTTTCAATCTCGCGCGCTTCGTTAATAGATAGTCCGATGTTGTTTTCTTTTAATAATTTTTCAACTTGTGCGTCGGTGAGTTTTGAAAATTTGAAGGTTTTGTTTTGGTATTTTGGGGGCATGGTTAATATTATGAAATATTATACAAATAATTAATAACTATAGTTGCACCTGTCATTCCAGAAAATTTTTTTCATCGCCATCGAACAGACATTTTTATTTTAGCTAAAGTCTGATATTAACAAGGCTCAATCAATACACCGAAAAAATTTATCTGGAATCCATGGGTAAAAACGGCTCATACGCAATTTAACCAATGCAAAATATCTGTCAACGTAAATAATTAAAATTCAACATCTCAATCTGTCATTCCAGAAAATTTTTTCTCATGAAATTTAATAATATTATTTTACTTTATTTAAAGTATAATATTAAGTAAAAGTTGCTTAATGCGCTAGAAAAAATTTATCTGGAATCCAGGAGTTCTTGCAATTCCTCCTGGATTCCAAATAAATTTTTAATCTTGCCGCCGCAGGTTATTTTTAACGCGATATTATTCTGTTTTAATTGGTTTATTTAATTCCACA
>JBDRHN010000060.1:0-5998 GCA_043816765.1 bacterium | reverse complement strand
TCGCAAAACTTATTAGCGAACAGAAGCAAGTGAAGAATCCCATTGCGGTTGCGACAGCCGCGGGATTCTTCGCTTAATTTATTCAGTTTTAATATTTTTTTCATTTTTACGGTAAAAGTCGCTCAGAATGACAGGTATTTTTACGCGACAAGTCTATTGTATCTTTATCGGGCATATGACGATATGTTTGTATATTTATAATATCCAAATATTCTTCCGCGCAAATTTTCCAATCGTATTTTTTTACTTGTTCAAATCCTTTCTGGATTAATTCTTCGCGCAAATCTTGGTTATTTATAATTGATAAAATTTTCTCTTCTAAATCTTTTTTATTTGTCGGGTTAAAGTATAAAACAGCATCGCCGAAAATTTCCGGCAGACAAGATGTGTTTGAGCTCAGAACCGGCACGCCGAATCTCATCGCTTCAAGCGGTGGAAATCCGAATCCTTCAAGCAGTGATGCAAAAACAAACGCGAAAGCTTTTTTATACAACAAATTCAGATCTTCGTCGTTGGCATATCCCGTAAAAATAACCTTATTTTCAAGATTCAATTCTTTAACTTTTTGTTTTAATTTTTGGTAAAAATAACTGTCTTTTCCAGCTAAAACAAGCTGAAAATCAGAATCTCCCCCCCCTCGCAAAGGAGGACTGGATGGATTTTGTTGGTCAAGATTCTCATCACGCCCAACACCGCCCAACCTAACCCTATCGTTAATATTTTTAAAAACCTCCAGCAAAAAAATTAGGTTTTTGTGCGGATAAGCGCTGCCGACATACAAAAAATATTGTTTGTTAATATTATAGCACTTTTCCAGCGCGTTGTCAGATATTCTTTGTGTTGAAAAAATGTGTTTTTCTTCTTGATTTTCGTGTAAAAATTTTTGCTCCCCGCCATTATCAATTCCCCAGTTGACAACTTTGATTTTATCTGGGTTGATTTTATAAAAATCTACTATGTCTTTTTTTATAAATTCCGTCGGCGTTATTATTGTCTGCGCCCATTCAATCGCCGATTTAAAAATTATTTTGGAAAAAAAATTTTTAATCCCATATAAAAACGGTCCCAACGTTGAAATCTCTTTTCTTGGACGCGGATATTTTATCCATATCAAATCATGGATTGTAATGATGAACTTTCCTCGATAAAAAAAGGGGACATTAAAATGCGGAAAATACGCAAGGTCAGGTTTAATTTTTTTAATCTCTTTTGGCAAAATTAATTGCTCTTTTAATGTATACCGCCGCGCGTCAATTAATATTTTGTGAATTTTTCGGGCAGGTGCGGCAACATCATCGCACCTGCCCGAAAAATTCAATTCTTTTTCATCTGAAATGTTCAACCATTTGTCAGAAAGAAAAAAATTTTCTTTATTTAAAAAAAGATAATACTCGTTTTCGGTATCTATTTTAATTAAATTTTTTATTAATTCCTCAATAGACCTCCCGATGCCGGCGTTTTGCGTTCCGGCCATTCGGGCGTCTATGAGGATTTTTTGGGGGGTGTTGGAATCAAACACCCCCAAGCTCTCCCCCGCCGCTTTTTCCCAGCTAAACATCTCGCTTCTTTTCAACCCTTTTTCAATCATCCTCTCGCGCAACTTTTCATCGTCTAAAACCATCTGCATCGCTTGAGCGAGTTCGTTGACGTCATAAGGATCAACTAAAATCCCTACGTCGCCGACGACTTCGGAGAGCGAAAAAACGGCGCTGGTTATTACAGGCGTGCCGCATGCCATCGCTTCCAAGGGCGGGAGACCGAAGCCTTCGTAAAAAGACGGGAAGACAAAAAGAGATGCTAGTTTATACAGCGCGGGCTTGTCTTCTTCCGACACATAACCGATGAATTTTATTTTGTCTTTTGCTTTGCTTTTTTCCGCGAGTTTGAATAGGTCATCGTAAAGCCAGCCTTTTTTTCCTGCGATGATTAGATGGTAATTTTCCGGTGTGGAAAAACACGCGGAGTAAAGATGACTGGAAACCGAGCACCCCATAGGGTGCTCGGTTTCTTTGCTTGAAGACAATTTTTCAAACGCGCGTATAATACTGGAAATATTTTTTCTCGGTTCAAGCGTTCCTAAAAATAAAACAAACTTTTCAGGTAAATTATATTTCTTTTTAACAGATGCTCCGCTGGAGTCTCCCGAAGGGGGCTCCAGCGCGGAACACGCGGGAGTCCTCGCTTGAGAGACTCCCGCGGAGCGAATAAATTCTTCTTCGTTTAACTTTTGACTTTCAACTTTTGACTCATAACTTGCGTTAGCCCCTTCGTAAATAACCCTAATTTTATTTTCTTGAATTTTATAAATATCCATCAAATCGTTTTTTGCCGATTCTGACACGGCGATAATTTTGTCGGCTTGCTTACATACTTTTTTCGCTCCCACATATTTGTGCCAAAAACGCCCGCGAATATAATTTATGCCAAAATTTTTCTTGGACGCGAAAAATTCTGGATGACGTTCAAAGGAGAGATCGTGGATTGTTAGGATAAATTTGAAACCATCGGGCAGGTTCGGCGACATCGCCGAACCTGCCCGATGGGAAAAATTCACAAACCCCAAATTCGGCGAAAACCAGACATCAATTTTTGCTCCAATTTTTTTCTCAATTATTTTATCTAGTTTAGGATATTTCAAAAATCTTAATGAAAAATTTAAAAAATTATTCGGATAATGAAAGTCAACGAATTTTACATTTGGATAATTTGATAAATTATTAAGCTGGCCGATTTTTTTTATAATCTCTGAATGCTTTTCAGATTTATTGTAAAACAAATAGTATTGATTTTTTTGATCAATTTTTAATAAATTTTGCAATAAATTGTATGCATATGCCGGAACTCCGCTGTAGTCGGGTTCAAGGAGACAACGGATGTCTATGATGATGTTCATGGGTTAAATGTAAAATGTAAATATCAAAATGAAAAATGACAGTTTAAAATTTAAAAATTAAAAGCGGTAATCGCGGTTGGTTCTGAGTGTCCTGAGGAGACAACTCAGAATCAGCGGATGTTTGAAAATTTTTTCATTGAAAATTGATTGAAAATTGAAAATTAGAAATTGAAAATTTATAAAATAATCAGTGATTAATCCTCTAAAACCGCTTCCCTAATCTCCCGCTTAAACCGTTCAACCCCAAACTTCTCAGCTTGCGCTCGGATTTTTTGCGGATCAAAATTTTCGGGTCTGAATTTTATTACTGTTTCTGCCAAAGACTCCCATGTCTGCTCGGGAAAAAATTCACCCGTAATGCCGTCAACCACGCTTTCCTTGACACCGCCGGCGCGATATGCGATTACGGGTCTGCCAGACGCCATTGTTTCAACTGGAGTGATTCCAAAATCTTCTACTTGCGGATGGACAAAAGCGATGCATTTAGACATTAATTCTTGTTTTTGTTTTTCGTTTATTCTGCCTAAAAATTCAATATTAGCGCGAGCCATTTTTTTTAATTTTTGTTCTTCGGGACCTTCGCCGAATATTTTCAGCTTTATCCCCATTCTATTAAAAGAAATAACCACGAGATCATAACGTTTATAGGAAACCAATCTTCCGCCAATTAGATAATATCCTTTTGCCGGATCAATTTCAACATTATCGCTTAGATAATAATTATCAACATCAACTGGCGGATATATCACTTGACTGTCTCTGTTGTAATATTTTTTAATTCTTTCATGGACTTCTAGGGAATTTGTTAAGTATTTATCAACTCTGCCAGCCGCTTTTTTATCCCATTGCCGCAAATTTTTAAGCAAGAACGGAATAATCCGTTTGACTAAATGATTATATTTTAATTCTCTGACATACTCTTCTGAATCAATCCAGAGATAACGAGTTGGTGTGTGGCAGTAGCAGATATGTTTTGTTTTTGGGTTGGTAATTATTCCTTTGGAAAAAGCTGAGGTGTTGGAAAGCACAATGTCATAAGATGAAAAGTCAAAACTTTCAGTTATCTTAGGCATAAACGGAAGCGTCCAGCGATAGTGCTTTGCGATGAGAGGAATCTTTTGCAAAAAAGAAGAGTGAATTTTTTTCCCTGCTAAAATATATTCAAACTTTTTGTAGTCATAAAAAAAAGTATAAATCGGAGCATCAGAAAATATTTCCATGAATATTTTAAAAACATTCTCCGCTCCGCCCTGTTGAGTTAAATAGTCGTGGACTAGTGCAATATTAGCCATATTATCAATATAATATTTTCTATAGCGCTTTTCGTTTCTTCAATAAAACAATCGGCGTTTTTATTAAAATCCATAAATCAAGCGCCATTGACCAATTTTCAATATAGAAAGTATCCAACCCGATCTCTTCTTCAAAATCCAAATCACTTCGCCCGGATATTTGGGCAAGTCCTGTCATTCCAGGCTTTATTGCCAAAACCTTTTTATGGCGTTTTTCGTATTTGCCAACCTCTTCAACTTCGTGTGGACGCGGTCCGACCAAACTCATTTTTCCAATAAACACATTAAATAATTCAGGCAATTCGTCAAGACTGTAGCGGCGAAGAAATTTTCCCGCTCTTGTGACGCGCGGGTCGTCTTGCAGTTTTATCATTGGAGAACCTGCCCTTAAGTTAACGTATTTTTTTTGAAAATTTTCATCAAAACGCAAATTGTGGGAATCCTGCGCCATTGAACGGAATTTAAAATATTTAAATTTTTTTCCGCGCTCTCCAACTCTTTCGTATGAGAAAAAAATAAAACCTTTTGAATCTAATTTAATAAAAATGGCTATTACGGCAAGGAACAGAAAAAATAAAACAATTAAAAAAAACGAAACTGCAATATCAAACAATCTTTTCCAAATTCTCCCCCAGCCCTCCAGTTTTGTCTCTTTTAATTCAATGATGGGAACCCCTGCGATAATCCCTATTTCAATATTTGTTGTCGATTTAAAAATATCCGCCGCATATTTAAAACTAATATGATTTTCATTGCAATAATCTATAAGCTCTGAGGCCTCCTCTTTATTTATCAAACTCGCGTCAGCCGCGATAATTTCATCGGGTGTTTTTTCCGCTTTAAGCTCTTCAAAATTTTTTACTTTTTTCATTACTTCATACCCCAAGCTTCTATTATTTTTTAACTCTTTTTCTATTAAAATACTCGTTTTGTCAACGCCGACAATTATAACTTTGCGCGTTCCGTAATTTTTTTTATAAAAATATCTTTGCGTTTTTCTCACAATAATTCTACCCAAACTTACAAAAATAAAACTAAAAATCCAAATCGCTATAATGATGAAACGCGATGAAAAAAGCTCTCTTTGAAAAAATATAAAAATAATCACCGCGGCTATGCTGGTAGAGCAGGCGGCAAAAATTTTAAAAATCTCGTCAATTAAACGTTTATGCCCAGTTATAATATATAACTTAAAAACAGCAAAAACCGCAAGCCAACCAATTGCTATTAACAAGACTAGGGTTAAATATCGACCAAAAGGCAAAGTAAAAATAATCGGTCTGATGTTCGCGATAAAATTCGTAAAACGCAATCCATAAGCCGCTGTTGCCGCTAATGCGATCATTAAATAATCAACGGGGACCAAAAGCGCGGAAAAGAATAGTTCAGCTTTTTTCATTGGCATATTTGTTCAAAACTTAAATTTTCACAGTCCCTTGCTGAAAATTGCGACGGAGCGAGGGGCGGTTATTTTCTTGCTAGTAATTTTAATCAAAAATTTGCATTATTGCAAATTAAAATGGTTTATCTTATTATTCATTTGTGCTATAATTATTAAGAAACTATTTTACTGGAAATAAGTTAGACGCTAACGCGCGCGTTGCGCATAGAAAAGGCGGGGTTGCGGAAACCAAACGTCCAACGTGGACGTTTGGTTTCCGCAAACCGTTCAATATTAGACTTGTCGCGTAATTAGTTTCGTGACGAAATTTTCAGATTTTGAGGCAAATTTTTCAAACAATTTTTGAGGTTTAGCCCAAGCTAAGCTGAAAAAATTTTTGGAAAATTTGACCAAAATATGAAAATTGCAGTA
>JBDRHN010000059.1:0-4677 GCA_043816765.1 bacterium | reverse complement strand
TCCGCCTTCAATTGCCTCAACTTTGCCAATATCATGAAGCAACGCCGCCCTGCTAACCAAATCCTCGTCAACATGAGCCCCTTTCGTTTTCAACTCCCCCGCAAAAAACACCGCCACCCGGTCAACCCTTTTAAATAGGACCTTTATATTATCATACATTTTATATTTATCCATTAGTTCAAAACATTTTTCGCGAGAAGGAAGATTCATAGTTATTTTTAATATTAGTCCAATTCCTAAAACCCGTCATTCCAAAAAATTTTTCTACGGCATTACATTACAATAAGTTAAAATAAAATAATATTGTTTTTAATAATAACCAAAACAACAAGATTAAAAAATTTATTTGGAATGACGAATTGGGTAGGTGCCAGCAATTGCTGGCACCTACCCCGTGTTATAATTAAACAAACTTCTCCACCAACTCCCTCGCCAACCCCACATACCCCTCAGCCCCCAACCCCAACAACTTCGCCTTCTCCCCATCATCAATATCCAACCCCTCAACAAACTTTTTAATCGCGTCCCCATCCAACTTCTGACCCCGAGTCAGCTCTTTTAATTTTTCATAAGGCTTCGGATAACCAACCTTTCTCAAAATCGTCTGAATAGCCTCAGCCAAAACCTCCGGATTATTTTCCAATTCTTTTTTAATAACGCTTTTATTCACCTCAAGCTTAGACAACCCCTTCAAAAGACTCTTAACCCCAAGTAAACTATGAGCAAAAGCCACCCCCTGATTACGCAAAACAGTGCTATCAGTCAAATCCCTCTGCATACGAGAAATCGGCAGTTTGTTTTGAAAAAATCCAAGCAAAGCATTCGCCGTCAACAAATTCCCCTCGCTGTTTTCAAAATTAATCGGATTCACCTTGTGCGGCATCGTAGAAGAACCAACCTCGCCTTTCACAGTTCTTTGTTTAAAAATTCCTCGGCTAACATAAAACCAAACGTCGCGATCAAAATCAACCAAAATATTATTAATATGCGAAATGATACCATAAATATCAACCAAGCTATCATGCGATTCAATCTGCGTTGTAAGAGGATTGAAGTTCAATCCCAACCCCTCAACAAACACCTTACTAAACCCAATCCAATCAACATCAGGATAAGCAATATTATGCGCCGCAAAACACCCGCTCGCGCCATTTAATTTTCCATAAACTTTATTTTTTTCTAATTTTTCAATTTGATCTTTCAACCGAAAACAAAAAACAGCCAGCTCCTTGCCCAACGTAGTGGGCGTAGCCGGCTGACCGTGCGTCAAAGAAAGCAGCGCAACCCCCTTGTTTTCTTTCGCCAATTTTTTTAAATTATTCAACAACTCCTTAATCGCCGGCAAATAAACTTTTTCAATAGCATCCTTAACCTGCAATGCCCCCGCCAAATTATTAACATCCTCAGATGTCAAAGCAAAATGAATAAACTCCTTATTAAAATCCAGTTTGATAATTTTATTTTTTATAAAATACTCAACAGCCTTCACATCATGATTTGTAACCTCTTCAATTTTTTTAATCTCTTTCGCGTCGTTAATACCAAAATCCCGCCACAGATTATCTAAGAAACTTATTGTATTGTTATCAAATTTTTTAACCTCTTTTACATTCTTCTCATCACCCAAAGCAATCAAATACCTCACCTCCACTAAAACCCGATACTTCATCAAAGCCATCTCAGAAAAAAAATCACTTAAATCAGAAACTTGGTCGCAGTAGCGACCATCTATTGGAGAAATGTTTGTTAGTTGGTTGGACATAGGGTTGTATAATTTTAATATAAAATTTTTATACTGGGTATTTATTCAAAATTTTATTAAGATAAACTATAAATTCTTTTGTGTCTAAAAAATAATTAGGGTATGCCCTTTTTAAATCTGAAATTGTATCTGCTCCAACCAAAACAACATCATATTCTTTCTTGCCATAAATTTTCTTCTCAGCATTTATATAATCCTTTATCGCTTTTTCTTCTTGCCGTTTTGAATATGCAGATATTGTTAATTTTTCTTGAATAGTGTCTAACTCCAACAAAAAGAAATGTAAATTTTTTTTATTTTTTAAATCATCAAAAAGCTTAATTGAGTCTGCCCAATTTTTCATTTTAGTTACTACATTCAACTCTTTTTCTTTCTTCTTTATTAACAAATAGAGATATTCCTCGTCGTCCGGCGTATTTAATATTGTGGGGCAACTTTCTATTTTTGCAAATGCAGAACTCATTAATTTAAAAAATATTTTCCACCCTTCTTCTCCTTCGTTTGATTTTATCGCTTGTCCTGTAAAAAAACCAACTGTTTCAACTGCCGTAGCCCAAATATGTTGCAATTTTGATCTGATTTGCACCTCAACCAACAAACCGTTGTAAAACTTCTTTCCTTTATCGCTATTATATTTGTAAATTAAATGTATACTTCTGTATCCATCTTTTTTAGGATTAGAAATATAATCCTTTTCGTTCACTTTTTTATGTTTTAAATCCCCCTTAGTATAATAATCGTTATAAAGTTTTTTTGTTAATTGAACATTAGGCATTACTGCTCTGCATCCGGCTATATCTTGCATTTGTGTAAGTTTCATTGTGGCTTTTTTCCCACCATAACTCCTGTTGAGTTTTTTTATAATTGATGGAACACGCTTAAGTCTTTGTGCTGATAACGAATTTTTATCTATTTTTTCAGAAACTTCTTTTAGCCTCTTTTTAAAAATATGCATTGGATAACTATGCGCCGCTCTCCAATTACTTAAAACCTCCAAAGCGTTATTTTTGTCTTCTGTTAAAATCTTTTCATTGCGCAAAACATCCCCAGCAGAATCTGTCTTTGTTTTTGAAAATTTTTGAGGGTTAGTGTGTTTCATGGTCTTATTATAATATATTAACAACAAACACACAACACCAACAAAAAAACAGATGTCAAACTGCGCGGTTAAAAAAACACTAATAAATCAATCAAATTGGCTAATATTAGTGAATATTTTAATAATCATAAATATGGTGTTTTGTGCAGATGTCAAACTGCGCGGTTAAAAAACCCCCTCTTCATCCCCACAATCCCCTCCCCAACCTCTTCCCGCACCCCCGCATCCCCCAACCCCAAAATCCTCAAAGCCGCACTCGCCGCGTTGCTCGGATCAATCACAGTCAAAACAGGAGTTTGCGATGGCATCACAAGGGTTGAATTAATATTAATCTGAAAATCCCGTTTATCCTTAAACGGCGGACAAGCAATAACAGGATGAACAGCATTAGCCGCCACAACCCCCGAAAGCCCATTAGACCTCCCCGCAATCGTAATATAACAAACATTCTCCTTACCGCTATTATATTTTTTAACAATATTCAAAACCAACTCCGGCACCTTGTGCGCCGACGCCACATACTCAACAATTTTAACTTTTTTTGTTTGAGAAACAATCTCCTTTTTAATTTTCTGGGCAAAATCCTTATCAGATTCACTGCCCATTATTATAACGACTTTAGACATATATTTTTGTAAACAATTAATGATTTATAAGCATCATTATAGCTATTGCCTTATCGGCATTATTAAATACAAATAATTCTGATCAACCTTTTCATCCTTATACGACCTCGCCAAACACGGCGTAGCCATATCAATAATATCTATTGAAACCTGATCTGTGTTAATATTCTGCAACCCATCCAAAAAATACCTGAAATTTAAAACAATACCATTATCCTCGCCTGAAACTTGCGCGCTTATTTTTATAGAATTTCTCCCAAGCTGGCTGTTTTCAGAAAAAATCTCAAGCTCATTATTTTTTACAGAAACCTTTAACTCAACATCATATATTCCAGCCTTAGTAAAAAGACTCGCCGCCTTAACCGCCTTTTGTAATTCATTTTTATTTATAATAATATTCGTTTTAGGGTCTTGCGGTATTATCTGTTTGTAATCAGGATACTGCCCCTCAACAAGTTTTGATATCAGCTCTGTATTATTGCTGCTCATTAAAATCTGATTATCATCAACATACAAATCAACGTCGACGTTATTATCGCCGTCATTTAAAACATCTTCGTTTAAATTTAATATTCTTAAAATTTCCTGAATTGTTCTAAGCGGTAAAATCATAGATCTCTCGCAATCATCCTGATTTATTGGTTTAAAATCAATGATTTTTTCAGCCAAACGATAGCTGTCTGTTGCGACTATCGTCATTTTACCGTTAGAAAAATTAAAAAACGCTCCGCTTATTTCTTGGCGCAAATCATTAAAAGACGCCGCGAAAATCGTCTGCGACAACGCCTCTTTAAAATCAACCAACCTGATTTTATATCCTTTTTCTTTTTCCATTGTCGGTATTAAAGGAAAATCCTCTGTTTGATTTCCGTTTATTTGTGTTTTATGGTTTCCGCAAGATATTAATAAATTATTTTCATTGGTCTCTATTTCAACATTATTTTTTGGCAAAAGATTAATATAGTCCGCCAAAATTTTCGCTTCGGTTGCAATCTCCCCATCCTCCGTTATTTTGCATCGCGCCAAATGCGTTACCCCGATTTCTAAATTTGTAGCGCAAAGTTTTAAAACTTTATTTGTTGTTTGCAGCAACACATTATTCAAAATCGGCAAGTTTGTGTTTTTGTTGGATACGTGGCTCACGATATTTAATCCTTTGTTTAAATTTTCTTGTGTACAAGATACTTTCA